>NZ_JBKORB010000004.1:0-213786 GCF_046764905.1 Campylobacter parajejuni
CAATGATATGGCAGAAAGTATTAAAGAACAAACAGCAGGTATTACTCAAATCAATGAAAGTGTAGCTCAAATAGACCAAACCACTAAGGATAATGTTGAAATTGCTAATGAGAGTGCTGTTATTTCTAATACAGTTAGTGATATAGCAAGTAATATACTTGAAGATGTGAAGAAGAAGAAGTTTTAATAATACTAGCCTAAAAGGCTAGTATTATTGTTTGAAAAATTTCATTGATTTAAAATTTGATTTTTGCTCTCGCATAAATTTTTCCAATTTGAACTCCCTTTGATTTCAAGGCATTGTTTTAAAGTTTCTTTTAGGGCTTGGGTATTTTCCATTCTTTCATAAGTTAAAGCTTGGATATATAAGGCTCTTGCCCTATCGTCGTCTGAGAGCTTAAGTTTTAGCAAATCAGTTAAAACAGCCAAACTTTCTTCATTTTTATCAAGTTTAGCCAAAGTATCCAAATACATAAATTCTAAATTCGGGCTGAAAAGATTGATACCCTTAAAATTTTGATAATCAATAGCCTTAGGGGCGTAAGTGAGTATCGTCGTTTGCATATTATGGTCATTAGCATAAGAAAGCAAGGTATCATAAGCTTCAACCATAGTGAAATTCATAGGAAAACTTTCTAAAATTTGTAAAATTTTGATAGCTTCATTGTATTCATTTAAACGTAATAAAGACAAGAATTGCAAATAATAAGCCCTAAAATTCTCATCTTCGTTTTTTAAAATCCTAGAATTTGCTATTGCTTTAGAAATGTTAATCACTTGGGAGTATTGTTTATTGTCAAAAAGTATGGAAGCTTTTTGAAGACCATAGAATATAGAATCTTCATCATAATTTTTATCTATGTAAGCTAGGGCTTGTTCGACATTCGAAGTTCGCACAAGACAAGCTAACATTTGTTTTTTATTGTCAATTTTTTGACCTATATCATAGGCGTTAAAACGCATAAAAACATTTGCAGCTTCTATGCAATTATCGCTTTTTATGGCATTTTTTAAATCATCTATCGCTGCTTTTTCTAAAAATTGCGTAGCCTTTGGAAGTTTTTTACTCTCTATGCTATCCTTATAGGCTAAAACGGCTGAGAAATTTCCTTCTTTATAATAAAGTGCCACATCCTCTTCTAATGCCCTATTTGCAATGTTTTCATCCTTATTTTCATACTCTTGCATTAAGCTTTTATAGCGTTGATGTAAAAAGCTAGCATTATTATCGCCCACAGCAAAAAAGACCTCATCACTTGCCTTTTTGATTTCATCTAAATATTTACCATCTAAATAATCATCCATATACAAATCCAAATATTTCTTAGCTTCATTAGCCCTTGCAGTATGTGATAAAGTCAAGGCTAAATTTTTCAAAGCTTCTTCGTAATTAGGGTCTAGTTTGGACATTTTGACGAAAGCATCTTCATAAATGCTCGCACTTAGGTTGAATTGTCCTTTTTGTTTAAACAAATTAGCTAACTCCAAAGACCTTGAAATATCTTTTCCAAAATACTCAGGATTAGCCTTTAAGATGATATTAACATATTCTATGGCTTTATCGCTTTGTCCGTTTAAGAGCGAATTTTTTGCTAAACTCATAGCCGCCCTTGCCGCTAGGTCTAAATTTTTGGTATTGAAATAAATATTTTCATAAATATTTACAGCTTTTTCTTTTTCATTTAAATTATAAATATAATCGGCATAATCAAGCTTTGATAATTGAGTAAAATAACTATTTGGCTGTTCATTATCTAAAATCGACATCGCATATTCCACATCCGCACGCTGAGCTAGGGCAATATAAGTTCTTAACATAATATGTAAAACTTCAGCGAAATTTTTATCACTAGTAAAAGTGCGTGTCCAATTCTTCGCATCATCAATCATCTTTTCTAAAATTTGTTGGTTACGCATACTTGGGTCTTGTGTATAGAGTTTATTTTGCGCTCTTAATTTATAGAGTATAAACTCACTAGCAAAAATACTGCCACGATATCTATTGATGGCATTTTGTGCATCGATGGCAACTTGCTCGTAATTAGCCTTATCATACTCTTTTTTAATGCGTAAATAGGTGTTAATATCAGCACTTTGGGGGATAATCACAGGATTGGAATTTAAATCCAAAGCCCCCACATAAGGCAAACTTTCGTGAGGAAAATTAATGTTAAAATCAAGCCCATCATAGTCCCTAACACTTGCTAATTCAGGTGTAAAAATAAAAGTAAAAACCTTGCTTTTATGCGAGCTTGATGAGCTAAGTTCTTTATCGATATAGATATTTTGAGAAGTGTCAAACATTCTAGCTTGCATTTTAGGTAAAATAATCATTTTAATTTTTTGAGCTTCTTGCATAAATTTTAAATCAAAAGCGGCAAAACTTTGGTCTTTTAGCTTGTTATCGACCCTGCCTGCAATATCACATTCAAAATGAACTTTTGCTTCCGTAATAAATTTTTGACATGTAAATTCCAAATCATTGCTTACATGTAAAACCGCAAAAGCTTGATTATTTTCGCGACCCGTATTCAAAACAAGTTCAAAAGCAAAAACCTGCAAAAAGCTTAATAAAACTAAAAATAATATTCTCATAAAAATAATTATAGCAAAACTCTTACAACATTAACAAAACAGCAAAGGTGCTTACACAAACACAAAAAACTAAAATAAAATTTTGCATAAAACTAAATTGGATATTATGATGTATCCTGTCGTTTTTCATAAATAAAGCATGAATGAGAATTTTTAAATAGGCATAAAGCATTATTAGCGAAGCTAAAGCCACAAAAAGGGCTAAATACCAATAGCCGTTAAAAATCGCCGCACTCAAAACCATAAATTTAGCCCAAAAACCACCAAAAGGCGGAATACCCGCTAAAGAAAGCACACTTATAGCCAAACAAAAAGTAAGCAAAGGTTTTTTAAGTAAAAGCCCATTTAAACTTTTATAAGAATGATTTTCATAAGAACTTAAAATCATAAATACCGCATAATTTGCAAAGGCAAACAAAATCCAATATCCAAAAATCCCAAGTAAAATTCCATCAAAATTTTGTTCTTTTAACAAAGGAAGGCAAGCCACTAAAACAAAAGAAGAATGCACAACAGAGCTATAAGCTAACATTTTTTTGATATTGCTTTGAGATAAAGCGGCAAAAGCAGCGGCTAACATAGAAAAAAGGGTTAAAGCTATGATGATAGTTTCAAAACCTGTATGGCTTAAAAAATCAAACAGACGAATAATCACGACTAAAATAGCAACCTTTGGCACTATGGAGATAAAAGCCACTAAATTCGTATGTGCACCGTAATACACATCCTTAAGCCAAAAATGAAAAGGCACTAAAGAAAGCTTAATCGCACAAAGCACAAAAATCATCACTCCCCCACCTAAAAGCAAGGGGTCTTTTTGAAATTCATTTTTCAATGCCAAAGTTGAGCCTAAGTCTAAAGTCCCTGTTTTTAAATAAATCAAAGCCACGCCCACAGCAAAAAATCCAGCCCCCACAGCCGCAACGCTAAAATACTTTATCGCACTAGAAATGGCATTAGCACTGCCACGCATAGCTATTAAAGTATAAAGTGCCAAAGAAGAGCTTTCAAGTCCTATAAAAATAAGCACCAAATTCGAACTTGAAACCATCAAAAGCAAAGAGGCTATCATAAACAAAAATAAGGCATAAAATTCACCCTGCTTTTCTTCTTTTTGCATTAAAAGATACAAAAATGAAAAACACAAAATCACTAAAGAAGCATAAAAAGAGATAATATCATTGTTTAAAGTAGCTAAAAAAGCCTTTGCTTCCAAGCCTTGAGCGTTTGCATTATTTAAAATCAAAAAAGCACTTACGATTAAAGACAAAGAGCTTATACCCACATAAAAAGAAGGGTGAAATTTCCAAAAACCAGAACAAAGCAAAAGAACTATGGCAGCAAGGATTAAAAACAAAAAGGGATAAGATAAGCTTATATTTAAAAGTTCTAAATTTAAAAAATTATTTAACATTTGCTTCTCCTATTTTAGATAAAAAATCCAAAGTATTTTGCTCAACAGCCCTGATATTCATCGTTTTTATAAGATTTTCCACATCTTTTTGAATGGGTTTTAAGAGTATATTGGGTGCAAGTCCTAGATAAAAAATCACAAAGCTTATACACACAAGTGCTACTATTTCTCTTACGCGTAAAGAAAAGCCTTCTATAAGGCTTTGTTTTTGCATAAAAAATATTTTTCTAAATACTGCTAGCATATAAATGGCACTTAAAATAATCACAAGTCCCGCTAAAAGAGCGTAAAATAAATTCATCTTTGCTATACCTAAAAGCACTAAAAACTCGCCCACAAAAGAAAGGGTTAAAGGCAAGGACACACTAGCCAGTAAAAGTATCATAAAAAAAATAGAAAATAAAGGTGCTTTTTTTGCCAAAGAATGATAAAAAACTATATCATAAGTTTGGTATCTTTGATATAGAAGTTCAGCCATTAAAAATAAAGCCCCTGTAACCACGCCGTGTGCGAACATATAAAAAACCGCACCGCTAATACCCAAAGTATTTAAAGAAAAAATTCCCAAAATCATCACACCCAAATGTGAAATGGAACTATAAGCGATTAGTTCTTTGATATTTTCTGCCCTATAAGCAATTAAAGCATTATAGACAATGCTAACTATACACAAAGCTATGATTAAAGGCATAAAATACACACTCGCATCAGGAAAAAGCGGTAAGCAAAAAAGCAAAAAGCCAAAAGGAGCCATTTTAAAAACCACAAGCATCACTGAAACTAACACGGGTGAATTAGCATAAACCTTAGGCGCCCAAGTGTGAAATGGAAAAAGCGGGGCTTTGATAGCAAAGGCTAAGAAAAAAGCTCCAAAAAGCAAAAGCTGCTCTGTGAAATTCACAGCTGATGCATTATTTTTCCAAATTTCTAAGTCAAAGGTAAAGATATTTAAAAGCTGGAAATTTAAATAAGCTTGATAAATAAGAGCCACAAGCATTAAAATCGAACCCGCAAAGGCATAAATGAAAAATTTAATCCCCGCTTTAAAATCCTTACCATAAACCCCCATAATATAAAGCAAAGGCAAAAGAGAAAATTCCCAAAAAACATAAAACAATAAGCCATCTTTAGCACTAAAAAGCCCCATAATAGCAAATTCCAAAAAGAATATACAAGATACAAGAGCCTTTTGCTCCAGCTTTAAAAATAAAAAGCTCAAAAATATCATCAAAGAGCTTAAAAGCATTAAAACAAGGGCTATGCTATCAAGCCCTATATGAAAACTAAAAAATTTCAAAAATTCAAAAGAGAGTTTATAATCAAAGCTTGAGCCTTGTAAAAAATCCGCAAAAATATGCAAATTCAAAGCCAAAATCATAAAACTTACAACAACGCTAAAAACCTTAACGCCTCCACGATTTAAAAGCAAAACCACAAAGGCTCCAACCAAAGGAAAAAATATCAAATAATTTAGCATTTTACACCATCCATACCAAAATAAGCAAAATCACAAAGGCTCCAAGTAAAAATCTAAGCATTAAATTTAAGCCATTTGGCATAATGATTTTTTGCGAAAGGCTTTGAGAATAAAAAGCAATTTTTTCAAGCACTCTATCAAAAATATATCTATCACAATGCTTTAAAACCGCACATAAACTTTCATATTTTGAAAGTATAAAATGATGATAAAAGCTAGGGATAAAATAATCATGGCTTAAAAGTTTGTGAATTTTATTTTCTTCAATGCTCTCTTTAAACCAAGCATTCTTATAAGCTAAAATAGCCAAAACCACACCCAAAACAGCTGCTACGCTTGCACAAATCATTACAAGGCGATTTTGTGCATCGATAAAGACTAATTTTGTGCTTAAATATTCAAAAAAGCTGTGTTCAAAAAAGCCTGCAATTATCGCTAAAATTATCAAAGGACTCATAGCTAAGAGTGCTATTTTGCTCGCTTCGTGTGGATGCTCATTGTGTCTTTTGGGAGTGAAAAACACTAACATTAAAAGCCTAAAGCTGTAAAAGGCTGTTAAAAAAGCTGAAATTAAAAGCACTAAAAAAATTCCGTGATGAAAAGATATAAAAGCATAGCCTAAAATCAAATCCTTAGAGAAAAATCCTGCAAAAGGATAAATTCCTGCCAAAGCCAAAGAGCCTATACACATAAAAATAGCGGTAAATTTCAAGGGTTTAAAAAGTCCGCCCATTTTTTTGATGTCTAAGTTATCATTCATAGCGTGCATTACATTTCCAGCACCTAAGAAAAGCAAGGATTTAAAAAAAGCGTGGGTGGCTAAATGAAATAAGGCTATACTATAAGCTCCAAGCCCAGCAGCTACAAACATATAACCTAGTTGCGATAGGGTAGAATAAGCAATAATGCGTTTTAAATCCCTAGCCACTAAAGCCATAGAAGCGGCAAAAATAGCCACAAAAGCACCCAGCAAGGCTATAAGATAAGAAACTTCAGGCACCAAATCATAAAGTGTGCTAGCACGAATGACTAAATAAACCCCAGCCGTTACCATAGTAGCAGCGTGAATGAGAGCTGATACAGGAGTAGGTCCTGCCATAGCATCGGCTAACCAAGTGTGGAAAGGAAACTGAGCGGATTTTCCCATAGCTCCTATAAATAAACAGCTTGCAATCAAAACCAAAGCATTATGGTCTAAGCTTTGAGCCATAGAAAATACCTCATCATACTTCAAGGTCCCCGCTTGCAAATAAAGCCAAAAAATCCCCAAAAGCATACCTAAATCGGCTATTCTATTCATAATAAAAGCTTCATTGGCTGCAAAAGAATAGCTATTGTTTTTATACCAAAAACCTATAAGTAGCCAAGAACAAAGCCCAACGCCTTCCCAGCCCACAAAAAGACCTAAGAAATTATCACTCATCACCAAAAAGAGCATAGAAAAAACAAAAAGACCTAAATAGGCAAAAAATTTATTAAAACCTTCATCATTTGCCATATAAAAAATACTATAAAAATGCACACAAGTTGCCACAATGCCTACAACACTCATCATAGTAAGTGAAATCGCATCGATATTAAAAGCAAAATTTACTCCAACAAACCATTCAAACAAACTCACATTAAAAGCTTCATTGCAAAAGAGCAAATACAAAGAGCAAAAAGCACTCAAGCCAATAAGCAAAGAACATACAAAGCCCACAAAAAGCTTTTTAGAACTAAGAGCAAAACAAGAAGCAAATAAAAAAGCTACAAAGGGACTAAAAAGCGAAATCAAAGCTAAATTTTGCATACTAAGCCTCCACTTCTTTTAGGCTTTTTAATTCTAAAGTGCCTTTTGCCCTATACCAAAGCACACACAAAGCTATACCAACAGCCACTTCACAAGCTGCCACGCCCATAATAAAAAGGGCAAAAACTTGACCATTTAAGTCATTATGAAGCTTAGAAGCTGCTACTAGAGCTAAATTCGCGCTATTGAGTAAAATTTCACTGGAAATAAAAAGCATAATGAGATTTTGTCTTTTTAAAATTCCCACAAGCCCTATAATAAACATTAAAATAGCTATGAAAAAATACTTTTCTATCATTGTTTTTCCTTTGTAAGCTCTTTGTGTGTAAGCACTATGGCACAAACTAGGGCTATTAAAAGCAAGATGGCTATAAATTCAAAAGCTAAAAGGTATTTTGAAAAAATGGCTAAAGCTAATTGCTTGTTAAAATCAAACAAAGCAGGGTCGCTTAAAGCCAAATCCGTGCTTACGCTTTGATATTTAAAGCCCATAAGCATAGCCAAAAGCAAAATTGCACTTAAAAGCACTAAAGTAAAAAAACTTTTTTTGGCTTTAAGCTTTTCTTTAAATTCCTTAGAGGTATCAAAAAACATCATAGCAAAGCTATAAAGTCCAAGCACAGCCCCGCTATAAACTATGATTTGTATCACGCCCAAAAACTCAGCATCAAGCAAGAAATAAAAGCCTGATAAAAATACCATTCCCCCCGCTAAAGCCGAAAGGGCATAGAGCATATTTTTACTCAAAACCGCAATGCTAAAAAAGCCTAAAACCACCACGCTAAAAAACACAAAGGCTAAATTTTCTATCATTTATCTTCTCCTTGAGAAGTAGAATTTGGCAATGCACATTCTTCTTTAGTGCATAAATTTTTCTCTCTTTCTTGCATAACTTCATAATAATTTGGAGTTTTTTTAACCAGCAAATCCGCATCTTTTCTAAGGCTTCCCGCTCCTTCAAATTCCACTTGATTTTTAAGCTTATCAATAGGGGTTAAAAAATCTTGCTTATAACCAAAATAAGAGCGTTGCTCGGCTGCATTTTCGTATTCATTCCCATGCACGATGGCAAGCTCAGGACAAACCTCAGCACAAAAACCACAATAAATACAACGCCCTAAATTAATACTATAATTGCCTACTTTTTTGCGTCCGTTTTCATCTAAAGAAGTTTCCATTCTAATACAATTGCTAATGCAAATTTTTTCACAAAGCCCACAACCTATACATCTTTCATTTTCACTCTCTATAAAACGCATAAGTCTATGCACGGCACGGTAGCGATTATCAAGCTTAACCTTTTCAAAAGGATATTTAATCGTTGCGCTATTATTCCTCTTAAGCAATTCTCTCATCATCACAAAAAGCCCCACAAAAAGCTCTAGCTTCACACTTCTACGCAAGGCTTGTGAAATTTTTTCCCAAGTGCTAATAGGGGTTTTTCTCTTCTCATCTACTAAATAATAATTTTTCATACCCTCTCCTATAAAAGCACTGCTAAAGCAGTGATTAAAAGATTTAAAACCGCCAAAGGAATTAAAATCAAATAACACATTCTCATCACTTGGTCAGGACGCAACTGCGGAAAAGCCGCCCTAGCCCAAAAATACCAAAAGAAAATAAAACTTGATTTTACTATCATCATAATCCAACCCGGAATAATCCAAAAACTATTAAATCCCCCTAAAAACAAAAGAGTTAGCAAAATAGCCCCCGCTATCATAGAAGCGTATTCGCCTATAAAAAACATACCCCATCTTAAACCTGAATATTCTGTTCCATAACCTGCAACTATCTCAGCGTCATTTTCTGTTAGACAAAGCGGGGTGCGATTGGTCTCTATAAAAAGAGCGATGACAAAAAGCACAAAGGCTAAGGGTTGCTTAAAAATAAGCCAAGAAAAAAGTCCATCGCTTTGGTAATTGTTAATATCCACCAAAGAAAAAGAACCCACAAGCATTACAATAGCAATCAAAGCCAAAGCCCCCACGCTTTCATAAGAAATAATCGCCACTAATCCCCTTGCAGCACCTAAAATAGACCATTTATTATTGCTAGCAAGTCCGCCTAAAAACACCGCATAAAAGCAAAGCCCTGAAGTGCCAATGACAAAGAGCAAGGCTACATTAATGTCCGCCACTATGGGTTGAATAACCCTACCAAATAGAGTAAATTCGGGCAACATCGGTATGGCAGCTAGGGAAACAAAAGCACAAATAGCAGAAATCAAAGGAGCTATGGCGAAAATAAATTTTTGCGAATTGGAAGGGATAATATCTTCTTTAGTAAAAAGCTTTATCATATCAGCCACAAGCTGAATAAGTCCAAAAGGTCCTACCATATCAGGTCCTATGCGTCTTTGAAAATAGGCTAAAACCTTTCTTTCTGCATAGGTTGCAAGACCCGCTAAAGACGCAAATATGGCAATGACAAGGATACATTTAATCAAAGTTTCTAAAACAAAAAAAGCAAAATCACTCATTGTTTGCTCCTATTTTTTCTAATCTTGCTGGGATAAATCTTTCATCAAATAAGCTTAAAGTGTCAAGTTTTTCATCAAAATATGGCAGGAAAGCTCCGTTTTTAATATCCTTATCCACACGCACACTAAGATTTAATTCCTTATCCTTGATATAAATTTTTACCAAGTCCTTATCTTGCAAATTTTTCTCTTTGGCTAAATTTTCACTTACACCTAAAAAAATCGCTTCATTAATGGCACTGGCACGATTAGAAAATCTGCCAAATTGATAGCTAGGATTGGCACTATAAAGCAAAATTTCATTCTCTTTTAAAGCCATAGAATCTAAATTAGGAGCTATGAATTCTTTTCTAGGCTCTTGCTTAAAGCATTCTAAATTCAGCTCATAACCCCTTTTACACTCGCCCCCATTGGTATAAAAATTTTCCAAATTATCAAAGTGCAAAGGAGAAAAGCCTTTATTTATAGGAAGTCTTTTGGTGTAATTTATAGTGTATTCTTCATCAAAGCCCAAAGCATTGGCTAAATCATTTAAAAAATACCCGCCAAATTCTAAAGCCGCATTCGTTGGCACCACTCTTTTATCATAATTTAAAAAAGTGCCTTCTTGCTGATTTAAACTCGCACTAGCTAAATGACTATGCTCTTCATAAGAAAAGCTAAAATCGCCCTTTTCATTATAGCCTAAAGTTTTGCCTTCTTTCATAGCACTAGCTAAATCACAAATCATCACAACGCCTAAGGTATTGGTATGTGTAGGATTTAAAAAGACTTTAAAAGACGTTGTTGTTTGGATTAAAGCAAGTAATTTGGCTAATTTTTTAGCCTTTTTAGAAAAATAAAAATCACTTCCTATAACAAGAGTAAAATTAGTTTTTTTCAGCAATAAATCCTCTAATTTATCTTCATCCACGCCCAAATTTTTGGCAAAAACGGAGCGTTTTACTTCTATGGTTTTTTTCACTTTTTTAGGCACAATTTTTTTCACTTCTTTTTGAATTTCATTGCCTTCTTCGTCTTTTTCTATGACTTGTTCTACAATTTCTTCGTTGATACTTTCTTCTATTTCTTTATTTTCACTCACAAAAAACTCCGCCAAATGGGTTTTAATACCTTCATCTTGGCTGAATTTTTGAAGTAAAAAATATAAAATTTGCTCTTCATCTCCACTTTTATGGCTGTGTGAAATGAAATTTTTAGAATACTTTAAAACCCCGCTATCTTCAATAGGATGAAAATAAAGTCCTGAGCCTTTATTCATAACTAAGGCATTATTGATTTTATAGCTAAGTGTTGGAGCATCGTATCTTAAAAGCGTTCCAGCAACTACCAAAAAATCGCTTTTGATTATATCTTGAGTGTTTGCATTATAAAATTCGCCTGAATTAGTGATAAATTCTTCTAAAAATTCTTTAAATTTCAAAGCTTCTTCGTTAATTAAATGTAAATCAAATTTCTTTTTTAAATTCTGTAAAATCAAAGCTTCTTCGTTGGTAATAAAGCTATTGAATTTAATATTTTTGATTTCATTTTTTTCAAAGAGTTTTACAAGCTCTTCAAAGGCTTTTTCATCCTTTTGTGTTTCATTTTGCGTATCAAAACCAAAGCGTGCGGCTTTATTTAAACTCGCAAAGGCAAAGTCATTACTCACACGATAAATTTTTTCCTTTTGATTGGCGATACCACTTTGTTTAATGTCATAATACATCAGCTCACAATCGCTTGAATGCGGATTTGAAGCGGGAATTCTTTTAAGCTCCCAAATATTTGAAGTGTATTGGAATTTTGAGCCTATTAAAGCTCCTGTTGGACACACACTCGTGCATTCTCCACAAAAAGAGCAATCAAGCGTAGCTCCATTTGCAGGAGCGATTAAGCTTTTTTGAAATTTAGTCCAAATCGCATAAGCGTCTTTTCCCATACTCTCTTTAAAGCTATTATCAACACTATCGCCTCCTCTGGGCGTGGTTTTTAAGGCACTCTCGCCTATTTTATCCTTACACACCGTAATGCAACGCTCACACACTATGCAAAGCGCAGGGTCGTAATTAATCGCTCCCCAATGTTGATGGGGTTTATGCGTATCTTTAATCCAATGCTTTTGGATATTCACACGGCTTTTATGGGTGAAATTTTGCAATTCACATTCGCCTGATTTATCACAAACTCCACATTCTAAGGGATGATTGATACAATAAGCTTGCATAATCTCATTTCTTTCATCCCAAAGATTTTGCAAATCACTCTCTACGACCATACCTTCCTTTGCCTTAGTATTACAGGCATAAACCTTCTTCCCATCAGCCTCAACCATACACATACGGCAAGCCAAAGTCGGGCTACAACCTGAAAGATAACAAATGGCTGGGATAAAAATATCATTTCTTCTTGCTATATTTAAAATATATTCGCCTTCTTCAAAGGCGCAAGTTATACCATTGATTTTAATCGTCATTTTGCTTCCTTTATGCGAATTGGGCTAAAATCAAAGCCCGTATTTTCATAGGCTAAAAATCCTATCGTGCCTTGCAAATGCTCATCTAAACAAAGCTTGGTTGTAAGAGTAAAATCTCTAGCCCAAATTTGCACCTGGCTTTGGTCTTTGCATTTTGCAATTTGCAAAAATTGTTTAGAACAATGCAAATTCTTATCCTGTAATTTTGCCCTAAAAAGCACCAAACCATCATAATTATCAAGCTCTTTTAGGGCATTTAATCTCGCCTTTTTAAAATCACATTCTAATTCATTGCTATCTAAAATTTTAAGCCCGTATTTCAAACTTAAGAAATATAAAAAATATTGGATATTCTCGCTGTCTTTATGAAAAGAGGCGTTTTCATCTATGATTAAATATTGTGCTTCTTTTAAAAAGTCCAAAACCTCCCTTGCTTCTTCTTCGCCAAAGCAAGATTCAGCACTCAAATACCCTTCATCTAAGCTCTCAAAACTCTTCTCATCACTTAACTTACAAAGCAAGGCTAAAACAAAGCTCAAACTCGCAATTTCACATTTATAAAATTGAGCTTTTAAATTTTTATCTTCCAAACAAGAAATATTAATGCTGTTTGCACCTATTTTTTCACATAAATTTTTGTTTTTAAGGCTTGGCATATCCAAAAAGCAAAGAGCCTTGTCATAAATCACACTCTCTCCTTTTTTATCACAATAGTCCAATCGACTTGATTGAATTTCAAAGAATTTAAAAGCTCACAGCCTTGCTCTTTTACAAAAGAAAAACTTTTTTCAACAGGAGAAAAATCGCCAATTTCAAAAAGCACCACCAAAACCTCGCCCACATCGGCTTCTTTAATGATTTGTGCCAAATCTTCAAAAAGCTCCTTGCTCTTTCTTAAATCCACTCTTCTCATCTATCTATCTCGCCTAAGACTATATTGACATTACCCATAATGGCTACAACATCGGCTAAATAAGTGCCTACAAGCATTTCTTCAAAAAAAGCACAATGCCAGTAACTAGGCGTTCTAGCCTTTAAGCGATAGGGTCTTCCTGTGCCATCGCTATGAATAAAAAAGCCAAGCTCGCCTTTTGGGCTTTCCGTTGGCACATAAACTTCGCCTTTAGGGGGTTTTAAACCCTGAGTAATCAAAACAAAATGCTGCATTAAAGAATAATTTTGCGTTAAAATTTGCTCCTTAGAAGCACTGACATACTCAGGATGTGTGGCTAAAATTTCAGGTGGGGTGTCTTTATAGAGCGTGGCACATTGTCTAAGGATTTTTAAGCTTTCACGAAATTCTTGCATATAGACCTTATACCTTGCATAAGAATCCCCTTGTGTCGCATAAGGCACACCAAAATCCACTTCATTATAAAGCAAATAAGGCTCTTCCTTGCGTATATCATACCTTACTCCACTTCCTCTTAACATCACACCCGAACAACCCCAACTCAAAGCTTGTTCCTTGCTTACTACGCCTATATTTTCAGTCCTTAAACGCCAAATTCTATTATCATCTAAAAGGTCTTCATAATCTTTTAAATCGCTTGGAAATTTATCACAAAACGCTAAAACTTCTTTTAAATAATTCTCAGGCAAATCAAGCATCACCCCACCTATTCGCATAGAAGAATGAGTAAGCCTTGCCCCACAATACTTTTCTATCAAGTCCAAAACATACTCTCGTTCTCTAAAGCAGTATAAAAACACGCTCATAGCCCCTATATCTAGGGCGTGAGTAGCAAGCCAAAGCAAATGCGATGCGATGCGATTAAGCTCTAAAAGTATCATACGAATCACAGCAGCACGGCGTGGAATTTCAAGCCCACAAAGTTTTTCAACCGCAGCACAATAAGCATAATTATTCGCCGAGGCAGCGATATAATCCATCCTATCAGTAGTGGGAATAAATTCTTGATAAATCATATTTTCAGCCATTTTTTCCATACCCCTGTGCATATAGCCTATGCAAGGGCGTGCTTTTGTAACTTGCTCTCCATCAAGCTCTAAAACAAGGCGTAAATTCCCGTGAGCGGAAGGGTGCTGAGGACCTAAATTGACAATCATTTTTGAGTCTTCTTGCTCAAAAGCTATATTTTCATAATAAGGTTTTAACTTGCTAGGAATTTGCATTTTAACGCCTTTTGTCTAAAATTTTTGCTTCATCGCGTCTAACCTTTTTCACAAAAGCCACGCCTTCATCTTCTTGGTATTCTTGTTTAAAAGAAAGTTCTTTCTTTTCTCCACCTTTTGGCACTTCGTGATAAAGCCTTGCAAAATTAAGCGTGTCTTTATCATTGGCAAAGCCCGGGTCTCTTTGCTCTTCTTTAACCACTTGCCGATATTCTTTACCAAAAATTTTATCAATCTCATACCATTTAGCAAATTCATCGCCCTTTAAAGGATAAGTTTTTAAAAGCGGGTGTCCAAACCAATCATCAGGCATTAAAATACGCTTTAAATTAGGATGTCCTACTATAAAAATTCCAAACATGTCATAAATTTCTCTCTCGCTCCAATTCGCACCCTTAAAAATATGAGCCACACTTTGCAAACGCTCCTTTACACCCACAAAGCTCTTCACTCTTACCCTAAGCTTTTTTTCTAAATTTAAAAGTTGATAAAACACTTCAAAACCATTTTTATCTGCTACAAAATCAATAGCACTTGCTTCTGTAAAGCTTAAATACCCTAAGGTTTTAAGCATTTGCAAGGTCTTAACATTATCTTCTTTTTTAATTTCTATTACCCAAAAATCAAGCTCTACAAAAGAATTTAAAAGTTCTATTTCAGTTTTTAAAACTTCAAAATCTTCTTTAAATGCACTTTGTTCTACGCCAATTCTTGCTGTATGAGGGGCGTGATAAAATCTATCTTTGTAGTAATTTTGAAGTTGGGCGTTTTTCTTATCGCTATATTTTCTCATTACACCAACCTTTTTGGAGCGATTTTACGACTGGCTTTTTCTTTGCGAATCTTTTTTTGTAAAATCATCAAAGCAAATTGAAAGCTCTCAGGGCGGGGCGCACAGCCGGGCACATAAATATCCACAGGTATGATTCTATCCACACCCTGCACGGTGGAATAGGTATTAAACATACCCCCTGTATTAGCACAGCTTCCCATAGAAATCACCCATTTAGGGTCAGGCATCATATCATAAAGACGGCGCGTAAATTCAGCGTGCTTTTTACATAAAGTTCCTGCGATAATCATCACTTCACTATGACGCGGAGAAGCCCTAAAAATCGTTCCAAATCTATCAAAATCATACCTTGAACCCCCCGCTGCCATCATCTCAATCGCACAGCAAGCCAGTCCATACGATAAAGCCCACAAAGAATTGCTTCTGCCCCATTGAACAAGCTTATCAACACTTGTTAAAACTACGGGCAAACCACTAGCGTAATTTACTTGATGCTCTGCCATACAAACGCTCCTTTTTTATAAGCATATAAAAATCCCACTCCTAAAAGCAAGATAAAAATAAAAACTTCCAAAAGACCAAACCAACCCAAATCTTTAAAAATCAAAGCCCAAGGAAATAAAAACACCACTTCTATGTCTAAAAGTATGAAAATGAGAGCTACGATGAAAAACTGGGAATTGATTTTATTGGCTTGTTTAACAGGGATAGGACCGCATTCATAAATTCCAAGTCCTAGTTTTTTGCGATTTTTTGCAGCAAAATTATTGCCTATTTTTGAAGCTAAAAAGACCAGCCCAAAAAAAATAACACTAGCTAGCACTAGCATTAAAAAAATACCAAAATAAGGATGCGAAGCATCTATATGAGACATTTATTCTCCTTTTTTTAAAGCACTTTAATCACTCCACAACAAAATCAAAATTTACACTTTTATTTATTTTACTCTAAACTTTCTATATTGAAACTTATATTTTTAAAGTTTTATTTTTTTATAATCAAATTTACAAAAAATATCATTTTGATGGCTTATGAAAATATAAGAAATACCGCTTTTTTGTTGATAATCATACAAAAAATTTAAAAGTTCTTTGGAATTTTTTGTATCAAGAGCAGAAGTAATTTCATCTAAAATAAGCAATTTAGGCTTTAAAATCAAAGCACGGATAAGCCCTACACGAGCCGCTTCACCTCCGCTTAATTCATAGGGTTTTTGTTCTAAAATTTGTTTTTTTAAATTAAAAAAATCAAAAAATTCCAAAATGAGCTTCTCATCTTTTTGCAAGGCAAAATTTTCTAAGCCATCTTGTATGAGATTTTTGATTTTTTTATAAGGATTTAAAGCCATTTTTTGGTCTTGAAAACAATACTGAATTTCCCTTCTTAATAGTCTTTGTTTGTTTTTATCAAGCTTGTGCAAGTTAAGATTTTTATACCAAACTTCGCCCTTACTGGGCTTTTCTAAAAAGCAAAGAACTCTAGCTAAAGTGCTTTTACCCGCACCGCTTTTGCCTAAAATCATCAAATTCTCATTTTCTTTCAAAGAAAAATTGACCTTATCAAAAATAATACGCCTTTCTTTTTTCAAATACCAATGCTTTTTAAACTCATAACATTGGGCGAGCTTACAAACCCTAAGCATTGAAATGCCTTAAAAACTCATCTAAGCTATACAAATTTGAACCCTTTTTTTCTAGCATTAAAATTTCATCGCCCAAAGAATGCACTAAATTTAAATCGTGAGTGATACAAACTAAGGCTGTGTTTTTTTTTAATTCTTCTAAAATAGCTATAATCTTAGCCCTATTTTCCTCATCTAAAGAAGCTGTGATTTCATCACAAATTAAAATTTCAGGCTTATTTAGCAAGGCTAAAGCCAAACTCACCCTTCTTGCCATACCCAAACTAAGCTCATTAGCATAAGAATGCCACAAATTATCCCTATCTTCAAAACCTAATTTTTCAAAATAAGAAAAAGCATAGTCTTTTCTTTCTTTTTTATTCAATTTTGTATGGGTTTTTAAAACAAGATGGCATAAATTTCCCACATCTAAATAAGGATAAAGACTAAGCTCGGCATCTTGTAAAACAAGTGCTACTTTAGAGCGAAATTCTCTTAAGGCATCTTTGTCAAAATCAAAAATACAAGTTTTATGAAAACTTAGCTCTTCAAAACTCATTTTAAAGCCAGAATCCAAAAGCCCCACTAAAGCCTTTCCCAACAGGCTTTTTCCTATTCCACTTTCGCCCAGTATCATCAAAGCCTTGCCTGTTTTTATATCTAGATTGATATTTTTAAGCAGGGTATTATTTTTCACACTGATATTTAAATTTCTCACTCTCAAGTTCTTACGCTCCAAATTTTTTGCAAAAAATTACCCAGCCACAAAAGGGGCAAAAAAAGCAAAAGCAAGGTTAAAAGCGGAAAAAATATCATCCACCAAGCTCCTATAAAAACAGCTTTTGAAGAGTCATTAAGCAAAGTTCCTAAGCTTGGAATTTCAAAACCCAGCCCCAGTCCAAAAAAACTTAAAGTCGCCTCTGTGGCGATTGCGTGGATTATATTAAATATAAAAAGTGTAAAAATGAGTGTTTTTAAAGCGGGCAAAAGGTCCTTAAAAAAGGCTCTAAACTCAGTTCTTCCAAGCACGATATTTGCCTTATAAAAGTCTAAATTTTCAAGTCTTTTTAATTCACTTTCCATAATCCTTGCTATAAAACACCAATGAATAATGGCGATTAAAAAAATCATCAAAAAGATATTTGAAGCCACAAAACTTTGGAAAAACATCATAAGTAAAAAAGCGGGCAAGGCTAAAAAAAACTCTAAAATTCGCATCCAAAAAGCATAAAAAAAACACCTAGCCAAAAGCAAATAACAAAGAGCAAAAATTATAGCCAATAAAGAGCTTGAAATGCCTATTATCAAAGAAGTTCTCAAGGCAAAAAGCAAACGCGAAAACAAATCCCTGCCTAAAAAATCCGTTCCTAAAATATAAGTAAAATTAGGAGTTTGGTGCAAACTCTCTAAATGAGTGCTTAAAATATCAAAAGGGGCTAAAAAAGGTGCAAACAAGGCACAAAAAAACAAAATCCCTAAAGGCACAAGGCACAAAATGATTTTAAACAAAATCAAGCCTTCTTAATCTAGGATTTAAAACTCTTGCTAAAATATCGCTTAAAAAGGTAAAAAACGCCGCAAGTAAAACGCTAAAAAATATAAGCGCTAACACAACAGGATAATCCTTAAAAATAATACTTTTAAAAAGCAAACTCCCAAGTCCTTCATAGACAAAAACACTTTCTACCACATAAGTTCCCATCATAAAGCTCAAAGCTGCCCCACCAAAATAAGCTATAATAGGACTTAAAGAATATTTCAAAACCAAAAAATAAATATCCTTATCCCTTAAAGCTCTAGCGTATAAATTTTGGATAAAAATTTGCGAAAAGCTTTCATTGATAGAAGTTCTAGCAATCCTTAAAAATAAAGCCAAATGCGATAAAACAAGCACTAAAACAGGCAAGATTAAATGCTTAAAGCGGTTTAGAATATCTTCTTCAAAACCTATATCGCTTGTCCCCATCACAGGCAAAACCTGCCAAAAAATTCCAAAAAGCAAAACAAAAAATAAAGCCAAAGCAAAAGGCGGCAGGGCAAAAAAATTGAAGGCTAAAAAAGTGATGATTTTGTCTATAAAACTTTCTTTATAATAATGCCCCAAAAGTGCCAAAAAAACGCTGAGTAAAAACAAAAGCATTAAGGCACTCAAACCTAAGATTAAGGTATTAAAAAGCCTTTCTTTAATGAGCTTTGCCACGCTTTCTCCGCTTAAAAAAGAAAGTCCTAAATCGCCTTTTACAGCCTTAAAAAGCCAGAGTTTATACTGCTCTAGCAAGGGTTTATCAAGCCCTAAATTCTGCTCTATTCTTTGGATAAATTCCTTACTTTGCGAATTTACCCCGCTCGCATAAGCTACGCCCCCCTTGCTAAAATGCAATAAAACAAAGCACAAAAAAGTGCTAAAAAACGCTATAAAAATACTAAAAATAAAGCGTTTTAACACAACTTATTTACTCCATTCATAAACATTCCAAGTAAAGCCCACTCCGTGATGTCCTAAATTCCTTGCTTTAACACCCTTAAGCTCTTTATCATAAACCAAAGCAAAATCCAAATAAGCTAGAAAAATAAAAGGCGGATTTTCATATAAGGCGGAGATAAATTCTTTATAATGCTTTTTTCTCTCTTCTAAATTTAGGGTATTTCTTGCCTTTTGCAAGGCAGTATCCACAGCCTTATCGCTATAATGTCCAAAATTCCAGCCTTCATTATTTAAAGCACTATCTTGTGAGCTTTCAAATACTCTAAAGGTATGAAAATCGGGGTCTAAAGGACTTCCCCAGCCTATTAAAAAGCTATCAACCTTAGAATAATCAAAGCTTCCAGAAGGTTTAGCCATCACCTTAGTTTGCACGCCGATTTTTTTAAATTCACTCTGTAAAATCCCTGCTAAACTCACTCTTAAAGGGTCATTACTCATAGCCCAAATTTCAAATTCCAACACCTTGCCATCTTTTTCAAAATTCCCTTCTTTATTTTTTTTAAAGCCCAAACTTAAAAGCAAATCTTGTGCTTTTTTAGGATTATACTCATAGCTTTTAAAATCACTAGGATTTGCCCAAGAATTTTGCAAAGGATGCTGGGCGATAAAACCATAACCATGCAAGAGCTTTTCTACTATACTCTTTCTATCCACAGCGTAATTTAAAGCCTGTCTTACCTTCACATCCTTTAAAAATTCATTATTAAGATTAAACATCAAGGCTCTATAATCAGCCGATTTTTCACGCAAAATCTTAAAATTCGTATCATTTTTAAAAATATTTAGCAAAGAAACATCAATCAAAGCCGCATCAATTTTGCCATTTTTAAGCTCCACACTCGCAATAGAAGGATCAGGAATGTGCTTGATGATAAGCTTTGGGGTTTTAACCTGAGTAAGATAAAAATTCTCATTCGCTTTAAATTCAACATATTCGCCTTTTTTCCATTTTACGAATTTATAAGCACCTGTGCCTATGGGGTTTTGATTAAAAGCAGTGGTGTTTAAATTTTCATTTTCAAGCAAATGCTTAGGCAGCATTCCTATGCTTAAAGCGTCCAATAAGGCAGGAAAAGGCTTAAAAAGCGTGATTTTAAGATGATAAGGATTTAAAATTTCCACACTTTTAATAGCTTCAAAATTCACATAAACTGAAGAATTATTTTTAGGATTTTTAAAGGCTTCAAGGCTAAATTTCACATCTTCAGCACTGAATTTTACCCCATCTTGCCACAAAACATCGTCCCTTAAAAAAATATCATAAACAAGCCCATCCTTGCTAATATCCCAAGATTTTGCTAAATCGGGCTTTAAATTCATATTTTCATCAAAACGCGTAAGCCCTGAAAAAACGAGATTAATCACGGCATCGTGGTCTTCGCTATAAGCGGGATTGATACGCGTAATTTCATTTTCAACTGCGATAATTAAAGTATCTTTAGGGGTTTTAGCCTGTAAATTGATAAACAATAACAAAACAAAAAGTAAAAATCTAAACATAAAAAGCCTTTCTTAAATTTAAAATGAATGAAGATTATAAGATAAAAAAAATCAAGGCACAAGCCTATGGGGGGGGGGGGTATGTTTTTTTTTGATATAATCATTCTTTATTAAAAGGAGAAAATATGAAAATAGAAGCCAGTATAAGCACCTTAGAATACATCTTAGCTGATAATAAAAAATTCTATCAAATACCTGATTATCAAAGACCTTATTCTTGGGATAAAGAAAATTTATCAAATTTGATGGATGATTTATTCAATGCCTTTACGCAAAATAAAGAAGAAGATTATTTTTGCGGTTCTTTGGTTTTAGTGATGAATGAAAAAGATAAAAGATTTGACATCATAGACGGACAACAAAGAATGACCACTTTTATTATTTTAGCTCGTGTTTTAAAGGCTTTATATATAGAAGAAATAGGGCAAAAAGCTAAAGATTTTATCGAAGCTTCCATACAAGATAGATACGAAGAAACAAAGAGAAAATTAAGATTTTTAACTAGTGAGCAAAATCAACTTAGCTTTGAGCAAGATGTTTTAAAAGAATTAAAATTTAAAAAACTAAATGAAAATAAAATAGAAGATGAATTTAAAGATAATAAATATCTTCAAAACGCTCATTATTTTAAAAATATTTTATCAAGTGCAGAATGGGCTGAGATAAATAAGAATGATTTTATAGTTTGGATGTATGAAAAAATAGTGCTAACGCTTGTTATTTGCCCATCACAAGATAGTGCTATAAAAATATTTGGCGTTTTAAACGATAGGGGTATGCCTTTAAATGCGGTTGATATTTTAAAAGCATCTCTCATGCGTGATTTAAGCGATGAGGATAAAAAAGCTTTCATAGCCACTTGGAATGAGCTTGATAAAAGAATGCAAGATAATCATTTAAGCCTGTATTCGCTATTTGAAGCGTATTTGTATTTTAGTATCGCCGAAAATCCCAAACAAAGACTGGATAAGGAGTTATTAAATTATTTTAAAGAGCATAATAAAAAAGCCTTAGAAATCATCCACGAAATAGCTAATTTTTCAAAATCCTATATTGAAGTGCTAAAAATGAAAGATAAGTATATCTACTGCTTAAAATACCTAAAACACAGCATTTATTACACTAGCATACTCACAGCGGCTAAATTTATAAAATATAAGCATTTTGATGGACTTAAACAAATGCTTTTGTCTTATTATTATAAAAATTGGATTGCTGGAAATACTGCTGCAACCATAAAATCAACCAGTTTTAAAATTTTAAAAAAGGTAAAAAATCACTCAGAATTGGGCGAAATAAAACAAATCATACAAGAAAATATGTACAAAAAGAATGTAGAAGAATATTTTATATCAAATTTAGAATATAGTTTTGTTTATGGCAAACACTGGCTTAAGCCTATTTTGCTTATGCTTGAATATTTTGCAAGTGATGATAAACACCACGCTTTTATACCTCTAAACGATGATACGCAAATTGAGCATATACTGCCTAAGGAATATAAAGCTTACAAATGGGATGAAATTTTTACAGAAGAGCAAAGAAAAGAATGGACTAATTCTTTAGCCAATTTAACCCTATTGCGTCAAAGAAAAAATGCGCAAAGCTTAAACTATGATTTTAAGAAAAAGAAAGAAATTTACACGAATAAAGAAGAGCTTAAAACTTGCTATCATATCACTATGGACCTTGCTTATAATTATGATGAGTGGAATGTGGCTGCTCTTGAAAAAAGAAAAGAATGGCTAAGGGATAAAATTTCAAAGATTTTAAGTATTTAACTGGGCTTTAAATTTCCTTGCTTTTGCCTAAAAATACATAAATCATTAAATAAAATTTTTAATGCTTTTTATCAAAAAATCATAGAACAAGAAAAAGCAAAATGATGGCGAATTTTAATCGAATTTTTCTACCAAATTTTTTGCTTTTTCCTTGATGTTTTCACCCTTTAATTCGCTGATATTGCCATTTTGAGCTAAGAAAATTCTATCCGCACTATCAAAATAAGCATCATCGTGAGTTATAGCAAAAATCGTTTTGCCCTGCTCTTTTAACAAAGGTAAAAGTTTTTTATAAAAAAACCTTCGAAAAACAGGGTCTTGGTCAGCCGCCCACTCATCAAGCACCAAAACATCCCTTTCTTCAAGCAAGGCTATAAGCATAGCCAAACGCTTTTTTTGTCCGGTAGAAAGCTCGGTTAAGCTAAGTTCATTATCCCTAACGCTAGTCTTATCTTTAAGTTCTAAAAATTCAAGCCAAAAGGCGATTTTTTCTTCACTTGCAAAATTTTCCTTGCTTAAGGTTTGAGTAAAAAGATGAAAATCACTAAACACAGCTGAAATCAGTGAGCGATATTCATTTAAATTCTTATCATCTATAAGCTTATCATCGACATAAATTCCGCCTCCACTTGGCTTAAAAAGCCCCGTTAAAAGCATACAAAAGGTAGATTTTCCACTCCCATTTTTGCCGATTAAAAAAACAAGCTCACCCTTTTTAAGCTCTATATTTACAGGGTTTAAATGAAAATTTTCTTCATAAGCAAATTCTGTATCCTTAAAAGAAATTTTCTCCCATTTGCTTATATAGCGTTCATTTTCAAAGCCTTGTATATAGGCGTCTAATTCTAATTTTGCGATTTTATCTAGGGCAATTTTTGCCAAAAGCAAGGTAGGAAATGAGCCTATCATCGATACCAAAGGCGTGCGTAAAAATAAAATAGAAAGAGCTATGGTCGTAGCATCAGCCACACTAGCCCATTTAAATTCCAAGGCTAAATAAAACTCCACTCCCACTAAGGCTAGAAGGCTTACATTAGTCCAGTTGTTTGAAAGGTTGTTAAAAAGATTGCCTAGGGTGCTATTTTTCTTTTTCAATCTTGCATTACTCTCAAATTCACTCTCATAATAAAGCTTGGCTCTAGTTCGGTTAATCAAAAGCTCCTTGTGTCCATCAAGTATATTTTGGTAATTATTTTGCAAAGCATCATCATTCTCCCTTGCCTTGCGAAAATACCGATATACCTTCATCATCAAAAAATTATTACTAAGAAAAACCACTATAATCCACAGCGAACAAAGTGTGAAAATAGGAGGGGAAAGATAGCACAAATAAGCACTGGTGCAAAGGATAAGAATGCTTGATTGTAAAAAATCAGGCAGTCTTAAAAGCCCAAAAGATATATTTCTTACATCACTTCCTAAAGAAGCTAAAATCCTTGCCTTGCCTACCTTAGCCACTCTTAACAAGGGCGTATCTAAAATTTGCTTTACCACACGCCTTTGCATAGCAAAAATAAAATTTTGCCCAAAAATACTTAGGGCTAATTCCACCATAGTCGAGCTTATAAAAAACAACACAAGCAAGGCTAGGAAGTAAAAAATAGGGATATTTTGGGCATTTTTAAGCAAATAATCGTTAATAAAAACAAGGATTAAAACCCCAAAAATACTTGTTATAAAAGAAAAAAGTAAAAAAGAAATGAATTTAAATTTATTTTGCTTAAGCAATTCTACTATAAAAGACATTTATAAACTCCAAAAAAATAATAAAGACAAAATTATAACCTTAAATGAATGATTTTCAGCCAAAAAAATTTTTTCCCATCTTGTAAATGCCTCTAGGCTAAAATAAATCATTCTTGCTTGAATTTAGAATGGCAAAAAGCTTAATTAAGTAAAAATTTCAATAATTTTTGCTAAAATACCCGCTTTTAAATTCAGTGAAAGGAGAGAATTTTGGCAAAAGATGATGTGATTGAAATTGACGGCACAGTGCTTGAAGCCTTACCTAATGCAAATTTCAAGGTCGAACTTGATAATAAGCATGTGATTTTATGTCATATTGCAGGAAAAATGCGTATGCACTATATAAGGATTATGCCCGGAGATAAGGTCAAAGTAGAGCTAACGCCTTATAGCCTTGATAAGGGGCGTATAACTTTTAGATATAAATAATCTAAGTTATTTAAAAGCTAATTTTAGATAAAATTAGAGTTTTTGCGACAAATTACATCGAACTAGTATGAAGAAGTATTTTTAAAATCCACCACTTATTTTGAAAATAGTTGGTTATTCATAAAACCTGATGTAGTCGTAAATCAAGTGGAATTTACTCAAGGAGACGCTCATGAAAGTGAGACCATCGGTTAAAAAGATGTGCGACAAGTGCAAAGTAGTTCGCCGCAAAGGCGTGGTTCGCATTATTTGCGAAAACCCAAAACATAAACAAAGACAAGGATAAATATGGCTCGTATTGCAGGTGTGGATTTACCAAAGAAAAAAAGAGTTGAGTATGGACTTACCTATATCTATGGCATAGGGCTTTTTACTTCAAGAAAAATTCTAGATAAAGTAAGAATTTCTTATGATAAAAGAGTTCATGAGTTAAGCGAAGATGAAGCAGCAGCTATCCGCAAAGAAATTCAAGAAAATTATAGGGTTGAAGGGGATTTGAGAAAACAAGTTGCTATGGATATTAAAGCACTTATGGATTTAGGAAGCTTTAGGGGCTTAAGACACAGAAAAGGCTTACCTGTTCGCGGACAAAAAACAAAAACAAATGCAAGAACTAGAAAAGGTAAGAGAAAAACTGTGGGTGCAAAATCATAAGGATAAATCATGGCAAAAAGAAAAATTGTAAAGAAAAAAGTAGTTAAAAAAAATATAGCAAAAGGTATTGTTTATATCAGTGCAACTTTTAACAATACTATGGTTACAGTAACAGATGAAATGGGAAATGCGATTGCTTGGAGTAGTGCAGGGGGATTGGGATTTAAAGGTTCTAAAAAATCAACTCCTTATGCAGCACAACAAGCAGTAGAAGACGCTTTAAATAAAGCAAAAGAACACGGAATCAAAGAAGTAGGCATTAAAGTGCAAGGACCAGGAAGCGGTAGAGAAACTGCTGTTAAGAGTGTAGGTGCTATGGAAGGAATTAAAGTAACTTTCTTAAAAGATATTACTCCCTTAGCCCACAATGGTTGCAGACCGCCTAAGCGTCGTCGTGTCTAAGATAAAAAATTTAGGAGAATATTATGGCAAGATATAGAGGACCAGTAGAAAAATTAGAAAGACGCTTTGGTGTTAGCTTAGCCTTAAAAGGAGAAAGAAGACTAAGCGGCAAAAGCGCACTAGATAAACGCCCTTATGCACCCGGACAGCACGGAGCAAGAAAGGGTAAAATCAGCGAATATGGACTTCAATTAAGAGAAAAACAAAAAGCTAAATTTATGTATGGAGTAAGTGAAAAGCAATTCCGCCGTTTATTTGCTGAAGCAGCAAGAAGGGAAGGCAATACGGGGGTATTACTTATCCAACTTTTAGAGCAAAGATTAGACAATGTAGTATATAGAATGGGTTTTGCCTCAACACGCCGTTTTGCAAGACAGCTTGTAACTCACGGGCATATTTTGGTAAATGGTAAAAGAGTGGATATTCCTAGCTTTAGAGTAGAAGCGGGTGCTAAAATCGAAATCATCGAAAAAAGCAAAAACAATCCACAAATAACAAGAGCTATCGAACTTACAGCACAAACTGGAATCGTTGCTTGGGTTGATGTTGAAAAAGACAAGAGATTTGGAATTTTCACAAGAAAACCTGAAAGAGAAGAAGTTGTCATTCCGGTTGAGGAAAGATTTATCGTTGAGCTTTACTCTAAGTAATAGGGGCTAAATATGAGAAATATCACAACATCTGCTTATACGCCAACAGAATTTACCATAGAAAATATTAGTGATACTGTGGCTAAAATCAGTGCTTGGCCTTTTGAGATTGGCTATGGGATTACCCTAGCCCATCCTTTACGCCGTTTGCTTTATACTAGCACCATAGGCTACGCTCCAACTGCTATTCATATTGATGGAGTCGCTCACGAATTTGATAGTATGCATGGTATGCTTGAAGATATAGCCCTTTTTATCATCCATCTTAAAAAATTGCGTTTTAGACTCAAAGGGGATTCTAATAAAGAAGTCGTGGAATTTAGCTTTAAAGGCTCAAAAGAAATTTACGGCAAAGATTTAAATAATGAGCTTGTAGAAGTGGTTAATAAAGACGCCTATTTAGCAACCATTAACGAAGATGCTGAACTCAAATTTACCCTAATCGTTGAAAAAGGTATAGGCTATGTTCCAAGCGAGGAAATTAAAGAACTTTTAAACGACTCTAAATTTATAGCCTTAGATGCTTTCTTTACGCCTGTAAGAGAAGCGACCTATGATATAGAAAAGGTTTTATTTGAAGATAATCCTGATTATGAAAAAGTGGTTTTAACCATAACAACTGATGGACAAATCACCCCAAATGAAGCTTTTCAAAATGCTTTAGAAGCTATGTATAAACAATTATCAGTCTTTGATAAAATTACCAATGTTAGAAGCGTGATTAAAAGCCAAGCAACAAGCAATGAATTAGAAAATACTAAATTATTGCAAAACATTACAGATTTAAATTTAAGTGCTAGAAGCTACAATTGTCTTGAAAAAGCAGGAGTGGTTTATATAGGTGAGCTTGCTTTAATGAGTGTAAATGAACTTGCAGGACTTAAAAATTTAGGTAAAAAATCCCTTGATGAAATTAAAAGCATCATGGAAAGCATAGGTTTTCCAGTAGGAACTTCTAAGCTTAGCGATAATAAAGAAATACTCAAAAATAAAATCGCAGAATTAAAAGCACAAAACGAAGGATAAAAAATGAGACATAAACACGGATATAGAAAACTTGGCAGAACTTCATCACATCGTGCTGCCCTACTTAAAAATTTAACTATAGCTTTAGTCAATAGTGGAAAAATCGAAACCACCCTACCCAAAGCCAAAGAATTAAGAGGCTATGTAGAAAGATTGATTACTAGAGCAAGACTTGGAGATTTTAACGCTCATAGAGCTGTTTTTGCTTCCTTGCAAGATAAAAATGCTACGAATAAATTAGTAACACAAATTGCTCCAAAATTCAAAGAACGCAGTGGGGGCTATACTAGAATCATCAAGACAAGAATCCGCCGTGGCGATGCGGCTGAAATGGCTTTCATCGAATTTGTAGCCTAATCAAATCCTAGCTTTTGCTAGGATTAATACTTCAATATTCTAAAAATAAAAAAATTTTAAATAATTATTTTAAATAAAATTAAATTCATTTTTCAAAACCCTTGCTAAAAATTCAAGTTCTTTATGCTAGTATAAGCTTTTAATTTTTAATTTCAAGGATCTCTTATGCAAGAAAACACTCGCTTACGCATTGCGATACAAAAATCAGGCAGACTTTCAAAAGAATCCCTAGAGCTTCTTTTAAGATGCGGTGTTAAAATGCATATCCATGAACAAAGTCTCATCGCCTTTTCTACAAATTTACCCTTAGATATTTTACGCGTTAGAGATGATGATATTCCCGGGCTTATTTTTGATGGAGTTGTGGATTTGGGTATAGTAGGCAAAAATGTCTTAGAAGAAAACGAGCTTGAAAGAAAATCCTTAGGAGAAAAGCCCGATTTTAAGCTTTTGAAAGAACTTGATTTTGGATATTGTAGGCTCTCACTTGCCCTGCCTCAAGATAGAGAATTTAAAGATTTAAAAGATTTTGAAGGCTTAAGAATAGCCACTTCTTACCCCCAACTTTTAAAACGATTTATGAAAGAAAAGGGTATTAATTATAAAAATTGCATGCTTACAGGTTCTGTTGAAGTAGCACCAAGAGCGAATTTAGCCGATGCGATTTGCGACCTTGTTTCAAGCGGAGCAACCTTACAAGCTAATGCCCTTAAAGAAGTAAAAACCGTCTATCAATCCCACGCTTGTTTGATTCAAAAAACTGCCCCTTTAAATCAGCAAAATCAAGCCT
Organism: Campylobacter parajejuni; assembly: GCF_046764905.1. NCBI lineage: Bacteria > Pseudomonadati > Campylobacterota > Epsilonproteobacteria > Campylobacterales > Campylobacteraceae > Campylobacter > Campylobacter parajejuni. The sequence continues at coordinate 28,586 of NZ_JBKORB010000004.1, forward strand.
TGATAGATAAAATCTTGCTTCGTATCATAGGAGTGATGCAAGCAAGAGAATCCAAATACATTATGCTCCACGCCCCAAAAGAAAAACTTGATAAAATAAAATCCTTGCTTCCGGGTGTTGAAAAACCGACTATTTTACCTTTAGCACACGATGAAAAAAATGTAGCCTTACATATGGTAAGCAAGGAAAATCTTTTTTGGGAGACTATGGAGGCTTTAAAAGAACAAGGTGCAAGCTCGATTTTGGTCTTGCCTATTGAAAAAATGTTAAAGTGAGTAAAAATGCAAATTTTAATTTATGATAATTTAAATGAAAATGAAAAAAAAGAAGTTTTAAAAAGACCGGCTATAAAGGCAAAAGACGAAATCGCAAAAATAGTAAGCTCCATCATCAAAGAAGTGCAAGAAAAAGGCGATGAAGCTTTGATAGAACAGGCTTTGAAATTTGACAAGAGTGAAATTTCACATATTAAAATCACTCAAGAAGAAATCACTAGGGCAAGCAATCGTTTAACCAAAGATTTGCAAGAAGCCATTTTAGTCGCTTATGAAAATATCAAAAAATTCCACCAAGCCCAAATTCCTAAGACAATCGCACTTGAAACCACAAAGGGAGTTAAATGTGAAGTTTTAACCCGCCCCATAGAAAGGGTTGGACTTTATATCCCGGGGGGATTAGCCCCCTTATTTTCAACAAGCCTGATGTTAGCTATCCCAGCAAAAATTGCAGGTTGTGAAAAAATAGTCCTTGCAAGTCCAGCAAAAATCCACGATGCCGTGCTTTTTTGTGCTAGGCTTTGTGGGGTAGATGAAGTCTATCAAATGGGCGGTGCAGGTGCTGTGGCGGCTTTTGCCTATGGCACACAAAGCGTTTTAAAGGTGGATAAAATTTTTGGACCCGGAAATGCTTTTGTAACCGAAGCAAAACGCCAAGTAAGTGCCGATATAAACGGAGCTGCCATTGATATGCAAGCAGGTCCTAGTGAAGTTTTAGTGATAGCTGATGATTTAGCTGATGAAGAATTTGTAGCCAGCGATTTGCTTTCTCAAGCAGAACACGGAGCGGATTCTCAAGTGATTTTGGTGTGTTTGAGTGAAAATTTTGCTAAAAAAGTAAGCGAGGCTGTGCAAAAACAGCTTGAACTTTTGCCACGCAAAGAGCTTGCAAGTAAAAGCCTTAGCCATTCGCGTATTATCATAGCTAAAGATTTAAATCAAGCCTTAGAAATTTCAAATGCTTATGCCCCTGAGCATTTAATCATACAAACTCAAAATCCAAGAGCCTTATTAGAAGGAGTAAAACACGCAGGTTCTGTGTTTTTAGGAGAATACTCGCCTGAATCTATGGGCGATTATGCAAGTGGGACTAACCATGTTTTACCTACTTATGGGCTTACAAAAACTCATTCGAGCTTGGGTTTGGCAGATTTTAGTAAAAGAATGAGTGTGCAAGAACTAAGCAAAGAAGGCTTTCTAGCTTTAGGCAAAAGCGTTGAAATTCTAGCCGCAGCAGAGTGCTTAGACGCACACAAAAACGCTGTAAGTTTGCGTCTAAAGAGTTTAAAATGAGTCAAAAAATACTTTTTATAGATAGAGATGGAACGCTTATAGAAGAACCAAAAAGCGATTTTCAAATCGATAGCCTTGAAAAATTGCGTTTTGAAAAAGGTGCCATTCCTGCTCTTTTAAGGCTTAAAAATTTCGGTTTTAGCTTTGTGATGGTGAGTAATCAAGATGGTCTTGGAACCCAAAGTTTTCCAAAAGAAAGCTTTGAAATCGCTCATAAAAAAATGCTTGATATTTTAAATAGCTGCCAAATTGAATTTAAAGATATTTTTATTTGTCCGCATTTTGAAAACGAAAATTGTGCTTGTAGAAAGCCAAAAACCGCTATGCTAGAAGAATACATCAAACACGAACTTTACGATAAAGAGCAAAGTTTTGTCATAGGCGATAGATTTAGCGATATGGCTTTGGCTGCAAATTTAGGCGTGCGGGGTTTAAAATACGGCGAACTTACTTGGAAAGAAATAGAAAATGAAATTTTAAGCTCTTTTAGAAGTGCGAGTTATCAAAGAACGACCAAAGAAACAGATATAAAAATAAAAGTATGCTTAAATGGGGGCAAAATAGACCTTGACACAGGCATTGAATTTTTCAATCATATGCTAGAGCAAATCGCCGTGCATGCAGGTATAGGACTTGAAATTTCTTGCAAAGGGGATTTAGAAATCGATGAGCATCATAGCGTTGAAGATGTAGCCTTGGCACTTGGAGCTTGTATCAAAAAAGCCTTAGGGGATAAAATCGGCATTGCTAGATATGGCTTTAGTTTGCCTATGGATGAGTGTTTGGCAAGTTGTGCGATGGACTTTTGCAACCGCCCCCACTTGGTCTATAAAGCTAAATTTAAAAAAGCTCATCTAGGGACCTTAAGCACGGAAATGATTGAGCATTTTTTTTACTCCTTAAGCTATGCTATGGGCGTGAGTTTGCATTTAAAGGTTAAGGGTAAAAACGACCATCATAAAGCCGAAGGGCTTTTTAAAGCTTTCGCAAGGGCTTTAAAAATGGCAGTGAAAATAGAAAGTGAAAATTTAGCCAGTTCTAAGGGCGTGATATGACTTATGATAAATTTAAAAATAGGCTTAATGAAAGGATTTTTGGAGAAGATTTAAATTATGAAATTTTACTTACCGTGCTTAAAAATCCTAAACGCTATATAGGTTTATTTAGAATCACTAATGCCAAAACAAAACTCATACAAAATCTAACTCAAAGCTGTGAGATTAAATTTGGTGATTTTATAGAAGATATTTTAAGCGAATATATTGATGAAATGGGATATGAAGCCCTAGATAAAAACATAGGATTTGATGAAGAAAATAATAAACTTAATGCAGACCAAATTTTTAAAGATAAGCACACTCTTTATCTTATAGAACAAAAAATTAGAGATGACCACGATAGCACAAAAAAACGAGGACAATATGCCAATTTAATCAAAAAAATCAAAATTTTAAAGCAAAATTTTCCGAACTTTTCCATTATAGCTTGTATGTGGTTTAGCGATGATAGTCTAAAGAAAAATAAAAAATTCTATGAAGAGCAAAGTTATAATAATACAGACGATAGGGTTGATATTTTTGTCTTCTATGGGAAAGAATTATTTGAAAAGCTTTTTAATAGAAGGGATATATTTGATGAGCTAATTTCTCACTTGCGTAAAAATAAAGAAGAAAGAAGTAAAGATATTTTAAGTGTTCCTGATTTTGATACGAGTGAGGAAATAAAAAATACGCTTTTAAAAATCAAAAAAAATTATCCAAAATTGATAAAAAATTTACTTTCTAACAAAAACGAATTTATCGAACTTAGAAAAGAACTTTTCCCTACGGGTGAAAATTTAAAGGATTTATCCTAGTGAAAAAAGATGTGATTTTGCGGGGGAATTGTTTGGAACTTTTGAAAACTATCCCTGATAGAAGTGTGGATTTAATCTTTGCAGACCCACCTTATTTTATGCAAACAGATGGGGAGCTTTTAAGGGCAAATGGGGAAATTTTTAGCGGTGTAAATGACGCGTGGGATAAATTTGAATCTCTGCAAGCATATGATGAGTTTTGTAAAATTTGGCTTAGTGAATGTAAGAGAATCTTAAAAGATGATGCGAGTATTTGGGTCATAGGTTCTTTTCAAAATATTTTTAGATTGGGCTATATAATGCAAGATTTAGGCTTTTGGATTTTAAACGATGTGATTTGGAGTAAGCCAAATCCTGTTCCAAATTTCAAAGGGACAAGATTTTGCAATGCACACGAAACTTTGATTTGGTGTTCTAAAAACAAAAATGCAAAATTTACTTTTAATTACAAAACGATGAAATTTTTAAATGATAACAAGCAAGAAAAATCAGTGTGGAACATAGGCATTTGCATAGGCAATGAAAGATTAAAAGGAGTAGATGGAAAAAAAGCTCATTCGACCCAAAAACCCGAAGCTTTACTTGAAAAAATTATTCTTTCAAGCACAAAAAAAGGATATTTAATCTTAGACCCCTTTTTTGGCACGGGAACAACTGGGGCTGTGGCTAAAAGGCTAGGAAGACATTATTTGGGCATAGAACAAAACGAAAACTATGTCCAAATAGCCAAAGAAAGAATTGCTAAGGTAAAAGTAGTGGATAATGAGTTAAGCCGAAATGAATTCGAAATTAAACCCCCAAAAGTAAGCTTAGAAGAGCTTTTAAACGCTGGATTTTTGAATCAAAATGAGAAATTTTATGATAAAAATGAAAATTATATTTGCCAACTTGACAAAAGCAATAAAGTAAGCGATGGGGTTGAAATTTTAAGCATACATAAAATGGCTGCTAAATATCTGGGTAAAGCAAATCACAATGGCTGGAGCTATTTTTATATTTTGAAAGATGAAAAGTTAATTAGCATTGATGCGTTAAGATATGAGTATGAAAACAACAAAGGCACATTATGAAACTAGTCATCATTGATACAGCTTGTGCGAATTTAGCTTCTTTGAAATTTAGCCTTGAAAGATTGGGCTATAAAGCAGAGCTTTCAAGAGATTTAAAAGTGCTTGAAAGTGCGGATAAGCTTTTTTTGCCCGGTGTTGGCACAGCAGCAAAAGCTATGAAGAATTTAGAGCATTTTAAGCTGATAGAATTTATCCAAAGGACTAAAAAACCGCTTTTAGGAATTTGTTTGGGGATGCAAATTTTAGGCACATTTAGCGAGGAGCTGTCTCAAAAAACGCTTGGTATTATGCCTTTTAAGACCCTGAAATTTGAAGAGAATGAAAACTTTACTTTGCCTCATATGGGTTGGAATAATGTCAAAAGCGAAGATGAGCTTTTTAAGGGTTTAAATGGGGCGTATTTTTACTTCGTGCATAGTTATTGTGTGGGGTTAAATGACTATACTATCGCTACTTGTGAGTATTGCAAGAGCTTTAGTGCGGCTGTAAAAAAGGATAATTTTTACGGGGTGCAATTTCATCCTGAAAGAAGTAGCGAAGCGGGGGAGCTTTTGCTTAGGAATTTTATTTTATTATAGGAGAGAGAATGAAAAGTGAGCTTATACCCGCACTTGATTTGATTGATGGACAAGTGGTGCGTCTTGTAAAGGGCGATTATGAGCAAAAAAAGCTTTATAAATACGAGCCTTTGGCTAAATTTAAAGAATACGAAAAAGCGGGGGCTTCTTGGCTTCATTTGGTGGATTTAACAGGAGCAAAAGAACCTAGCAAAAGACAACTTATTTTGATAGAAAAACTGGCTAAAGAACTCAATGTAAATTTACAAGTAGGAGGAGGCATACGCACTAAAGATGAAATTAAAGCCTTGCTAGATTGTGGAGTAAAACGCGTAATCATAGGCTCCATAGCCATTAAAAACCCTGAGCTTTGCTTAGAAATCTTAAAGGAATTTGGCAATGAAAATATAGTTTTAGCCCTAGATACGATTTTAAAAGAAGATTATGTCGTAGCTCTTAATGCTTGGCAGGAGACAAGCGATAAAAAGCTTATGGAAGTTTTGGACTTTTATAGTCTTAGAGGTCTAAAACACATACTTTGCACGGATATTTCAAAGGATGGTACCCTGCAAGGAGTAAATATAAAGCTTTATAAGCTTATCCATGAAATTTTTCCTCATATTTGCATACAAGCTAGTGGTGGGGTAGCGAGTTTAAAAGACCTTGAAAACTTAAAAGGAATTTGCAGTGGGGTTATCATAGGAAAAGCTTTACTTGATGGGGTTTTTAGCGTAGAAGAAGGGATAAGATGTCTAGCAAATTAACTTATAAAGAATTAATTATAGAAATTTTAAAACAAACTAAAAAGCCTTTAAGCGGGGGTGAAATTTGGCAAAAAGCTTGTGAAATGGGCTTGGATAAAAGGTTGCGTAGTGTAGGACAAACTCCTATTGCCTCTTTAGTGTCTTTTATCAGTGTGAATATCAAAGAAAAGCGTGAGCATTCTATATTTATCAGGGTTTCTCAAAAACCCACGACCTTTTGGCTAAGAGCAAGAGAAAAAGAACTTTTAAAGCTTGAGAATAAAAATGAAATTATCAACGAAAAACAAGAAAAAACTAAATTCAGCGAAAGAGATTTACACCCCTTACTTGTGAAATTTCTTTATGAAAATCCTGATTTTCGTTTAAACTGCAAGAGCATTTATCACGAAAAAAGCAAAAAAAGTGAGAGCGGTAAGGATAAGTGGAATTATCCTGATATTGTGGGAGTTTATTTTCCTTATGAAGATTATGAAAAAGAAACTTTAGGACTTTTAGAAAGCCTTAAACTCAATAGCTATAAAATCTTTTCCTTTGAGCTTAAAATTAGCATTAATTTTTCAAATTTAAAAGAATATTATTTTCAAGCCGTAAGCAATTCTAGCTGGGCAAATGAAGGCTATTTGGTCGTTTTAAAAGAACTTGATAGCGAAATTTTAAGTGAGCTAAGACGCTTAAATCAAAGCTTTGGCATAGGAGTGATACAGCTTAATGGCAGTGAAATTTCAAATTCTAAAATCATTTTAAGTGCGAAAGAAAAAGCTTTAGATATGCAAACTATCGATATGCTAGTTAGTAAAAATGTAAATTTTAAAGAATTTATTGAAGATATTAACAAACAAATTAAAATCGGCGAAGAAGCAAAAATTCAAGCCAATTTTGATAGGGTCAAAAACGGTGATGAAATGCAAAAATATCTTAAAGAAAAATGTATTTTGGAGAAATAAATGCTTACAAAACGCATAATTGCTTGTTTAGATGTCAAAGATGGCAGGGTGGTAAAAGGAACGCAGTTTAAAAACCATAAAGATATGGGAGATATTATAGAACTTGCTAGGTATTATTCTCAAAATGGCATTGATGAGCTTGTTTTTTACGATATTGCTGCAAGTGCTAGAAAAGAACGCATTTGCAGGAAATGGGTAAGTGAAGTAGCAAAACATATCAATATTCCTTTTTGCGTAGCAGGGGGCATTAAAAGCGAAGAAGATGCGGCTGAACTTTTGGCTAACGGGGCGGATAAAATTTCAATCAACTCCCCTGCTTTAAATAATCCGGTCCTAATCACACGCCTTGCTAAAAGCTTTGGCGTGCAATGTGTGGTAGTGGGGATTGATAGTTTCAAAGATGAAAAGGGGAATTTAAAAGTATTTCAATACACAGGCGATGAAAAAACAAGCAAACATAGTGGAAAAAACACGCTTGAATGGGTTAAAGAAGTGCAGGATTTGGGTGCGGGTGAAGTGGTGCTAAATATGATGAATCAAGACGGCGTTAAAAAGGGTTATGACTTAAGACAGTTACAAAGGGTAAAAGAGCTTTGCAAAATACCTCTAATCGCTAGTGGGGGAGCGGGAAAAATGGAGCATTTTTTAGAAGCTTTTAAACTGGGCATAGATGGGGCTTTAGCCGCTTCTGTTTTTCATCAAAAACTTATAGATATTAAAGATTTAAAAAATTTTTTAAAAGAAAATGGTGTGAGTGTGAGACTATAATGGCAACAAGCGAAGATTTTAAAAATTTTGTTTTAGAATGTCTTAACAACACGAATTTGGGGTTTAAATTTAGTGCAAGAAAAATGTTTGGAGATTACTGCATTTATGTGCATTTGGGTGCGGAAAAGAAGCCTTTGTTTTTGTTATGCGATGAAAGACTTTTCATAAAATGCCACGATACGCTTAATACAATTTTAAGTCAAAAGGATAAGCCATATGAAAAGGCAAAAGAATGGTATATTGTGGATTTTGAAAATTTATCTTTACTAGAAGAAATTTTGAAAAAAGTGCTAAGATAAAAGGATAGAAAATGAAAAAATTTGAAGATTTAACAAAAAAGCTTGACTGGGAAAAGGTAGATGGCTTAGTGCCTGTCATCATTCAAGATGCAAAAACTTGCGAAGTTTTAATGCTGGGCTTTATGAATGAAAAAGCTTTAGAAAAAAGCTTAGAAAGTGGCAAAGTGGTCTTTTTTTCACGCACTAAAAATAGACTTTGGATGAAGGGCGAAGAAAGTGGGAATTTCTTAAATATCGTGGATTTAAGCTTAGATTGCGATAAGGACACGCTTTTGATTTTGGTTAATCCTGTGGGAGCTACTTGCCATACAGGCGATATTTCCTGCTTTGAAGAACTTTCTAAAAATGCGGATTTTGTTTTTCTAGCCAGACTTGAAAAACTTATCCATTCACGCAAAAATGCCGATGAAAACACTTCTTATACAGCAAAACTTTTCAAAAGTGGCACTAAACGCATAGCACAAAAAGTCGGCGAAGAAGGTGTAGAAACGGCTTTAGCAGCGACAGCAAAAGATAAAGAAGAGCTTATTTGTGAAGCAGCGGATTTAATGTATCATTTGGGTGTTTTACTTGCAGATGCAAATCTTAGTTTTTCGGCTGTGATTTCTAAATTAAAAGAAAGACATAAAGCTTAAAGCTTTATGTTGGTAACTTTCAATGTAAAGCTTCGTTAAGTTTGATTGCTTTTTTATTTAAAGCCACTATCATCGCGCCGCTAATGGAGTCTTGGCGGAAATGAAGTCCATTTAGACCTTTGAGCTCTAAACCTTTATAAATTTCTTTGCTAAAATCAAAATTTGGATTAAGCTTGGCAAGTTTTTGGGCATCTTTTAGTAAAAATTTCGTTCCTTCTAGCACCGCAATTCCTGCATCAACTATACAATTATCCCCCAAAGGAATGCCTGTAACCGAATTGGCTCCTAAAAGACAAGCCTTGCCTACACTAATAGCATTGCCACTTGTTCCACTTAAAACACCCAAAATCGAAGCCCCACCACCTATATCAGAGCCTTCGCCCACAATAGCACTTGAACTAATACGCCCTTCAACCATACAAGCTCCTGTCGTGCCTGCATTAAAATTCACATAGGAGGCTCCGGGCATTATAGTCGTCCCAGCGGCTAATACCGCACCCATACGAACCTTTGAGCTTTCTAAAATTCGCGTATTGTCTTCAGGAATGATGTGAGCCAAAAATCTTGGGAATTTATCGACAAAATCAATCTTTGGATATTGTCCGCTCATTTTTAAACGCATTTCATTTGCCCTTAAATAATCAAGCTCAATAGGCTTATCATCACTCCAAGCCACATTATGCAAAAGCCCAAAAGCTCCGTTTAGATTAAGACTTCTTAAAGGCACTTTTTTAGAAGAGAGCAAATAAAGCTTTAGATAAACACTCTCCACACTCGAAGGCTCTTTATCTTCAAAAAGACAAACAAAAGCAAATTCATCATCCTTAAATTTATCCTTGATAAGCTTTATAAGCTCGATATTTTGATGTCCTTCTTCTTCCAAAAAGGGTTTAAAACAAGAAAGCGCAAAATCAATATCTTCTAATTTCACGCTTTGCACAAATTCACTCGCATCAAAATCAAGCTCCACACCCCTTCGCATAAAGGCTTCAAGCATTATGGCTGCTGAAGCATAATTTTGCTCATAATTAATCAAAGCAAAACTGGCTTGTAAAATTTTATTTTTATTGAGCTGACCCCTATCAAGCCTTGCTATGCCAAAAGCCTTAGGTTTTTTATAGCCACTTTTTTGCTCGATTTGTTTGATTAAAAGCAAAAAATCTTCTTTGGTATTAATCATTTTCTTTTCCTTATCCACTTCATTTTTAATGCGAACACGCACTTTTTCCATTCATCACAGGTTGTATGGCTGAATTATCCGCTCCGCCTTCATTATTGATTTTCTCTATGAAATCCCAAATTTTTTCAGCCGCCATTAAATAACGCTTCGCACTCACGCTATCAGGATGATAAAAGCTCACAGGCTTACCCTCATCACCACCTTCTCTTATTGTCATTTCAATAGGAATTTGTGCTAAAACTTCACTTTTGTAAATCTTAGCCATCTCTAAAGCCGTGCCTTTGCCAAAAATATCGTATTCTTTGCCATTATCAGGGCATAAAAATCCACTCATATTTTCAATCACACCGGCTATGGGAATATGAAGTTTATTAAACATATCCAAAGCTCTTTTGCTATCGTCTAAAGATACGATTTGAGGGGTGCTAACGCAAACTCCTGCGGTAATAGGAATGCTTTGGGCTGAAGTAATTTGTGCATCGCCTGTTCCGGGAGGCATATCTAAAAATAACACATCAAGTTCAGGCCAAATCACATCGGCAAGTAATTGCTCAATCGCTTTCATAATCATAGCCCCACGCCACATTAAACCCTGCCCTTCTTCGATTAAAACCCCCATACTCATCATATAAATTCCATGACTTAAAATAGGCTTTAATCTCTGTCCTACAACTTCAGGCTGGGTTTTGGTTTCGCCTAACATTCTTGGGATATTAGGTCCATAAATGTCCGCATCTAAAATCCCTACTCTTTTTCCCATCTTAGCCATAGAAATTGCTAAATTTACAGCTGTGGTGCTTTTGCCTACTCCACCCTTTCCGCTTGAAACCATAATGAAATTTTTCACTTGCGGGGCGATATTTTTACCGCTTTTTGAATTGCTTTTTTCTTCAGGGATTTTTGGAGTGATGATATTTAGCTCTATATTTTTTAGCTTTAAAGCCGCTAAGAGCTTTTGGGAATTTTGGCGAAGTTCATCGGCTATTTGGGGGTTAGATGAAGGAATTTCTATGTCAATTCTTACGCTATCATCTTGGATTTTAATATCTTTGACAAAATTAAAACTCACTATATCCTTTTCAAAACCGGGATATTTGACCCCTTTTAATTGCTCTAAAATTTGTTCTTTCATAATTTTTCCTTAGCTTTAAAAAAGCAATTTTACTAATAAAATAATAAAATTTAGCTTTTTATAAGTGTATAATATGGTAACATTATGAAATCAACAATACAAACAAGAGAGATAAAAGTGAATGAGATTAGCCTTATAATGCTAGCAGCTGGGAATTCTACTCGTTTTAATATGGGTGTAAAAAAGCAATTTTTACGACTTGGAAACGACCCTCTTTGGCTTTATGCGACAAAAAATTTAAGCTCTTTTTATCCTTTTAAAAAAATAATTGTTACTTCCAGTAATATTTCTTATATGAAAAAATTCGCTAAAAATTATGAATTTGTTGAGGGTGGTAACACTAGGGCAGAATCTTTAAAAAAAGCCTTAGAATTAGTAGAGAGTGAATTTGTAATGGTAAGTGATGTCGCAAGGGTGTTGGTGAGCAAAAATTTATTTGAGCGTTTGATTGAAAATTTGGCTAAGGCAGATTGCATCACTCCTGCTTTAAAGGTTGCCGATACAACACTTTTTGACAATGAAGCCTTACAAAGAGAAAAAATCAAACTCATTCAAACCCCCCAACTCTCACGCACAGCTTTACTTAAAAAAGCCTTGAGTCAAAATTTAGAATTTAGCGATGATAGCACAGCCATTGCTTCTTTGGGTGGGAAAATTTGTTTTGTAGAAGGTGAAGAAAATGCAAGAAAACTTACCTTCAAAGAAGACCTTAAAAAACTTGATTTGCCTAAACCTAGCTCTGAAATTTTTTGTGGAAATGGCTTTGATGTGCATGAATTTGGAGAGTGTCGTCCTTTGCTTTTAGCAGGAGTGCCAATTCATCATACTATGGGACTTAAAGCCCATAGCGATGGGGATGTTTTAGCCCACTCTTTAACCGATGCGATTTTAGGAGCTGCTGGGCTTGGCGATATAGGTGAGCTTTATCCTGATACGGATATGAAATTTAAAAATGCTGATTCTATGGAGCTTTTAAAACAAGCTTATGAAAGGGTTAAGGAAGTGGGCTTTGAACTTATCAATATAGACCTTTGCGTCATAGCTCAAACTCCTAAATTACAAGGCTTTAAAGAAGCTATTGCTTTAAATATTGCCCGTGTTTTAGATATAGATGAATTTAGAGTTAATGTCAAAGCCACCACCACAGAAAAACTAGGATTTATCGGAAGAAAAGAGGGTATGGCTGTGCTTAGTAGCGTGAATTTAAAATATTTTGATTGGACAAGATTATGAAGGTTTTAATTATCGAAAATGAAATTTATTTAGCCCAAAGTATAAGCATTAAACTCAGCGATGTGGGGTATAATTGCGAGATTATCAATTCTTTTGATGAATATAATGATAAAAAATACTATGATATAGTCCTACTCTCTACAAATACGAGTAATTTTTTAAAGGCTGTGGCGGAATTTAAGCACAGCATTATTATTTTACTCATCTCTTATATCAGCACAGATACCATCTCAAATCCTTTAAAACTAGGAGCGAGTGATTATATACAAAAGCCTTTTATGATAGAAGAGCTGATTAGAAAAATCAAGCATTATCAAGACTTTAGAAAGCTTTCCATACTTAACAAAGCCTATCAAAATTATATCAAATCAAGGCTTGAAACCATTCAAATTCCTGAGTATAATTACAAAAAACTCAAACTCCCCCTTGTTCTAAAATCCAACAAGCAAAGCAGTGCGGATGCCTTTGTATTTAACTATATCCATGAACGGGATATAACCCTTTCTTTTATCGATTTAACAACGACAAATGCGGTTGAAAGAGCGATGAAACTTCCCACAGAAAATAATCTTTTATTTTTAAGCAATTTTCAAGCCTTAAAAACAGCCGAAAAGGAAAAGCTTTTAGAATTTATACAAAATAAAATGGTTATTTTACACAGCAATTCAAGCACTGATGATTTAAAACTAAACTGCATTAATCTAAATGATAATGAAAAAAACATCAATAGCAATGAAATTTTAACCATAGATGAGTATGTAAAATATGTCATCATCAATTATCAAAATATTTTCCCCGACACTGACCTTTCAAAGAAACTAGGCATTTCACGCAAGTCTTTATGGGAAAAAAGGAAAAAATATGAAATCAGCAAGAAAAGATAAAAGCATTATCATAGATCAAAATGAACTGGGAATTTTATCCCTTATCAAAGAAGGTTTGCTCGGCACTTGTACGCATTTAATGAATGAAAAAGAAAGCAATGAAATCATCAAAACAGGCAAATTTAAAGGCGAAAGCTTTCCTTACCCTTTAAGTTTCGCGCCCAAAAATGCGAATTTAACAGGTATTCAAAATGGGGAAAAAATCGAACTCATACTAGATGAGAAAATAGTAGGACACATAGACTTTAAAAGCCAATTTAAAAACAATAAAAATTTTTCTGATATTTTCAGTCCCAATACTTGCTCCTTAGAAGATATGGGAACAACTTGCATAAGTGGAAAAATAGAAATTTATGACTCTCAAATCAAAAAAATAAAAGAAAATTTTCATCAAATCAAATCCAAGCTCAACGCTCAAAAAATCACAGCCATAGTTTCAAGCTTTGACCCCTTACACAGAGCACACGAAAGAATGTTCCGCTGGACCATAGACAAAGCCGATTTGGTTGTAGCTTTTCTTGTGGAATCCTTTGATAGTAAGGGTTTTGAGTTTGAACTTAAAGAAGCTTATTTAAAAAAATTTATCCAAAATTATTTACCGCCTGAACGCATTTTTATTTTTCCCTTAAAAAATATTGATATTTTTCACGCTCATTTAAATCCTGCACTCGAAAGCATTATTGCTAAAAGCTTAGGCTGCACTAAGCTTGTGGTGTGGCAAAACCACGCAGGACTTGGGATGTTTTACGATGCTAATCAGCCTAAAACCATACTAGATGATTTTTCTAAGGATTATGGTATAGAAGTCATTGTTTTGCCTGAATTTGTATTTTGCGATAAATGTCGTATGATAGTTAGCACCCGCTCTTGTCCGCACGGCAACCATCATCATTTGCATTATGATTCGCACTCACTCAAAGATTTATTAAGAGCAGGCATTATCCCACCAGCAATTTTTATGCGTAAGGAAGTCTCAAGTATGATTTTAACTTCTCTCTTTCCAAATCGTTTAAAAAACCTGCAAAAAATTTATAACGAGCTTTTTCCAACAGATGGAATTTTAGAATACAAAAATGATGAAGAGTTCTATCAAAAACTCTTAGAAATTCATCAAATTTCTTATATGGTGTGAATAATGCAAAAATTATTTTTAACTTTTTTTTATTCAGGTTCTATAAAAAAAGCAAGTGGAACCTTTGGTACTATGGCTGCTTTAATCCCTGCTTTTTTTATACTCAAATATCTTGAAATTAGCACTTTGTTTTTACTGAGTATTTTGATTTTTGTTGCAAGTATTCGTGTAATAGATGATTATGAGAAAAAAACAGGAATTCACGATGATAAACACATAGTCATTGATGAAGTTGCAGGGGTTTTTCTTGCGCTTGCTATCGCAGCAAGTGCGGCAAATTCATTATTTAATTTTTTCCTAGCCTTTGTGTTTTTTAGAATTTTTGACATCACAAAGCCTTCCATCATAGGCAAGATAGATAAAAAAGTCAAAGGCGGCTTAGGCGTAATGCTTGATGATATGCTAGCAGGATTGTTTGCTGGACTTTTAAGTGTTGTGATTTATGGATTTTTGCTTCAATTTAACCTAGTTTTTTGGGACATAAATTTAAAAGATTTATTTTGAAATTTTGCTTAAATTAATTAAATTTTAAATTTTCTTCTTATATAATTTAGTCTTTAATTTCAAAAAAGGAAAATATAAATGGCAAACCATAAATCTGCTGAAAAAAGAGCAAGACAAACCATAAAAAAAACAGAAAGAAATAGATTTTACAGAACAAGACTTAAAAACATCACAAAAGCTGTAAGAGAAGCTGCGGCAAATGGAGATAAAAATGCGGCAAATGAAGCTTTGAAAATAGCTAATAAAAGCATTCACGCTATGGTAAGTCGTGGTTTTATTAAAAAACAAAGTGCTTCTCGCCGTGTAAGCCGCCTAGCCCTTTTAGTCAATAAAATCGCATAAGCTAATAAATCTTAATGTTAGCTGATAAACTCCAACCCTTTTTAAAACGCTTTGAAGAGTTAAATTCTCTTCTTAGCAATGCTGATATTGTAAGTGATATTGGCAAAATGACTACACTCTCTAAAGAACAAAAAAATTTAGAACCTATAATTTTAAAAGCTAAAGAGTATTTAAAAACTTTAGAAAATATAGAAGAAAACAAGGCTTTACTCAATGACTGCGAACTTGGAGAACTTGCAAAAGAAGAACTAAAAAGCCTTGAAGAGTTAAAACCCAAGCTTGAAGAAGAGATTAAAATTTTACTCCTTCCAAAAGACCCCAATGATGAAAGGAATATTTTTCTTGAAATTCGTGCAGGCACAGGTGGTGATGAGGCGTCTTTATTTGTAGGAGACCTTGTAAAAGCTTACGCAAGATATGCTGAAAATCGTGGCTATAAGCTTGAAATTGTAAGCTCTAGCGAAGGAAGCGTGGGGGGATTTAAAGAAATCATTATGCTTGTTAAAGGCGTAGGGGCTTACTCAAGACTGAAATATGAAGGTGGAACCCATCGCGTCCAACGCGTCCCCCAAACAGAATCCCAAGGCAGAGTGCATACCTCAGCCATTACCCTAGCTGTAATGCCAGAAGTAGATGATATAGAAATACAAATCAATCCCAATGACCTTAAAATCGATGTGATGCGTTCTTCCGGACACGGAGGACAAAGTGTCAATACCACAGATTCAGCCGTTCGTATCACTCATATCCCTACAGGTATAGTCGTGGTAAATCAAGATGGAAAAAGTCAGCATAAAAACAAAGAAAGCGCTATGAAGGTTTTAAAAGCAAGGCTTTATGAAATGCAAGAAAGTAGGAGACTTGCAAAAGAAAGCGAAGCAAGAAAATCACAAGTGGGAAGTGGAGATAGAAGCGAACGCATTCGCACTTATAATTTTCCGCAAAATCGCATTAGCGACCACCGCATCAACCTTACCTTATACCGCTTAGATGCCATTATGCAAGATGGACTTTTTGACGAGCTTATAGAACCTTTAATCACCCATCATCAAGCCCAAGCCTTGCAAGAGCAAAATTTATAAAATTTTTCTATAAATTAATGCTTATGTGGGAATTTATGTGGATTTGAACTAGCACCTACTTGCGTGATATTTCCATTTTCTATATCATAAGCTTGACCAAAACCCTTGACAAAGCGACCCTTACCAAAATCAAGTTTTACTAGATGAAAATCAAGCATTTTGCGTATGGTTTTAATGCCCCCTTCGCCCCCCGTTTGTTTTTCAAATTCATCATAAACAAGCTCAAATTGCTCGCCACGCTCTAAAAAACTAGCCTTAACTCTATAACGCAATCTTTTACGAAGTATCACTGAAGCTGCCTTGCTTTCATCTTCTAAAAACATAATTTCTATATTATTAGGATTTTCTTTGATATTGGCAAAATGCTCACTTACTTCACTGATATAAATATAATTTCCCCACTGCGTGCTTACAAAAGGAGCGTATGAGCAAACCACTTCGCCCTTAGCACTTAAACTTGCTAAAGACACGGAGTTAAAACTTAGCATAAAGTCTTTTAATTCTTTTTCCACGCCACTTAAATTTTGCTCACTCTTAGCACCCATGCAAAGTGCTATTATAGTGTCTTTTATAGTGCTTTCATCAGCTTTTTTAGGAAATTCTACGCGTAAATTTTCATTCTCATTATAAACAATATCCAAACCATTAAAATCAACGCTTTTTAAAAAAGCATCCCCTACTTCTTGCACTCCGCCAAATTTTTTACACAAATCGACTAAATTAGCCTTGTGATGGTCATTCATATGAGAAATTATACTTTCAAAATTCATTTTTATCCTTTATTTAAAATAAGATAAAAAATGGTAGCAATTATCAAATTAAAAAGGACTTAAAAATATATAACTTAGCTATTTTTACAAAAATTTATACTAAATTAAGTGAATAAAGGATAAATTTCCTTCTTAATTTTTATGATATACATTATCATTATTTATTTTAATTAAGGAGTAAAATTTGCACTCAAAGCTTTTAAATTTATCTTTACTCATCTTAACCTTAACCCAATTAAAGGCACAAGATGAGCGTATCAACTTAGAAAAAGTTATCGTCAGTGCGACAGGTTTTAAGCAAGATGCGGACTCAAATTTACGCAATGTCATCAGCATAGAAGGCAAGGATTTGCAAGATAAAGGCTACACTTCCTTAGAACAAGCTTTAGAGAGAATTTCAGGCATTAGTTTTGTAAATTTTGGACTAGGACGCAATATAGACATGCGAGGACAAGGAAACAAAGCTAATATAGCCGTAAAAGTTATGATAGATGGGCGTGCTATCAATGTGCTGGATAATTCTCACGGCGTAACCCCGCTAGAAAGTATCAATTTAGACAATATAGAACGCATAGAAATCATACCCGGTGGAGGCTCTGTGCTTTATGGCAATGGCACGCGTGGGGGTGTGATTAACATCATCACTAAGGAGCAAAAATCAGACTCTTTTGCCCTAAATTTAAAAGGCGGAGCCTATGACTTGGGAAGAACGGGTGGAAATTTAGGAGTAAGCGGTGCGAAAAAAATCAATGAAAATTTAGCCTTTAGCTTCGATATACAGGGCTTTAATCGCTATGGTTATCAAAAAGGCTATAACGAAAAGGGTTATTTTATCAACACAAAAAGCTATGTGGATATAGATGATGATAGTAACTTAATTTTGGCTTATAATTATTATAAAAGCAAGGATACCAGCAGTGGCTATCTTAGCAAGGCACAAATAGAAGCTAATCCCACCCAAAAAGGCAGCGGCGAAAACATCACTTCCATCAATCGCCCCGAAATTACTTTGGATTATCATCATTATTTAAACGATGTGTGGGAATTAAGCCTAAGCACTTTTTGGCAAAATCAAAAGCTAAGGTATTTAAAAGATATTTCTACAATGACTACAAGGGGTATGACCCTTCCTGTTTATCAGGATGGAAGCGGCTTTGAAGATACCTTTGCTGGACTGAATTTAAAAAACAAGCTAAACTACGCCCATAATTCTTATTTCATTTTTGGTTATGAATTTTCAAAGCACGATGCAAAAAGAACCAACATAGTCCATTATGATGTTAATTCTAATAATTTTCAAATGAGCCACACTATGACTACCCTTATGGATATGAATAAACAAAGCCACTCCATCTTTGCCCTAGACTCACACGAATTTAACGATATTTTCTCTATTTCAGGGGGTGCAAGATACGAATATAGCCTTTATGATACAAACCGCAATTACACTAGCAATATGATAATGGGAGCAAATCCAATTAACAAAACCGAGCTTTTTTCCACCGATGATACCAGTAAAAATTTAGCCTTTGAAATCACTCCAAATTTCAAATACTCAGACACAGGAAAGCTCTATATCAAATACGAAAGGGGCTTTGTTTCTCCAAGTCCAGCACAATTTGTCAATAAAGACCAAGCGACTCAAAAATACTATAATGCGAATTTAGACCCCGAAATTTTTGATACCTTTGAACTAGGAATGAATGATTTTTGGTGGGATTTTTATGGTTTTAATTTAAGCTTATTTTATACTCTAAGCAAGGATGAAATTTCTTATCTTGGAGACCCTCACTCAAGCAGCGGAGCCTTTTGGCAATACTACAACATAGACCAAACCCGCCGCTTAGGAGCGGAGCTTAGTTTAAATCAGACTTTTTTAAATGATGATTTGATTTTGAAAGAAAGCTTAAGCTATCTGGATGCTAAAATTTCCAAAGGGGTTAATGATGGAATGAGAATTCCTTATGTCTCTAAAATCAAAGCCACAGCAGGAGTAGAATACGCCCTAAATAAAAAATTCTCAAGCTTTATAGATTTAACTTATTTTTCCAGAGCAAAAGATGGTGGAGTTATTAACGCAGCAAGTGGAAAAATGTCTAAGAATGCTTGGATAAAAGATTATTTTTTAACTGACATCGGTATGAATTATCATCATAAAAACTTGCAAATTTTAGCAGGCATTCGCAATCTTTTTGACAAAAAATACTACGCGTATCAAGATAGCGTAAATGATAAATACATGCTTGCAAATGGCAGAAATTACTATGTAGAGTTTAAATATGCTTTCTAAAAATTTGACATTTATAAGCCTAGCTTATATAGTCTTTGCTTTCATAGCGCTTTGTTTGGGCGATGAGTTTTTAAGCCCTAGCAAGCTTTATGATTATCTCTTTGGCACAGATGAAATCACGCGTCAAATCATACTTGATGGGCGTTTGCCACGCATTATAATGGCGATTTTAATCGGTATGCTTTTAGCCAGTAGCGGGGCTATCACTCAAAATGTATTTTCAAACCCCATAGCCGACCCTTATATCATAGGTATAGCTTCTGCGGCAACCTTTGGGGCGGTTTTGGCGTATTTGCTAAAACTAGATGATTATTATTATGGAATTTTAGGCTTTGTTTGCTCTGCTTTTTTTGCCTTAGGGGTTTTTAAAATTTCTTCTAAGGCTTCCATAGCCACCTTACTCATCATAGGTATAGCCGCTTCATCTTTTTTAGGTGCTTTTACTTCTTTTTTTACCTATCTTATAGGCGAAGATTCTTTTAAAATAGTCGCTTGGCTTATGGGAAATATAGGCTCAGCTTCTTGGTTTCGTGTGGGAATTTTGCTTTTGCCTTTGATTTTTTGCTTGTTTTATTTTTATGCTCATAAAAATGAGCTTAATATACTTTTAAGCGGGGATGATGAAGCTAGAAATCTAGGGGTCAATGCTCAAAAATTAAAGATAAATTTACTGATTGTCTCATCCTTAGCCGTATCTTTTGCGGTTGCTTTTACGGGGCTTATAGCCTTTGTAGGACTTATAGTGCCACATACCACAAGGCTTTTGCTAAAAAATTACGATAATGCCTTAGTTATTCCCTTATGCACGGCACTTGGGGGATTATTTTTACTCATTTGCGATACCCTAGCAAGAACTCTTTTAGCCCCTGTGCAAATTCCCATAGGGATTTTAACAGCCTTTTTTGGAGCGCCTATTTTTTTATATCTAGCCTTAAATGCTAGAAGGTTTTTATAATGCTAAAAATACAAAATTTAAGCTTTTCCTATCACAAAAAAGAGCTTTTAAAAAATATCAATCTAGAGCTTGAAAACCAAGCTTTCATAGGCATTTTAGGTCCAAATGGCTCGGGCAAAAGCACCCTTTTAAAACTTATACTCAAAAATTTAGAGCAAAATGAAGGGGAAATAAGCCTTTTTGACACAAATATCAAGGAATTTTCTCTTAAAGAATTTGCCAAAATTTGTGGCTTTGTCCCCCAAAATTCAGGCTTAAACACAGCTTTAAAAGTCATCGATGTGCTTTTGATGAGTAAATATGCGAATTTAAAGAACACTTTTAGTTCTTATTCTAAGGAAGATATTTTAGAAGTTAAAGAATTGGCTAAGGATTTAAGGCTTGAAAATTTTTTAGAAAGAAGTGTGCTTTCTTTGAGCGGGGGAGAATTCCAAAGAGTGCTTTTGGCAAGAGCCTTGCTTAAAAGGGCTAAAATTCTTTTTTTAGATGAGCCTACTTCAGCCCTTGATTTAAACTATGCCATAGAGCTTTTAAGCCTTTGTGAGTGGCTGATTGAGAAACAAAAAATAAGCGTAGTTGCCGTGCTTCACGATTTAAATTTAGCTTCTTTATTCTGTCAAAAAATCGTTTTCTTAAAAGAAGGGGAGCTAAGGTATTTTGGCACAAGCAAAGAGCTTTTTACAAAAGAAATTTTAAAAGAAATTTATGATTTAAACTGCGAAATTATTTATAAAAATTCTAAACCTTACATCTTAGCTTTAAAGGAGAAAAAATGAAAAAAATTCTAATGATTATGGCTTTATTTTTAATAAGCCTAAATGCAAAAGAACGCCTTGTAGTGCTTGACCCTGCTAGTATTGAGACGCTTTTTATGTTAAATGCTGAAGAGCAAATTGTAGGGATTGCCAGCTTACAACACTCTCAAATTTACCCTGAAGATAAAACTTCAAAACTTACAAGTGTAGGCACTTTTTCAAATCCTTCACTTGAAAAAATCGTAGCATTAAGACCCACTTTAGTGATTTTAAGTTCTTATTCTTTAAATTTGGAAGAGGGGCTTAAAAATTTTGGTATCAAAAGCATTTATTTAAAAGCCGAGCGTTTAGAAGATATAACAAAAAATATCACAAGCTTAGGTCAAATTACCCAAAAAGAAAAAGAAGCAGAACTTTTAAAGCAAGAATTAAGGCAAAATTTAAAAAAACTAAGCGATAAGCCCCTAAATAAAAGTGCGATTTATCTTTATTCTAGCAATCCTTTAATGGCATTTAATGATAATTCTTTAATAGCTGATATTTTAAGACTTATAGGACTTAAAAATTTAAGCCCACAAAGTCCCGTTTCAAGACCTGTTATATCAGCAGAATACATACTTAAACAAAATCCTGATTTTTTGATACTAGGCATTAATGCAGGAGAAAATTTACTCAGCACAAACACTCTATTAAAAAACACTAAGGCTGCTAAAACAGGTCAAATTTATATCAACAAAGACACGCACACACTCTTACGCCTTAGCCCTAAGATAGTAGATAGAATTGAAGAATTTAAATCAAAGCTAGAGAAAAACAATTTTTAATCACTCAATCTTGCTTTGAAAAATTCGCAAGTTTGACAAAGTTTTTCTATGCGTTTATCTTCTTCAAAAGCCTTTTGCATAGCTTTTAGACGGGGTGCTTCTAAGAGCTTTTGGAACTTATTTTCAAAAACATTTCCTAAATTCACAGCCCCTTTAGCATCCAAACAACAAGGAACTAAACTCCCATCACTTAAAATTCCCATTTGTTCTTTTAAAGCGTGGCATTTGCCCTTTTTATAAAGGGCTTTTTGCTCTAAAGAAGGCCATTTAAAAAGCTTGTTTTGATGGAGTAAAATATGTCTTGCAAGGCGGTTTTTGGCTAAAGTTATATCAATTTTAATCTCAAATTCCCTTGCTAAAAGCGTGTAAAATTGAAAATTTTCTCTAGGGGCTTTAAAATTGGAGTTTAAATTCCAAAGTCTAAGATTGATAAAAGAAAGGCTTTTTTGCTCTAAATGCCTTTTACAAAGCTCTAAAATAGGCTTAAAATACTGCTCTAAAGAAAGTTTGTTTTGGCTTAAAAAAGACATTAAAGAAATATTGATTTGATGGATATTGTCATATTCTAATAACAATTGGCGGTTTTTGGGACTAAGATAAAAGCCACTTGTAGTGATTTCAAGCTTCATAGCCTGATTTTTTGCGATTTTTAGATAATTCTCTAAATTAGGTAAAAGCAAAGGGTCGCCTAAAAGATGAAAGGTGAAAAGCTCAGCCACTTTGCAAATTTGCGGAGCTAGTTTTGCAAATTTTTCTTCGCTCATCACCCCACGCACACCCTTTTGCGAAGGACAAAAATCACATTTTAATCCGCAAGTATCGCTTAATTCTACATAAAGTTTTTTAAATTTCATTTTTAAATATCTTTAAAGCCTTTAAAGAAAGGGCTGAAATAGCGGTATTTTCTAATTCTTTTAGGCTTTTAAATTCATAATTTTTATTCTCATTTGTAAGAAGCTGATGATAAACCTTAATGCTTAGTTTATATTTGGTATAGCTGTGTTTAAACGCCCCTAAAAATTGCATATCTTTAGAAAGTTTATATTCGCCTTCTTTAAAAAAAGGAAAATTATACATACCCTTATAAAGCTTGTTTTGGCTCTTTTGTAGGGCAAATTTTTTATTAAATTCAAGCAAAAAAAGCTTTAAATTCACACTCTCATAAAGCGTCTTTTTAGCTCTTGGATAAAGCTCTGTGTTAAATTTACCTTGACAAAAATCATACAAGGGACAAACCCCGCATTTTGCATTTTTACTCACACAAACCAAAGCTCCTATATCAAGCAGGGCTTGATTATGGTCAAAAGCATTTTTGAAATTTAAAATTTGCTCCGCCTTTTTCTCAAGCTCTTTTATGTTTGGATTTTCTAAAGCAAAAAGACGGCAAAGCACACGGCGTATATTGCCATCTATAAAAGAAACGCTTTTATCATAAGCAAAACAAGCAATAGCCCCGGCTGTATAAGCTCCTATGCCGCTTAATTTTTTTAAGTTCTCAACTTCTTTGGGTAATTTAGCTTCAAATTTATCCACACATTCTAAGGCTGCCTTTTTTAAATTTCTAGCACGAGTATAGTATCCAAGCCCTTGCCAAGCCTTTAAAAGCTCATCTTCATTAGCATAAGCCAAGCTTTGCAAAGTGGGAAATTTTTGCAAAAATGGGAAATAAAAGCTTTGTAAAACGGATTTAACTTGAGTTTGCTGGAGCATAATTTCACTGATATAAACCCCATAAGCTCTATCAATATGCCTTAAATTCTTAGGGCAGTTTTTGCTTTGTAAATTCCGCCAAGGTAAATCTTTGCGTCCATTTTTTTCATACCAAAGAAGTAAATTTTCTTGCAGTTTTTCAAGCTCTTTTTTTTGCATAAACTAGAGTATAGCAAAAAATTTTAAAATTTTTTTGCTAAAATTAGCTCAAATTAAATTATTAAGGATAAAAATGTTAGCTTTTTTTAAAGGTTTAGGTATAGGTTTTTTGTGTTTGTTACTTTTTGTTGCGGGTGTGGTTTTTAATGTGGAATTTTTAAACAAAAAAGAGCTTAAGCACGATTTATATTTTTCAAGGGATATAGAAGTAAGCAACACGCTAAAACCTGATATTTTATATGCAAATATTAATTTTTGGGCAAATGAAAATTTAAGTTCAAAAATAACGCTAGATAATGAAGAGAAGGTCCAAATCGCAAATACTTTCAATCAAATTTTAGAACGCTCTAAAAAAGAAAATTTTTGCAGTGGTGGAAGCTTTTCTTTAGAACCTAATTTTTCCTATAAAGACGGCGTACAAACCCCAAAAGGTCAAAGGCTTAATGCAAATTTAGAATGCGAATTTAAAGAAAATGAGCTTGCAGCTTTTAATGGGCTTTTAAATGATATTAATGCCATCATAGCCAAAAACAACTTCATCAGCGTTTCAACACCAGCCCTACAAGCAAGATTTTCAAAAGACATACTTAGCGACAATAAAGAAAAACTCTATAACAAACTTCTACAAACATCTTATCAGTATGAAAAAACCTATTCTTCGGATTTTAACAGAACTTGTATATTAAAAAATTTAGAAACAAGCTCTATGCCTAGCACCCCTAGAATGCTAAGTGTAAAAGCCACAAAAGTAGGTAATGACATAGAACTTTCATCTCCACTCATCAATAAAAAAGAACAAAGCTTGAATGCAAAAGCTTTGTTCATTTGCAAATAGCTTAAAGCAAAATAAACTCCTTTTAAGTTTATTTTGCTACAATTTTACCTTTAATTCTTTATAGACAATTTATGCGGGAATAGCTCAGGGGTAGAGCACAACCTTGCCAAGGTTGGGGTCGCGAGTTCGAATCTCGTTTCCCGCTCCAACACCTGCCCGGGTGGTGGAATTGGTAGACACAAGGGACTTAAAATCCCTCGGAATTTTTCTTCCGTGCCGGTTCAAGTCCGGCCTCGGGCACCACTTTTTTAATATTATCAGGGCGACATAGCCAAGCGGTAAGGCATGGGCCTGCAAAGCCTTGATCTCCGGTTCGAATCCGGATGTCGCCTCCAAAAGGCAAAATTTATCGGGAGATGGCTGAGTGGTCGAAAGCGGCGGTCTTGAAAACCGTTGAGGGTAACACCTCCAGGGGTTCGAATCCCTTTCTCCCGGCCACAAAAAGCTTTCTTTAAAAACTTCCATTATAATTTTATCAAGGATAAGGCGGAGAATAGTAGGTGTAAAACTATAAAAACAAGGGCAAAATTTTTAGCTATTTTAAAACTAAGTCTTATGCTTGATATAAAAATTTAAAAATACACACTATTTTAAAGGCGAAAAATGAAAGAATTTTATATGAATTTAGCCTTAAACGAGGCTTGGAAATATCAATTTTTAAGCTATCCAAATCCTGCTGTGGGCTGTGTAATCTTGGATAAAAATGGTAAAATTTTAGCCATCAAAGCTCACGAAAAGGCTGGTTTTGCTCATGCAGAACTCAATGCCCTAGCTCAGGCTTTTAAAGAGCTTAAACCTGAAATTACTTTACCTAAAGAAGCCAATGCTTTGCACGAATTTATTTGTAAAAATCACAGAAATATTTTTAAAGATAGCATAGCCTTTGTTACGCTTGAGCCTTGTTTTCATCAAGGCAAAACCCCACCTTGTGCGAGACTTTTTGGTGAGCTTGGTTTTAAAAAAATTTTTATCAGTGTCAAAGATGAAAATAAAATCGCAAGGGGCGGGGCTGAATTTTTAAAAAAACAAGGCATAGAAGTGGAATTTGGAGTGCTTGAAAAAGAAGGTAAAAAGCTCTTAAAGCCTTTTTTAAAATGGCAAAAAGGACAATTTAAGCTTTTTAAATTAGCCCTTTCTATGAATGGTTCGCCCTTTGGTAAAATCGTAAGCTGTGAGCTAAGTCGCACCTATGCACATAAAATCAGAGCGGTCATTGACTTGCTTGTAGTAGGTGGAGAAACCATAAGAAAAGACCGCCCCATACTTGATGCTAGGCTTTGTAAGGCAAAAGCCCCTAATCTTTGCATTTTAAGCCGTCAAAATTTAGAAAATTTTGATAAAAATATCCCCTTATTTAAAGTGTCAAATCGCCAAATTTACACTCAAATTCCAAGTGAGACTAAATTTTTAATGTATGAAGGTGGGGAGAAATTTCTTAAAATTTTTAAAGGTGAAATGGATATGTTTTTGATTTTCCAAAGTTCAAGTTTAAATGATGAAAAAAATGTTACAATGCCTTTAAATTTCAAGCCACTTTACAGGAATTTTTTAGGGAGTGATACTTATGGCATTTATGAACTTTAGTGGATTTTTTTATGCAAGAAATGATTTAAGATTATTTAAAATAGAAAAGCAGAAGGAATTAAAATCCTTTTTTTATAAAGACTACACCCTAGCAAGCCACAAAGATGATTTAAATTTAAACAATGAAATCTTTTTTTATCAAAGTTTGAAAGAAGGTTTATTTAAAGAAAATGATGAACTTTTAGTTTCAAATTTAGGTAAAAAAATCATACTTTTTAGAAATTTCACTCAAAATTGCGATAATTTTAACGAAGCTAAACTCAAGCAAATATTGCTTTTGCTTTTTTTATTATTAGCGAGTGTATTTTTTGCGAGTTTAGCTACAATCAACGAGTTTGGTGCTATAGACCTTGTTTTTTTGATGATTTGTTTATTGCTTTTAGTGATGGGCATTATCAATCTTGGTTTGCTTTTTAAGCAAATTCGCATTCTTAAAAGCTTTTCTAAAGAAGAAATGAAAGAATTTTTAAGCCAAAGAATGAAAAAATACACTAAAGTGTAAAAACACTTTAGCATACTGTTTTTAAATTTGTAGCAAGACCCCCTAAAGAAGTTTCTTTGTATTTATAGTTCATATCCTTGCCTGTTTCATACATAGTTTCTATGACCTCGTCAAGACTTACCCTAGGAGTAGATTTACGCGTCATAGCCATTCTAGCGGCACTTATGGCTTTAATAGCCCCAAAGGCATTTCTTTCTATGCAAGGAATTTGAACAAGCCCACCCACAGGATCACAAGTTAGACCTAAGTGATGTTCCATTGCCATTTCAGCGGCATTGCACGCCTTAAAAGCATTGGCTCCTAAAACTGTTGCCATAGCCGCAGCCGCCATAGAACTCGCACTGCCAATTTCAGCTTGACAACCCGCTTCTGCTCCGCTAATACTTGCATTTTTCTTATAGAAAGAGCCTATGAGCATAGCCACGAGCAAAAACTCCACTGCCTTATCGTCATTAAAGCCTATGGTATGGTTTTTAAGATAAAGCATTACAGCAGGTATGACCGCACAAGCACCATTAGTTGGAGCTGTTACGACCTTAGCCCCACTAGCATTTTCTTCAGCAATGGCAATAGCATATAAAGAAATAAAATCGATAATACCCATAGGATCAGCCGTCATCGCTACTCTTTCTTTGAGTCCTTTGGCTCTACGCTTTAAATGAAGCTTTCCGGGCAAATACTCTTCATTTGAATGAGTGCCATTATAATACACTTCTTGCATCACTTCCCAAATTTCAAGACAATAAGCACGAATTTCATCTTTGGTATGAAATTGTAATTCATAATGATAAGAAAGCTCTGCTAAATCCCAAGCTCTTTTATCGCAAAGCTCTAGGGCAACTTTAGCATTATTAAGCTCTATATCTAGTTTTTTCTTTTTGTTTTGCTTGGAATTTTTACCCTTTTTTTCTAACTCAGCAGCACTCAAAACAAAACCCCCACCCACAGAATAATAAGTTTCTTCATCCACCAAAGCACCCTTAGCGTCATAAGCCTTAATTTTCATACCATTTTCATGCAAAGGTAAAAATTCTTTAGAAAATATCAAATCTTTTTCATAATCAAAACTAAGTTTTTTCTCGCCACAAAAATTAATTTGAGCATTTTCAATAGCATTTTTATTTATTTCATCTTGTATTGGTGTGCTTAAATTTTTAGCTTCTAAACCATTTAGCCCCCAAATTACAGCCTTATCACTCAAGTGTCCCTTACCTGTCAGTGACAAAGAACCATAAAGAGTAACTTCAACCCTATTAATTTCATCAAGCTTTTTAGCGACTTTTTTACAAAATAACTTTCCAGCAAGTAAGGGTCCTAAAGTATGAGAAGAAGAAGGACCAACACCTATTTTAAAAATGCTTAAATTGCTCATTTTTTATCCTTAATTTATAAAAGATTATGAATTGCAGCAGAAATTGCAACTATCCCCATTACCAAAATAAAAAAATCTAAAAATTTATTACGAAATCTCGCCAAAATATCAAAACGATAAATACAATAAAGTGGCATTAAGAAAAGTAAAATAGCCAAAACAGGACCACCAATAGCCTCAACAATCCCTATAACACTTGGATTTTTATATGCAACAAACCAAGCAATAGCAAAAGTAATAATTGCTGTTAGGGTTTGAGCTAATTTACCTTGAATTTTACCATTACTTGCTTTATATAAAATACCATTTAAGCCTTCTTGAGAACCAAGATAATGGCCTAAGAAACTTTTACTAATAGCCACAAGTGCAACAATAGGTCCAACATAAGCCAGTAAAGAAACTTCAGGAAATTTATTTGCTATAAAAGTAAGAATATTGATATTTTGTTCTTTTGCTAATGCAAAATCTTCTGGTGTAAAAGTTAAAGCACAAGAAAAAACAAAAAACATTACAACAAAAACCATAAGAACGATTGCTAAAGAAATAATTTTTCTAGCACGAGATTCAGCATAATCACCATATTCTTTTTTACAATAACAAGCAAGCGAAGAAATAATAGGAGAATGATTAAAGCTAAAAACCATCACAGGAATAACAAGCCATAAAGTAACCCAAAAATTACTTGTTGAGATTACGGAAAAATCGACATTTGTAAATAATGATGAATTCCATTGCGGAATTAAAAGCAATGAAAAAATAAATAAAAATATAATGAAAGGAAAAACAAGAAAACTCATTGCTTTTGTTACAACATTTTCACCAAGAATAGAAATCAAAACTAAAATTCCAACAATTAAAAAACTCACCCACCAACGAGCAGCATGAGTAAGTTCTGCATTAAAATGGAATTGATTGATTAAGAACTCAAGCAAAGTTGTTGTAAGATTAGCACTATATACTAGTAAAATAGGCAAAATAGCAAAAAAATACAAAAGTGTAATTAAAAATCCCCCCCCCCTGCCGAAATAACTTTCTGCAACAAAGGTAATATCATCTTTTGGATTAGAACTTGAAAGCACAAAGCGACACAAATTTCTATGAGCCAAATAAGTCATAGGAAAAGCTAAAACAAGTATAACCAGCAAAGGTATTAATCCACCAAGCCCAGCACTAATAGGTAGCAAAAGCACACCAGCTCCAATAGCTGTTCCAAAAAGAGATAAAACCCACCTTGTATCGTGGCTCGTCCATTTAGGAGTATTCATTATTCTTCCTTAAATTTAAGATTACGTCTCTTTCATTTTAGCAAAATATTTATAAATAATTATTTATTTAAAAAAATATTTTAAATTTTATGTAATATTTTGTAAATTTAATTTTTATAAAAAAATAATATTTTGTATTAATAAGGTAGTATTTTAAGGATAAATATATTTTAAATTTATAAATCAAAGATAGAATTTGGAAGTGTTTTAACTCCCAAATTCATATTTGTTTTTCAAGATTAATCATCTAACTTTTGACCTAGCACATTACCCTGCATATCGGTATAAACTTGCATATTATTGTTAAATTTAAATTTATAACCATTTATTTCTTTGCTGACTTCAAGAATTTGAGCATTAGCTTGAGTCATACTTGCTTTTTTCATAATATCAGGCAAAATGCTATCTGGCAAAGCTTTATACTTCCCATCAATCTCTTTCCACTCTCCATTAATCATAAAATCAATTTCAGTTCCATCATTTAAGGTTACATCATAAGAATCCACATCTTTTTTTACCAAACCAATTTGGGCGGCTTTGAAATTCTTAGAAATAAACTCTTTAGCATTATTTGGAAGTTCGTTAGCAGGAACTACCATATCCTTAGCCAAAAGCACCGTAGCACTCAACAAAGTAAGCAAGCTTAATTTTGCTTTCATATTTTCTCCTTTTATCTTGGTTAGCGAAAGTTTAACTTAAAATTGTGAAGCGAATGTGAATACTAAAAAATAATCTTTAAACTTTCATTTTCAATGCTTACGCCCTGACTTTTTATAAATTTCAACTCCTTCCCATCTTCAAACTTTAAAACATCTTTATCTTTTAAGGTTATATCATAAGTTAAAATATGTAAGATAATATCATAAATACAAAAGAAAAGCTCTTTTTCCCTTACATTTGCATTGCAAACTTCAAGCTCCAATTTATCGAAATTTCTAAGTCCGTAAGTATAAGCACTCACCCCATTTTCGCTAGGATAAACACTCACATATACCCAGTTGTAAATAGGCAAGCGATTATCATCTAACATTTTTGCATTTTCTATATAAAAACGGGGTTCTAAAACAACTGCACCTGTGTAAAAACCTAGTGCGTGTTCATTTTCCAAACACAAAGCGGCAATTTTTGTAAAAAATTTAGCTTGTTCTATCTTACTCTCATTTTGACTTAATACCGCTACAAGAAGATGGGCTTTATGTTTTTTGGTTTGTTCTAGGGCATCTTTCCACATAAAATTAAATTTTGCATAATACTCTGCTTCGTGATTGGGTATGGGATTTGTAATCAAATTTAAGGTAATCAAGCGATTTTCATAAGAAAAAATCCCACCTTCTTCAGTGAAATTTTCATCGGCTATTTTTATACCAAGCTCATCTTCTAAAATATTTTTTAACTTTAAAAAATCAAAATCAACTTCGTCAAGAAGGACAAAAGAAGTAAGATTGTGATTTAAATCTATGGTCATTTCACTGCCTTTCAATAATTTTTTCAAAAATATCTTAAAATTATAACCTAATCTAAAGAAATAAAAACCACAAACAAAAATTAGCTAAATTATGATAATTGATATTAATTATAAATTTATTTTCATTATTATATAATCGCCATTAAATTTTAGAATTTTGGAGCTAATTTATGGAATTTTTAAAAAATTATATTGATTTAATTATTTTTATAATTCTTGGAATTATGGCATTCATAGCCTTTTGGTGCGTGGTGGAGAGGATGCTATTTTTTAGAAAAATCGATTTTAGAAATTATGAGAATCAAGAGCAATTTGATGACGCAATCAGCGAGAATTTAACTACTATTTATATTATTTATTCCAATGCTCCTTATATAGGGCTTTTAGGCACGGTAGTAGGCATTATGATAACCTTTTATGAAATGGGTTTAGCAGGCAATATCGATGTAAAATCCATAGTAGTGGGCTTGTCTTTAGCACTCAAAGCCACAGCTTTGGGGCTTTTAGTTGCCATTCCTGCCTTAATGGCGTATAATGCCTTGCTCCGTAAGGTTTCACTTCTAAGCAATGCTTATAAGGTTAGTAAAAATGCTTAAACTCCCTAAAAATGAAGGTTTAAACATAGTCCCTTTTATTGACATTATGCTAGTATTATTAGCCATTATACTTAGCATTTCAACCTTCATAGCCCACGGCAAAATCAAGGTCAATCTCCCCCCAAGTCAAAACGCACTTAGCATAGACGATAAAGAAAAAAAGCTACTCATTACCATAGATGAAAACAATGTCTTTTATGTGGATGATAAGGTAGCGGATTTAAACGCACTTAGCCAAGCTATTTCCTTGCTGGATAAAAAAACCATAGTGGAGCTAAAAAGCGATAAAAACGCTAAATTCGAAAGTTTCGTGCAAGTTATTGATTTGCTTAAAGCTAAAGAGCATGAAAATTTCCAAATCACAACGGAGAAAAATAGATGAAAAGTTTGCTTTTAAACCACAAATCCCAAGCTTCTTATATATCGTTTTTAGCCTTTTTGCCTGTGTTTTTTTTGATTTTTTCTTCGGCTAATTTTTTTAAAATAGAATTTAAAAGCGAGGATAGCTTTACTTTGGCTATGAAACAGTTTACCCAAACAAGCCCACAAAGCACCCCTCCAGCTTTTCAAACCCCACAACCCATAGAAGAGGTTCTACAAGAGCCACAAATTCCACCTAAAATAGTAAAAAAAATGAAGAAAAAAGGCGAAAGAAAGGATAAAATAAGAGCAAAAAATCCGCCTTTACAAGAGCCTATGCAAGTTATAAAAGAGCCTATGCAAACTAATCCCACTTTAACCCCAGCCAAATCAGCCAACACTCAAGCAGTTACGAGATTGGTTCAGGGTAAGGATGAGCATCCTTTTTTAAAAGAAATCGCAAGGGCTATCAAAGAAGCACAAATCTATCCTAGACAGGCAAGAAAAATGCGTATGCAAGGCGTGGTTAGGGTGGAATTTTTATGGAGAGAAAATAAAACTTTAGCAGATTTAAACATCATAGAAAGCTCAGGGCATCATCTGCTTGATAATAGTGCCTTAGAAAGCATTCGCAAGGCAGCACTACATTTTCCTCATTATCCTAATGATTTAAGGATAGTTTTACCCATAGCCTACAATCTAAACTAATTTATCTATGATTTTTAGGCTTTGGTATTGGCTTAACAAATCTTGGCTTAAATTTTGACTTAGATTTTGCAAATCCTTTTGCTTTAAATTTTCGTATTCATCAGGGTATTTTTCCTTAAGCTTTAAAAGCTCTTGCATATTTAAAGCACTTAGACCCTGCTCTAAAGCTTTTTCTTTGATATTAACGCTATCATTTTCGCTTTGGGCTTCATCATTAGCGTTCTCTACTTCTTTAGCCCTTCTTTTTAATTTTTCTAAAATTTCTTGACTTATAGAACTTGAAGTGTCAAACAAAAGCTCAGCCTTAGCTAGAATTTGCTCCTTAGAACCTTCAAGCTCTAAAATGCTTATCCTGCCATCGGTATTTTTGTCAAAACTAAGCACAGCATTTAAGGCGGATTCTAAGTCCCTTTCTTGCTCATCATCCACTGGACTTTTGCTTCCGCCGCCCCTTAGATAAATTTGTCTTACAAGCTCATTAGGACCGCCTTTAGAATTATCAGGGGTATAGCTTATATCATCATAAAGATACAGCTTTTCATTTTCCTTTCCTTGTATGAGACCATTTTTATCCGCATCGGCTTTGAGATAATTTAAATCATAAGCTATATTTTTAAACCACCCTGCTACGAAATTTTGCGCCTGTGCGTTTAATCTAATAGTCCCATCTTCTCTTAAAAAATAATTATCCACTTGATTAAAATGCTTTAAAATCCTTGTGAAATTAGTCTTTGATAAATTTAAGCTCACAAAATTAGAGCTTTGCTCGTCTTGGAAAATCACCCTAATGCCTTCATTAGAACTTAAAATATTTAAAAAATCTTCAGCTTTAAGTTGCTCTTCTTTTAAGCTTTGCAAATCCTTAGAAGCTATGTTAGCCCTTTTAGAATAAAGAAAAGTATCATTTAAGCCTATAAGCTGGGCATCTTTGGCAATTTTCATAGCTTCACACTCTTTTATCCACAAATAAAGCCTCGCCCGCTTCAAGCTGGGTTTGTAAATCCTTGCTTAAATTTTGACTTAAATCTTCTAAAGATTTATCTTGCAATTTCTCAAATTCCTGTGGATTACTCGCTTCTAGTCTTGCCCTTTCATCTGCACTTAAGGCACTTAGACCCTTTTCTTTAGCTTTTTTAAGCAAATCTTCATCTTCTTCAGTTTTCATCAACTCTTCATAGACATTCCCCACGCTTACATCAGTTTCATTCTCATCCGTATCATCTTCACTTAAAGAACGTAAAAGCTCTTCCATAGTAGGCTCTTTAACATCTTTTTTATCGACATCTCCGTCTTGATTAATATCTTTATCTAAGGCGAAATTCAGTTTTTCTTGCAAATTCGCATTCTCTTCTAAGCCACTCTTCTCACTTTTTACGCCCTGCATAAGTTTTAAATTTTCCAAGCCTTTAGTGTTACCAAATTTCACACTTATAGTTTTGCTTTCTTCATTATCGCTAAGGGTGTTAAAATTTAAAAAGCCATTGCTTGCCTTTTCAAACCAATTAGCGATAAATTCATTAGCTTCGCCATTAAGCCTTATACTTTTATCATTCCTAGCGATGTAATTTGTATAAGAACCAAAATGTTCTTGTAAATTTTTATAGTTTTCATCACTGATTCTAAGAGCCATCAATTCGCCTTTTTTATTTTCAAAAACCACTTTAATGCCTGAAATTCTGTCATTTGAAACATCATTGACCTTGACCTTATTTTTCTCTTCAGCCTTTAATTCTAAGATTTCTTTACGATTTGTAACACCGCTTGAACTGGCTAAAGGGACAGTTGTCGTTATGAGTTTATCCATAATTACTCCTTATTTAAAACACTCAACTTAAAAATTTTTGATACAATTACAAATTCATAATCGGCAAAAAATCTTATTTCTTTATAGTTAAAAAAATTTTAAAAAGGAAAATAAATGAAAGCATTAGCTCTTTTTAGTGGTGGGCTTGATAGTATGCTTGCGATGAAACTCATCACAAGTCAAGGCATAGAAGTAAAAGCTCTTAATATCAATATAGGCTTTGGAAGCACAAGCGATAAAAGCGAAATTATGAAAAAGCGTGCAGCTAGTGTAGGGGCGGATTTTGAGATGGTGGATGTAAGAAATTCCTATCTTCAAAAAGTGCTTTTTAATCCCCTATATGGCTATGGAAAGCATTTTAATCCCTGCATAGACTGCCACGCTTTTATGTTTAAAACCGCTCTAGCTATGCTAGAAAAGGAAAAAGCCCACTTCATCATCACAGGAGAAGTTTTAGGGCAAAGACCTATGAGTCAAAGAAGCGATGCTATGGCAAAGGTCAAAAAACTTGCTCTTGATGAAGAGGATTTGATATTGCGTCCTATGTGTGCGAAAAATTTACCTCTAACCAAGCCTGAAAGAGAAGGCTGGGTCGATAGAGAGAAGCTTGAAGGCATTAGTGGAAGAAGTCGAAAAAGACAGCTTGAACTGGCTGAAATTTTTGGCTTAGAAGATTTTGAAAGTCCGGGTGGGGGCTGTTTGCTAACCCTTGATAGCTTTGCTAAAAAAATCCGTGATTTTATAGAATTTGATAAGGATATGCAAGTTAATGACGCCCAACTTTTAAAATACGGACGGCATTTAAGATTGCCAGAGGGTGCAAAGATGATTATAGGACGCAATGAATTAGAAAATACACTCTTAAAGGGTTTAAAAACCCCAAAATACGAAAGCATAGAATTAGGGGATTTAATAGGGGCGTATTCTTTAGTGGATGAAAAAATTTCAGCCAAAGACCTAGAACTTGCCCTAAAAATCGCTCTTAGCTACACTAAGCACGAAGAAGGCAAAAGCTATGAGCTTGGCTTTAAGGACAAGAGCTACACTAGCACAGCCTTTGAAGATAAAACAAAAATCAGTGAATTTTTTATAAGCTAAAGTATTTTAAAAAAGAGACGATATAGCATTTGAATCTTTTCAAAATATTGCAAGTAAAGCCCATGAAAATGGGCTTTTTTTATTTTAATCCATAAGCCTTTTTTAAATTATCCAACTTCGCACTCGCATTTAAAAGCAAACAATCAGCCAAAACCAAACGTACCATAGCAGTTGCCACCACACTTCCTCTAATGCCCACACAAGGATCGTGTCTGCCCCTAAGCTCAAATTCCACATTCTTGCCTGATTTATCCATACTTTTTTGTCTGGCAAATATAGAAGGAGTAGGTTTGAAATAAGTTTTTAAAAGCAAATTTTCCCCATTTGAAATCCCGCCTAAAATACCCCCGCTATGATTGCTTAAAAATTTACCATCGCTTAAAGCGTCATTGTATTCTAAACCACGCATTTGACTGGAATTTATACCTTCGCCTATTTCAACTGCTTTTACAGCATTTATCCCCATCAATGCACTGGCTAATTTAGAATCTAATTTATCATAAAGCACTTCTCCAAGCCCCACAAGCATACCACTAACCCTAGTAAAAACAGCAGCACCTACGCTATCCTTAGCATTTCTAGCCTTTAAAATTTCATTTTTAAAATCATCTTCTAAAGCCTTATCAAGACAAAAAATTTCACTTTGCTTAGCCCACTCAAAATCTAGCTCCTGCTCTTTAAGCTGAGAAACAAAGCCACCCACTCCAAAAACCCCACTCTCAACACTCATGCCAAATTCACGCAAAAGCATAGCCCCAACCGCACCACCGGCTACCCTAGCCACGCTTTCACGCGCACTTGCCCTACCCCCACCTCTATAATCTCTTATGCCAAATTTATGAAAATAAGTAAAATCCGCGTGCGATGGACGAAACAAGTCCTTTACATTATCATAATCCTTAGAATGAGCATTTTCATTAGGCACAAGCAAGGCTATGGGATGACCTGTGGTATAGCCTTCAAAAACTCCGCTTAAAATTTGAACCCTATCGCTTTCCTTTCTTGCAGTGGCAAATTTACCTCCGCCCCTGCGTTTATCAAGTTCGCTTTGCAAAAACTCTTCATCAAATTTAAGCCCTGCTGGCATTCCATCTATAACACACCCCACCGCTACGCCGTGAGATTCGCCAAAACTTGTAAATTTTAATCTTGTGCCAAAAGTATTCATTCTAAAGCTCCTAATTTTTCAAGTGCAATCTTTGCCGCCATTTGCTGTGCTTCTTTTTTACTCCCCCCAATAGCACGGGCAAGTTCTTTTCCTTCCAAATTTAAAGCAATTTCAAATTGCTTTAAATGGTCAGGTCCAAAGGCACGCAAGGTTTCGTATTGTGGGGTTTGACCCTTATTTGCTTGAGTGAGTTCTTGTAATTTTGTTTTATAATCCTTGATGAGAATTTTCGCATCAATTTGAGGGAAATTTTTTTCTACAAGTCTTAAGGCAATAGTCTTTGCAAACTCAAATCCAGCTTCTAAATGTATAGCACCTATAATGGCTTCTAGGGCATCAGAGAGTATAGAAGGCTTTTGTTTGCCCCCATTATTTTCTTCAGCTACGCTCATAAAGATAAAAGCTCCTAAATTTAAACTATTTGCGATTTTTGCAAAGGATTTTTCATTAACCAAAGCGGCTCTGAGCTTGGATAAATCGCCTTCAGCGTCTTTGGAAAATTTATGAAAAAGATACTCACCCACGACTAAATCCAGCACCGCATCGCCTAGAAATTCCAAGCGTTCGTTATTATAAGATTTTTTACAACTTTTATGGGTTAAAGCCTGAATGAGTAGGCTTTTGTCTTTAAATTCATAGGCTAAATCCTTTTGTAATTTTTCAAGATTTTTCATCATTTTCCTTTGCGATTTTTAAAGCTGCCTTGCGTGCTAGGGTATCACATCTTTCATTTTGGGGGTGGTTATTGTGAGCTTTTATCCAAAAAGCCTTAATCTTATGAGTCTTTGCCACTTCAATATACTCCTTCCATAAATCCACATTTTTTTTACCCTTAAAATCCTTTTTCACCCAGCCTTCTAGCCACTCATTAATGCTTTTAACCATTAGATTTGAATCCGTAAAAAGAGAAATTTCACAAGGCTCTTTAAGAACTTTTAAAGCTTCGATGATTGCCATTAATTCCATTCTATTATTGGTAGTATGTGCCTTAGCCCCAAAGCCTTCTTTTTCATACTCTTTATAACGCACAATATAAGCCCAACCCCCAAAGCCCGGGTTATTAAGACAAGAACCATCGGTGTAAATTTCAATGCGTTTCATTATTTTTCACTTCGTAAATAATTTTACAGGTATTAAACTCATAACAAACAGGACAATGGTAAAAAAATAAAGGCATCACACTTTTACACTCACAACAACGATAAGAAAATTCAAGCCCTGCATTAAAAGAATTATCCTTTAAAATTTTTAACATTTTAAAATGGGAATTTTTAAAAACAAAATCAGCCTTTTGCTTTGAAATTCTACCTAAGGCATAAAAAAATTCTAAAAAATCTTGATTTTCTAAGTTAAATCCTTCATTTTCTTTATAAAGCAAATCACAAATATCCCAAAAATCCTGCCCCAAAAACAAATGATATTTTTCAAAAATCAAACGCCCTAGCATTGCATTGCCAGCTATTTTTAATTCCAAAAGTTTTTGCTTTTTTTCTTCATCGTCTATATTCAAAGCACAAAGCTCTAAAGCCTTGATAAAATCATATTCGTTTTGCACTTCTTCATTGAGCTCAAAAAGACATTCTAAGAGTTCTAAATTTTCTTTATAAGAGCGAAGCTTTAAATAGATGATTTTTAAAAGTTTTAAAGCCTGTATGTTTCTTGGACGCAGTTTTAAGGCTTGTAATAACACTTCTTTTGCCCGTTCTAAAAATCCCGCCTTGAAATAAACCTTAGCCAAAGAAATAAAAATAAATTCTCTCTCTTGCTTGTCTTTGCATTTTTCAAGAGCGATTAAATAAATTTGCGTTGCCTTTTCAAATTCTCCGCTTTTAGTGAAAATTTCAGCTAAAAAGCTCAAATTTCCAAAGCTTAGAGTGCTATTTCTTAATAATTCTTTATGAGCACTATCCATTTCAAATTTTTTTATAAATTTTTCAAGCTTTTGTTCTTCGTCCTTGTTAGCAAATATTTTCCAAATATAATTAGCCACAGCCACAACAAAAACTAAAATAGTTAAAATGATAAGCCCCACTAAAGGGTCTCTGTATTCTACAAAGAAAAAATCCATAGTCTCGCTCTAAAAATTTTATGCCAAATTATAGCCAAATCTTTGTATAATTTTGACAAGGTTTATAAAATGATAACTAAAGAAAGTATTGAGAGTTTATCGGCACGGCTTAATATTGTTGATATTATAGAAAATTATATTGAAGTAAGGAAACAAGGCTCTAGCTTTGTTTGTATCTGTCCTTTTCACGCGGATAAAAATCCTTCTATGCACATCAATGCTACTAAGGGCTTTTATCATTGTTTTGCGTGTAAAGCCGGTGGGGATGCTTTTAAATTCGTAATGGACTATGAAAAACTAAGCTTTGGCGAAGCGGTCGAAAAGGTCGCAAGTCTTAGCAATTTTGCCCTAAGCTACACAAAAGAAAAACAAGAAAACAAAAAAGAACTCAAATCCATACTCCCCGCTCTTAATGCGTATTTTAAAGACAAACTCAAACACCACAAAGAAGCTTTAAGCTATCTTTATCAAAGAGCTTTAAATGATAAAGATATTGCTAAATTTGAACTGGGTTTTGCAGGAGCAAGTGAAGATAGTATAAGATTGCTACAAAATGAAAAAATCTCTTTAGAAGATGCCTTAAGCGTTGGGGCTTTAAAAAAAGATGAAAATAATGAATTTTATGCCAGTTTTATATGGCGTATTACCTTTCCTATTTATAACCACAAAGATTTGCTAGTAGGCTTTGGAGGACGCACCTTAAATCCTAATGTGGCGGCAAAATATGTCAATTCTCCCCAAAATGTGCTTTTTGATAAGAGCAGAATCTTTTATGCTTTTAATATCGCTAAAGAAAATATAGCCAAAAAAAAAGAAATGATAATATGCGAAGGCTATATGGATGCCATAGCCTTTCATAAAGCCGGATTTAACAATGCCGTAGCCGTGCTTGGAACAGCATTGACCGAGCACCACCTGCCTTTAATCCGCCGTTATGAAGCAAAAGTGATTTTATGTTTTGATAATGATGAAGCCGGCTTAAAAGCTGCTACGCGTTCAGCCTTTTTGTTAAGCACAAATAAAATCGATGGCAAAGTAGCTCTTTTGCAGGACGGAAAAGACCCTGCCGAACTTGTAGCAAGGAATGAAAGTGCAAAACTTCACGGTATTTTAAGCAAGGGTATGGAGCTTGGCGAATTTTATATCAGACGCTTATTATCAACTTATGCTTTAAATTCCGCTCTTGACAAACAAAAAGCCTTAGAAAGCATACAAAAATACACCTTTAACCTTGATTCTTTGGTGGCAAATTCTTATACCGCTCTAGTTTCAAATTTATTAAAAGTAGATGAAAAATTTATCATTCTATCACGCAATTTGAAAAAAGCCGCCCCGCTTCCTTCAAATTCTCAAAACAATTTGTATAAAGAAAAAATTCACATCGCAGAATTAGAACTTATAGCTTTTTTAAAGCAAAACCCTAATGCTTGTGATATTTTTAAACAAATTAGCGATAGCCTTTGTTTTAAGCATAAAATTTTACTCACAAAAATTTTAGAAAAAAAAGGCTATGAAGATAGCGATATTAGAGAATTTGAAAGCAAAAATATTCGTTCAAATTTAACTTATAGCGACTTTTTGCTAGGAATTTGTAAGGTCAATTTAGCCTTTTTAAACCATATCAAAATCCCTAATCCCGCTTTGGGTTTAAAAAAACAACTTTTTACACTGATTGATAAAAATTTAAACTCCTTAACTAAAAATTTAAATACCGAAGAATTAAATCATTTTTTAAAAGAATATTTAAGCTTCTTAAAACGGGAAAAAAACGAAGAACTTTTACAACAATCATTTAAAAATTTAAGTGGAATTTTTAATAAAAAAATTTTTACAGCTTGTGATTTAGGATTTGATATACAAGATAATGACGAACCTTTTTAATTTATTTAAGTTTCAAGCCTTAATTTACCTTTTTTTAAACACAAACTCGCTAAAGTATATAAAAATTTTTAAGGATAAATTATGATGCCTTTTAGCGATGAAGAGCTTATAAATCCTGTAAAAGCGAGTTTGGAAAAAAGTATGCCTATGCTTGAACGCGATGGGGGTGGGCTTGAATTTTTGGGGATTAAAAAAGGCGTGGTTTATGTGCATTTAATAGGAGCTTGCAAGGGCTGTGCATCAAGTGGAACAACACTAAAATATGGACTTGAAAGACAACTTAAAATCGACATTCATCCAGAAATTACCATAATCAATTTAAACGGCGGAGCGGAAGAATTTGCAAAATTATAAAAAACTAGGCATTGAACATTTTTATAAACAAGATTTTAAAACTGCAAAAATGTATTTTTCTATGGCTTATGAAAAGCGTAAAAATAAAAGGTTGCTAAATTTCATCTGCCTTTGTGAGCTTGCCTTAAGCTCTCCAAAAGAAGCTATTTTGCTGTTTGATTTTTATATGGAGCATTATAAAATTTCTAATATTGACAAGGATTTAGAAGAGCTTTTAAACGCTATTGAATTTAAAAAGCAAGATAACAAGCAAGAAAATGAATTTGAAGATGGCTATGCCTTAAATTATCAAGATTTTTTAAAGAGCGAAGAAGAATTGGGCTTTCAAAAAAGCTTTGAAAATGTCATTCATAGCACGAAATTAGTCATTGATAAACGAGATGATTTTTTGGATTTTTTGGAAAAATTGTTAGCTAATGGCTATAAGGACATCACTCTTAATTACATAGAAAACGCTATGCCTTATTTTTGGGCTAATGAAAGATTTATCAAACTTCAAGAAAAACTCATAGGATTTAAAAGTGAAATTAAAACTTGAAAATTCCTTTATTACAGACAGTAGCCTAGAATGTGAAAAAGAATGCTTTTTCTTACAAACCACGCAAAATGCTAAATTTCACACTCAAGCCTTAGAAAAAGGTGCAAAAATCATTGGCGTAAGGGAATGTAAAAAACTTTTAAAAATCGATGAAAAAATTAAAATCATAGGAATCACAGGAACCAATGGCAAAACCACAACCGCAGCAGCGATTTACTCTATCTTGCTTGATTTAGGTTATAAGTGCGGACTTTGCGGAACTAGAGGAGCCTTTATCAACGATGAGCAAATCGATGAAAAATCCCTAACCACTTCACCCCTTCTTAAAACCCTAGAATATTTACAAAGTGCCACTGACAAAAAATGTGATTTTTTCATTATGGAAGTAAGCTCACACGCTCTTGTTCAAAATCGTATCGAAGGCTTAGAATTCGCCGCTAAAATTTTTACCAATATCACTCAAGATCATTTAGATTTTCACGGAAATTTTGAAAATTATAAAGAAGCCAAAGAGCTTTTTTTTACCGATGAGAGTTTAAAATTCATAAACAAAGACGCCTTAGCTATTGAGTTTAATGTCCGTAATGCCTTTAGCTATGGTATTGAAAATCCTGCTTTGTATCAAATCAAGGCTTATTCTTTAGAAGATGGCATTAATGCTATTGTGATGAAAAAAGACCAAAGTTTTCATATAGACTCGCCCTTACTAGGACTTTTTAATCTTTATAATCTTCTAGCCGCTAGTGCTTGTGTGAATGAACTTGTAAAGCCTGATTTAAAGAATTTAGAAAAAGCTATCAGTGGATTTGGCGGGGTTTGTGGTAGGGTAGAACAAGTTGCAAAAGGCGTGATTGTGGATTTTGCCCATACGCCTGATGGCATTGAAAAGGTGCTTAATTCCCTTAAAAATAAAAAACTCATTGTTGTTTTTGGAGCAGGTGGAGATAGGGACAAAACCAAACGCCCCTTAATGGGAAAAATTGCCGAGCATTTTGCAAAAATTGCTATCATTACAAGCGATAATCCACGCAGCGAAGAGCCTAAAAGCATAATGGAAGAAATTTTATCAGGCTTTAAAAAGCCAAGCAAAGCTTTGATGATAGAAGATAGAAAAGAAGCTATAAAAAGGGCTTTAGAACTCAAAGAAAAAGACGATTTAGTGGTTATTTTAGGCAAGGGCGATGAAACGACTCAAGAAATCAAAGGAGTAAAATACCCTTTTAATGACAAAATTGTCGTTAATGAACTTTTAAAAATCAAGGATGAGTAATGTTTGAAAATATGGATTTTTCCAAAATGGGCGAACTTTTAAATCAGGTTCAAGAAAAAGCGAAAAATATAGAGTTAGAGTTGGCAAACCTTGAATTTAGTGCCAAAAGTGGAGCAGGACTTGTGAAAGTAAGTGCCAATGGCAAGGGTGAAATTATCGATGTAAGCATTGATGATTCTTTACTTGAAGATAAGACGACTTTGCAGCTTTTGCTCATTTCAGCTATCAATGATGTTTTAGCTATGGTTGCTAAAAATCGTTCCAGTGTGGCAAATGATGTTTTAGGTGGTTTAGGGGGTATGAAATGAGATATAAAATGATGGGCTTATTTTTAGTTTTTTGTATGCTTTTTACTTACACTTTTGCCATAGAAAGACCTAAATTTGAAGACTTTGCCGCAGGTTATGAAAGAAATAAAGCCAGTATGTTAAATTACGAAGGAATGCCAGCCTTTGCACTGAGTGAAAATTTACTTGCTGTTTTAAAACAGCCTAATACTAAGCTTAATAAATATGTCAAATACGACCCTTTTTTAAATTTATATCTTGTAAGGACTGATTTTAGCTTAATCCCTACTCCTATGGGCGATGAAGAAAAACTTACGCGTAATGATTGGGTGGGAATTTGGGACCCTAATAAGGCTTATATAGGGCATATTAAATATTTAGCTCAAAATATTGATGAAAAAGACCAGCTTGATTTTAATTCCAAAATAGGACTGCTAGGCACGGCGTGTTGTGAGATGATGGGTATAGCCTTAAACAATAGCTCTTTTATAGGCAATCGCTACTTAAAACATTTTATGAAATATAATGATGTTTATTGGGGCGATATTGGA
Source organism: Campylobacter parajejuni (assembly GCF_046764905.1). NCBI lineage: Bacteria > Pseudomonadati > Campylobacterota > Epsilonproteobacteria > Campylobacterales > Campylobacteraceae > Campylobacter > Campylobacter parajejuni. The sequence continues at coordinate 71,704 of NZ_JBKORB010000004.1, forward strand.
GTGGATTTTGTAGTGCGTGAAAATAAAATTTATGTTAATAATGTTCGAAAAAATCCACAATTTTTAGTTAATGACCAAGTTGTAAGCGTTGATGGCGGGGATGCAAATGATTTAAGAAAACTCAATGAAAAAATTCTTTTTGCAGACCGCGGAAGCACACTTTATTTTGAAGTATTACGCGATAATGTGGATTTAAATATTTCTACCGAAGTTTTTGCAAAAGATTTAAGCCGCTTTAATCTTCCAGACTCCAAGCCTAAGCCTATAAATCCTAATTTTAGAAGCAATTTGGGCTTAACCATAAATCCAGCCCTTGTAGTCAGTGCCGTAGAAGCAAATTCCAAAGCCGCAGCTGCGGGATTTATGCTAGGGGATAAAATTTTACGCGTTAATAATACCATAGTGGGAAATTCCAAACAGCTCCAAGAGCTTTTTGCAACGGGAAATGATTTTAATGTCTTAATCGAACGCAAAAGCACGAATTTACCCCTATCGACTTTCAATAACGATTTAATTGGAAATGCTAACTCAGGCGGCGATGGCAAATTTCAGTTTTTCATAAGGCTTACTAAGTGAATTTAAAAGAACTTTTTATCCATCACTTGGAAAAAAATCTGCCTAAGGTTGAGAGTTTTCATCCTTTTTTTAACGAAGCTTTAGCCCTTATGTTAAAAGCTGGAGGAAAGCATTTTCGCGCACAATTACTTTTAAGCGTAGTTCAAAGCCATAAACCCGAACTTATCAATCAAGCCCTTGATGTAGCCTTAGCCTTAGAATTTATCCATACCTACTCACTCATTCACGATGATTTGCCTGCTATGGATAATGCGGACTTTAGACGAGGAATTCCAACCTTGCATAAAAGCTATGATGAAAGCACTGCTATTTTAGTGGGCGATGCTTTAAATACTGAAGCTTTTTTCGTTTTAAGTCGTGCTAATTTAAAAGATGAGCTTAAAATCAAACTCATCAAAACTCTTAGCTTTAATGCAGGGCTTAATGGAATGGTTATAGGACAAGCCTTGGATTGTTTTTTTGAGGATAAAAAATTAAATCTTAAGGAGCTTGAATTTTTACACACACACAAAACCGCAAGATTAATCGCTGCGGCTTTAAAAATGGGCTGTGAGCTTTGTCAAATGAGCGAAAAAGAAAGTGAAGAAATTTATCAAATCGGTCTTAAGCTAGGACTAATTTTTCAAATCAATGATGATATTATCGATACAACTACAAGTCAAGAACAAAGTGGAAAGCCTACTCACAACGATATTCACAAAAATTCCTTTGTCAATTTGCTCGGACTAAAACAGGCTATAAAAACAAAAGAAAATCTTCTTAGCGAATGCGAACAAGACTTGGAAAAACTGGACGATAAACTCGCACAAATGATACAAAATTTAATTATTCAATACTTATAAAGGCAAAAAATGGATATAAAAATTTTACAAGAACAAGCCAATACTCTAAGATTTTTAAGTGCGGATATGGTGCAAAAAGCAAACTCAGGACACCCCGGAGCGCCTTTGGGAATGGCTGATATTTTAAGTGTTTTAAGCTATCATCTTTCACACAATCCTAAAAACCCCCATTGGCTAAACCGCGATAGACTTGTATTTTCAGGGGGGCATGCTAGTGCTTTGCTTTATAGTTTTTTACATTTAAGTGGCTATGATTTAAGCTTAGAAGAACTTAAAAATTTCCGCCAACTTCATTCTAAAACACCCGGACATCCTGAAATTACAACCCTTGGAGTAGAAATTGCTACAGGTCCTTTAGGACAAGGAGTTGCTAATGCTGTGGGCTTTGCTATGGCAGCAAAAAAAGCACAAAATTTACTGGGCAAAGAGCTTATAAATCACAAAATTTATTGTCTTTGTGGTGATGGGGATTTGCAAGAAGGCATTTCTTATGAAGCTTGTTCCTTAGCAGGACTTCATAAGCTTGATAATTTCATACTTATTTATGATAGCAACGCAATTTCCATAGAAGGCGATGTGGCTCTAGCTTTTAACGAAGATGTAAAAATGCGTTTTGAAGCACAGGGTTTTGAAGTTTTAAATATAAATGGACACGATTATGAAGAAATCGATAAAGCTTTAAAGCAGGCGAAAAAAGCTACAAAACCTTGTCTTATTATCGCAAAAACAACCATAGCAAAGGGTGCAGGAGAACTTGAAGGCAGTCATAAGAGCCACGGCGCACCTTTGGGCGAAGAAGTAATTAAAAAAGCTAAAGAAAGGGCGGGCTTTAATCCAAATTTAAGCTTTGAAGTGCCAGAACTTGTAAAAATTCGCTTTGAAAGTGCCTTAGAACTTGGGGACTTAGAAGAAGCAAAATGGAAAGATAAACTTGAAAAAAGTGGCAAAAAAGAATTTTTAGAAAAACTTTTAAATCCGGACTTTAGTAAAATATCTTATCCCGATTTTAAAGGCAAGGACCTTGCCACAAGAGATAGCAATGGCGAAATTTTAAATGTTTTAGCTGCAAATTTAGAAGGATTTTTAGGTGGAAGTGCGGATTTGGGACCTTCAAACAAAACAGAGCTTTATGATAGGGGGGATTTTGTAGAAGGTAAAAATATCCATTTTGGCATTAGAGAACACGCTATGGCAGCGATTAACAATGCCTTTGCAAGATATGGAATTTTCTTGCCTTTTTCGGCAACTTTTTTCATTTTTAGTGAGTATTTAAAACCTGCTGCAAGAATAGCGGCTCTGATGAAAATCAAACATTTTTTTATCTTTACACACGATAGTATAGGCGTTGGCGAAGATGGACCTACGCATCAGCCTATCGAACAGCTTAGCACCTTTAGGGCTATGCCAAATTTTTTAACCTTCAGAGTGGCTGATGGGGTAGAAAATGTCAAGGCTTGGAAAATCGCTTTAGAAGCTGATATTCCAAGTGCTTTTGTGCTTTCACGCCAAAAACTAAGAGCCTTAAGTGAGCCTATTTTTGGCGATGTGGAAAACGGAGCGTATTTGCTAAGAGAAGATAAGGACGCTAAATTCACACTTTTAGCCAGTGGGAGCGAAGTTTGGCTTTGCTTAGAAGTGGCTAAGGAGTTGCAGTTGCGAAATTTTGCTTGTAATGTCATCTCTATGCCTTGTTTTGAGCTTTTTGAAAAACAAGAAAAAGCTTATCAAGCTAGGCTTTTAAAAGGTGAAGTTATAGGCGTTGAAGCAGCACATTCTAATGAACTTTATAAATTTTGCCATAAAGTGTATGGCATAGAAAGTTTCGGAGAAAGCGGCAAGGATAAAGATGTCTTTGAACACTTTGGCTTTAGCGTTTCAAAGCTTTTAGCCTTTATACTTGAGTCATGAATGCGAATTTTGAATTTAAAAACAATAGCTTTTTTATCTTTGGAATTTGGGATAAAACAAGTATAACAAAGCTAAAAATGAAAGATTTCTTAGCTTTGATTAAAACAAAGGAAATTATTTTTGATTTTAAGGCTTTAAAAGAGATTGATACTGCGGGGGTGAGATTTTTCCTTGCTTTAGAAAATGATTTGAAAAATAACGAGATTAAAGTTAGCAAACAGGGTTTAAATCCAAAATTCCAAACACTCTTTGAACTTTGCGCGAAAAATTATCAAAGACTTGATAAAGAGCCTTTGTTAAGAAAAAATTTTAAAGAATATATGAGCGATTTGGGCGAATTTAGCCTTGAACTTTTAAAAATTTTAAAAAAATTCATCTCTTTCACAGGGGCTTTTTTTACCACACTTTTTTTGTGCCTAAAAAATCCTAAAAATTTTCGCTTTATTGCTTTTTTATATCATATAGAAAATTCCGCTTTTAAAGCCTTACCCATAGTGATTTTGACCGCTCTTTTAGTGGGAGTGGTTTTAGCCTATCAGGCTGCTTATCAGCTTGCGCAATTTGGAGCGAATATTTTTATCGTTGATTTGATGGGAATTTCAGCTACTAGAGAACTTGCACCCTTAATAGCCGCCATAGTGATTGCTGGACGCAGTGCTAGCTCTTATACCGCACAAATTGGAGTGATGAAAATCACTGATGAGATTGCTGCGATGAATACTATGGGTTTTGGCTCTTTTGAATTTATCATATTGCCTCGTGTGATGGCTTTGGTTATTGCTATGCCTTTAATTGTAGCTCTTAGCGATGCGATTAGCATTATAGGTGGAATGATGGTCGCAAAATTAAATCTTGATATCTCCTTTGCGGAATTTTTAAGACGCTTCAGGGAAGCTGTGGATATAAAACATATCTTTATAGGGTTAGCTAAGGCTCCAGTTTTTGGTCTTTTAATAGGGCTTATTGCTTGTTTTCGTGGTTTTGAAGTGAAAAACACTACGCAAAGCATAGGAATTTACACCACAAAAAGCGTTGTAAATGCTATTTTTTGGGTCATAGCCTTTGATGCTTTATTTTCTGTTATTTTAACTTCTGCAGGAATTTAAATGCTTATCAAAGCACAAAATATCATCACAAAATTTGGAGAAAAAATCATCCATGATGGCGTAAGTTTTGAAATCAAAAAAAATGAAATTTTTGGTATTTTAGGGGGGAGCGGAAGTGGAAAATCCGTGCTTTTAAAACAAATGCTTATGCTTGAACATTTTGATGGTGGAGAATATGAAATTTTGGGTTTAAAACTTAAAAATATCAGCGAACAAAACGCTCTTATTTTGCGTAAAAAATGGGGCGTGGTTTTTCAGTTTGCTGCTCTTTTTAGCTTTTTTAGTGTTTATGAAAATATCGCTATTCCCTTAAAGGAATACACAAAGCTAGATGAAAATTCTATCCAAGAGCTTGTTTTGATGAAGCTAAAAATGGTAGGCTTAAATGAAAGCGTTTTAAAGCAATTTCCAAGCGAACTAAGTGGCGGTATGCAAAAAAGAGTAGCCATTGCTAGAGCCTTAGCACTAGATAGCAAATTGCTTTTTTTAGATGAACCTACTTCAGGACTTGACCCTTATAGTAGCCGTGAATTTGACGGTTTGCTTTTGGAGTTAAAAAAAAGTTTTGATTTAAATATCATTTTGGTTACACATGATAAAGAAAGTATGAAAAATTTACTCGATCGCTTTATCATTTTAGAGGATAAAAAAGTTGGATTTTGTGGCACTTATGAAGAATTACGCGTTCAAAATGAAAGACTTTTTAAAAGATTTATGGAGTAAAAGTGGAAAATAGAGCTAATTATTTTTTTGTGGGACTTTTTGTTTTTGGGGTATTTTTTGCTTCTATTGCTTTCATACTTTGGCTGGGTGGATACTCTAAAGAAGAAAGTTTTAAGTATTATGAAATTCACACCCAAGAATCCGTAGCAGGCTTAGGTATAAAAGCACCCGTAAGACTTTTGGGTGTGGAAGTAGGTAGTGTGGAAGAAATTAGCATTGAAAATAGCAAAAGATTAGGCGTAAGATTGCTTATCAAGGTTAAAAAAGACACGCCTATCAAAGAAGACACCCTTGCGACCTTGCAAATTCAAGGCATTACAGGGCTTAAATTCGTCCAACTCCTTCAAGGCGAAAATGAAGAAAGTAAGGATTTATCAGCCACTCAAGGCGAAATTCCCACCATACCTTACAAAGAAAGCTTTTTAGCCACCCTAGATAAACAAAGTGAGAAAATTTTTTCCCTAGTTAAAAGGACTGATGATAAATCCAAAGAACTTTTAAGTGAAAAAAATCTTAAAAATTTAGAGCTTTTGTTACAGAATTTAGCAGAGCTGAGTGCGAATTTGAACGCTAATTCACAAAATTTAAGTCTTAATCTTTCAAATGCGAGTTTAAAAATAGGAAAAATGGCTGATGATATAAGTTTGAGTGCGAGAAATTTTAATTCCACTCTTAAAGACCTTAAAGAAGGCGTGGTTCTTTTAAAAACTCTCATCAAAAAAACCGACACCAAACTAGACAGCTACGATGATATAAAAATATCTTTAGGGCAGAATTTAGAGCTTTTGCAAAGGCTTTTAATCCAAAGCACAAGCTTGATAGAAAATTTACAAAGCAGCCCTGCGGATTTGATTTTTAAAGAAACCAAACCTAAGCCGGGACCGGGAGAAAAATGATGAAAAAAATATTTTATGCCTTAATTTTTATGCTAATGCTTCATGGCTGCGCTTTAAGACACGAAAGCATTGATAAGAGTGAAAATCTTATCCTAAAAGATGATGGAAATTTGAAGGGCGATTTTAAAAAAACGGATAAAATCCTTAAAATTCGCAAAGCCGACACGCCCTTGTATCTTAACTCAAGAGCTATTATTTATATAGATAGGGGCTTTAGCAATCAATACGCCTATCATTTTTGGGCGGATTTACCAAGCAATCTTTATACTTCTTTGCTTTTAGCTAAATTTGAAAAGAGTGAGATTTTTACCACCTTGCTTTCACAAAATAGCTCTTTGGGGGCAAATTTCGTGCTTGAAAGCCGTATTAATTCTTTTGAACAAATTCTTAATAAAGATGAAAATTACGCTTATATTTCTATAAGTGTGAATTTAATAGAGCTTGAAAAAAATCAAATCATCGCCCATAAAATTTTTAGCGTCCAAGAAAAAATAGAAAAAAATAATATGCCTTCTCTTTATAATGCCTTTAACAAGGCTCTAAATCAGCTTAGCAAAAGCATAGTTTTTTGGGTGAATGCTCATTTGTAAAAATGGGAACACTTTTTGCTTTTTAAATATTTAGCAATATTTTTGAAAGGTAAAAAATGAAAAATGATTTAGCTGTATTTAAAAAACATTTAGGAGAAGTTGCGGGTGTGAATGAATTTAAAGCCAGTCAAATTTGCTCACAAATCAACGATGCAAACGACTTCATAGGGGCTTTGCAAGTGCTTGATATGGCTTTGAAAAAGATAGAAAAAAGCATTTTAGAAAGAAGGGATGAAAATTTAGATGATATGCAAAAAAGAACCCTAGATGCTATGACTTCCCAGCTTATACAAAACTGCTCTTTTATGGGAACGGCTCTTTTTGGAAATATTTTTAAGGTCTATGTAGGACAAAAACTTTTTGAATTTGAAATTGCTAATCCGCTTTTAATCCTTCAAACAAGCGATTATGAAGGAGTTTTAGCCTATATCCAAGATAAAAGGGCTGAGATAAAAGGCATTTTATCTCAATTAGCTAGTGCTATCACTATGGGTGAAACCATTAATAACTCTGACATTTACAATTCTACAGGGGATTTTAAAAATTTATTTAAATAAGCATAATAATCGTTTGTTTTCTTTAAGCAAATATAATAATTTTAGCTTAAAGAGATTTTCTAAACCCTTAAAAGAGTTAGGCTACGCATAAAAAGGGGGAGGGAAATAGCCTAACCCGAATGAGATCTTAAAAGATCTCTTTAAACTAAAATAAACATTTGGATAATTTAACAATCTTTTTGAATTATCTAAATTATAATTTACGTTTTAGTCTAGAAGCGGATATTTTATTCAAAAAACACTTAAATCATAATAAAAATATCATTTAGTAACTTAAATTACCAAAGAATATTTATAAGATAAATTATAAAAATTTTTAAAAATTAAAATGTTATTTCTTGTAATTTCATACCACAGAAAGAATTTCGGCACACCCATTAATCACAGCAACACAATGTTCATAATGAGCTGTATTAAGTCCGTCTGCACTTCCAGCATCCCATTTTCCGTTATAATGTTTTGGAGTTCCATCTTTTTGGCATATCATAGGCTCTATGCAAAACACCATTCCATTTTTAATTTTAGGGCCACTTTTTGCACTGGAACCTTGCTCTAAATAATTTAAAATTTCGGGCTCTCCGTGCGGTTTGCGACCTATGCCGTGTCCACAATATCCACGAAGTGGGACAAAACCTCTTGCATGAATAAATTCACCTAAAGCAGCTGAAAGCTCCTTAAAACGCATTCCATCACGAATAATATCTATAGCATAATACAAAGCATCTTTAGCACAAGCAATTAAAGCTTGGTCTGTGGATGAAATTTCGCCTATAGCAAGAGTTCTTGCTGCATCGCCATAATACCCTTCTAGCATAGTACCTACATCAAGCCCTAAAATATCTCCGGGTTTAATCACTTTATCATCGGGAATTCCGTGAATGCAAACCTGATTTAAAGAAGTGCAAATCGCACCGCTAAAGCCATAAAGTCCTTTAAATGATGGTTTGGCACCAAAGCTTAAAATATAATCTTCTGCCATTTTATCAATCTGCTTTAAGCTCATTCCCGCTTTAACTTCACTCTCTAAAAAATCTAAAGTTTTTGCTACGATTTGATTAGCTTTTCTTAATTTTTCTATTTCATCGGGTTTTTTTAATTCTATCATTTTATTTCCTTATAAATTGAGCCAAATTTTAGCAGTATTTTTTAAAGATTCAACATCGCTTGAAGCGTAAAAATGTAATTTTGTTTTGTAATTTTTAGAGCTTAAATCCTCTCTTTTTTTAAGAAATTCCACTATGGCATCACCTGAATGAATAAGCTTTGTTTTAGTCCCAAAATACTCACTTAAAGCCTTGCTTAATAAAGGAAAGTGCGTGCAAGCCAGTATCAGGGCATCAGGGGCTGTAATACCCTTAAAATAATACTCCATAGCACTTCGCAAGAATTCCCCTTCGAAAATACCTTCTTCCACCATAGGCACGAAAAGTCCCGTAGCTAAAGCATTTATATTTGTATATCCTTGAGATAACAAACGCTTTTGATATTCTTTGGATTTAATGGTTGCTTTTGTAGCAATGACTAAAATTTCTTTGTTTTTATCGGGCGAAGCCTTTATCGTTGCCTCAACTCCTGCGTCAATTACACCATATATTGGAAAATGTGCCTTTACTCTTAAAACATCTAAAGCATAAGCACTAGCGGTATTGCATGCAATGATGAGCATATCGATTTGAAATTGTTCAAAAAATTCCAACGCCTCAAGACAAAACTTTATAATCGTATCTTTATCTTTTACTCCATAAGGAACGCGTGCCGTATCTCCATAATAAATAAGCTCATCAAAAAGCCTTGCTTCATAAAGAGATTTTAAAACACTAAGGCCCCCAACCCCGCTATCAAATACACCTATTTTCAATACCTTCTTGCTCCAATGTAACGGGCTTTCCAATAAGAATTATTAAGCTCTACTTCTTTTACACCGCCCTTGGTGGATAAATGGATAAATTTACCTTTACTTGTATAAATACCTACGTGCATACCATTTGGTCCCCTGCCCGTTTTAAAAAAAACAAGATCTCCTGTTTTTAATTTTGACTTAGAAACCTTCACCCCTGAACCCATTTGAGTTTTAGTCGTGCGGGGTATGCGTATATTAAGCTGGGCTAATGCACTCTGCGTAAATCCCGAGCAATCCGCACCCTTTTTAGTCGTTCCACCTAAGACATAAGGGGTTCTTTTCCACTCATTTGCAATAACCCTAAGCTTACTTTCTTTACTTGTATCATTATAACTTGGACGCGTATAGTTTAAATTCTGGTAAAAGCTACAACCACTTATAAAAAACACAATAGCAATTGCAAAACAAACAAGCTTCATCATTCTCCTTAAGTTCGTGTAGCAAAAAATTTAAGATAAATAAAACCCCAAATTCCAGAACAAAAAGAAGCTATGAGAATGGCTAAATTATCTGCGTAATTAAAAATATCACTCACTTCATAAGCCAAACCATCGATAAACAAACTCATCGTAAAGCCTATGCCTGTAAGTATGCAAACCCCATAAAGTTGTTTTAAATTTGAACCTTGTGGCAGGGTTGCAAATTTAAGCTTAATCGCCAAATAAGAAAATAAAAATACACCCACTTGCTTACCCACAAAAAGACCCAAGAAAATACCTACACTCACACCCGAAAAAACCGCTCCAACATCAATATTGGATAAATTAACTCCAGCGTTTGCAAAAGCAAATAAAGGCAAAATAACAAAGGCGAGCCAAAATTTTAAACTTTCATAAATTTCTTCTAAAAAAGGTTCTCCACTTTTGGTTTGCATCGGTATAAAAAACGCTGTTATAATCCCCGCTAAAGTTGCATGCACTCCGCTTTTTAAGACACTAATCCAAAGAATGACCGAGCAAATAAAATAAAAAGATTTTCGTGCTATCCCAAAAAGATTTAAAAAAAACATCACCAAAATAGCAACTCCTGCCACTATAAAAGCTACTATGGATAATTTTGTTGTGTAAAAAATAGCTATAATCAAAATAGCACCCACATCATCAAAAATAGCCAAAGAAAGTAAGAAAATTTTTAAACTTGATGGAATGTGCTTTCCACACATCATTAATATAGCCAAAGCAAAAGCCGTATCCGTAGCTGTAGGGATAGCCCAACCTTTTAAGGTATAGGCATCTCCTATATTTACCAAAGCAAACAATACCGCGGGCACAATTATACCACCTAAGGCAGCCATAAAAGGCAAAACAATATTTTTAGGATTTTTAAAATCCCCATGTAAAAATTCTTTCTTAAGCTCAAGTCCTATGGCAAAGAAAAAAATCGATATGAGACCATCATTAATCCAAAGCAAAAAGGGTTTATTGAGTTCAAATCCACCGATACTAAATCCTACTTTTAAATTTAAAAATTCTCGGTAGTGCATACTAAAAGAACCATTTTGCACAAGCAAAGCAAGCAGAGTGCAAAATATAAGCAAAATACCACCAAAAGCCTCATTCAAAACCAAAGCTTTTAATTTAACGACTATATTATTCATTTAACAATCTTAAGATAAATAAAACCAATAATGGCACTTAAAAAACTAGCTATCAAAATAGCAAGTTTATCCGCATGTTCGAAAATATCACTATTTTTATACGCCAAACCATCAATAAATAGACTCATAGTAAAACCAATACCCGTCAAAATACAAATACCATAAAATTTTCCATATCTAACATTTTCAGGCAACTTAGCAAGCTTAAGCTTGATGGCGATAAAACAAAAGACAAAGACGCCTAATTGTTTTCCTAAGAATAATCCCAATATAATCCCAAGACTCACAGGTGAAATGATAGAGCCAAGATGCATATCTCTAATATCAATCCCCGCATTAGCAAAAGCAAATAAAGGCAAAATAAAATAAATTACCCAAGGATTTAAATCCTTAAGAACTTCGTGCAAATAAGGTTTTTTGCTTTTGGTATCAAGGGGTATAAACAAAGAAATAATCACGCCAGCCAAAGTCGCATGCACCCCACTTTTAAGCATAGCTATCCACAGCACAACGCCCACTAATATATACAAAGAAAGATGGGTGATATGATAATAATTTAATAAAAGCAAGGCAAAAATACAAAACAAACAAACGATAATGGCCAAAGTCGAAAGTTGGTCTGTATAAAATAAAGCAATGATAATAATAGCACCTAAATCATCAAAAATAGCCAAAGAAAGCAAAAAAAGCTTTAAACTTGTGGGAATTTTATTTCCTAAAAGCATTAAAATTCCCACAGCAAAAGCTATATCTGTGGCCGTAGGGATAGCCCAGCCTTTCATAGCAAAATCGTGAGAGTAATTGATAGCAACAAAAATTAAAGCCGGAGTAATCATACCCCCTAAAGCCCCAAATATAGGCAAAGATACAGCTTTTATGTTTTTAAGTTGTCCGCGTAAAATTTCATATTTTAACTCAAGGCCTATGCAAAGAAAAAATATAGCTATCAAGCCATCATTTATCCATAAATCTAAAGACTTTGAAATTTGAAAATGGTCAAACCCTATCGTAAAGTTAGCGTGAAAAAAATCTGTATAAATAACACTCAAAGAAGAATTTTTACACAATAAGGCCAAAAAGGTAAAAAATATAAGTAAAATACCCGGAAAAGTTTCACTCAAAACGATTTTTTTTATCATTTGCCTTCTTGCTCCTAAAAATGTTGTAAAAAATTCCATAATTAACGGACAAGATTATAACGAACAAATACTAAAAAAATAATTATTTAAAAAATAAGCCTAAAATATTAAAACAATATCTTAAGCTTATATAAAGATATTTAAGCGTAAATATCTAAACCACCGGAGCTAGAAGCTTGTGGAGCGGAGGCTTGAGAGACACCTTCCATACCTTCGATGAGCTCATTCATCAATGCTTCATTCGTATCCATAGACTTTTTCAAAACTGAAGTGTTAATAGCAGTCATTAAATTAGCACTACTCATAGAAACATCTGAAACCATATTGCCCTCCTTTTTACATTGTAAGTCTTAAGACTTAGATTAAATCGGATAATAATTTTAAAACTTAATATTTTTCCCTAAACTTTTAATAAAATTAATAAAATCATTACCGAATACAAAAAATAATGGGGTAATAAATTTACAATTCGATAGAAATTATAAAAACATAAATATTTAAATATTTGTTAAAACATATCTTAAAATATAATTAATAAAAAATATTATTGATACAAAAACTTATTTTTTAGTTCTATTTAAGATTTTTAATATTATACTAGCCGATTATTTATTTTGATAATAAATATTATTTTTTATTTTTATCAAAAATCAAGGATTAACGATAATGAAATTTTTAAAAATTATATTTTTTACAATGAGCATTTTTTTAACCAGTTCCGCTTTTGCTAGGGTTGATGATTATATCAACGAAGCAAATCTTATAAAAGATATGTTAAAACAAAGCCTACAAACCTATGAAAAAGGTGATAATCTAGGAGCTAAAAAACTTAGCGAAGATGCGTATTTTCAACATTTTGAAAATATGGAAGGTCCCATAGGAAGAAACATAGGAAGAAAAGCTATTACTATGGAGAGAAAATTTGTCAATTTGCGTCGTATGTATAAAGAAAACGCACCCTTAACACAAATTAATGCTTTGATTGATAGTCTTTGTTATGACCTTGATGAAGTAGCACCTGTTTTGCAAAATGGCTACCGCTTAAAAGCTGAAGCAAGTGATACAAATTACGATAAGGCTGAAGCTGAAAAATCAAGCTTGGAAGCCAATGCCAAACGCGAAGCCGATGCAGAAGCTTTAATCGCACAAATGATGGGTGTGGATAAAAAAGACTTAGCCCAAAGCCCTTCAAACAATCAAATTCTTAACACACCCACAAACCGCACAGATGATAATGCAAGTGCTGACTTGCAAGCCGCAGCAGCGATGGATGCGAGATTGCAATTCATACTTGATAACGTATCGACCAAATTTTCTCAAGCAGCCAATGCCTTTAAGGAAAAGAACTATCAAGCTAGCAAGGATTTTTTAAATGACGCTTTATTTAATGATTATCGCAATACCAAAGTCGAAATTCTAGTTAATAAATTCACCAAAGCAGGAAATGACCAAAAAATTCAACAGGCCGTTCGCACTCTCATACGTCAAATCAACGATGCAAGTATCGACGAAAAAGGCTTAAGAGACGCACTTGATAACATAGAAGAGCAAATTTTTGATGTCTTTTTACAAATTCCCGATTCAGAACTTTCTAGCTTACAAATTTCAGGTTTTAATGATGAAACAAAGGGTAAGGACTATGCTAAAGTTTCTAATGATATCAAACTTGCCCTAGATGGAATTTTGAAAAATTATGATGGTTTTAGTGCTTCTATAGTTGATGATTTACAAGGGATTTATTTAGATATTTTTGAAGCAAGCGGAATGGAGAATAAAATCGGCGCAGTGGATAGTGGCTTAAAGCTTAAAATAGAAAGTTTATTTTCCAAAGGCGTTGCTTTGATTAAAGCAAGTGCCGACAAAAAAGAACTTGAAACTACTTTTAATGACTTAGAGCAACTTATAGCAAGTAGCGTGGATAAAATTCAAGATTCTTCACCTTATTCGCTCTTTATATGGGCATTAGGAATTATTTTGCGTGAAGGCTTAGAAGCTTTGATTATAGTTGTGGCTATTGTTTCTTATCTTATTCAAAGTGGTAATAAAAATCGCCTAAATATCGCCTATAACGCTCTTTTTACAGGAGTGATTTTAAGCTTTATTACTGCTTTTGGAGTTTCTTGGCTTTTTAAAGAAAATGCGGGACAAAGCAGGGAACTCATAGAAGGCGTTACAATGTTAATAGCCGTAGTTTTACTCTTTTATGTAGGTTTTTGGCTTCTTTCAAATGCCCAAAATAAAAAATGGGCAAACTTCATTAAACAAGGTGCCATAGATGCCATATCAAATAATAGTGCAAAAACCCTTTGGATAACCGTGTTTTTGGCTGTTTATAGGGAAGGGGCTGAAACCGTTCTTTTTTATCAAGCCTTACTTTTTGATGCCAAGACAAGCACTGATTTTAGTGCTGTTTTTAGCGGTCTTGGACTTGGAATTTTAATACTGATTGTTTTATATTTTCTTTTAAAAGCAGGAGCTATCCGCATTCCTGTGAAACAATTTTTTTATATCACATCCTATATTATTTTTTATATGGTTTTTGTCTTTACGGGTAAGGGTATAGCCGAACTCATAGAAGGCAAAGTTATCATTCCTAGTCTTATACCTATAAATTTCGAACCGATTTTATGGCTTGGAATTTACCCTTATTATGAGACTTTAATCCCACAATTTATAGTTTTAATCTTGCTAATTATTGGCATTTTAATAACAAAGCAAATTTCTAAAAAAGGAGTGAAGTTATGATAAAAAAATTTTTATCAGTAGTTGCTGCAAGTGCAGTTATTAGCACAAGTGTGTTTGCGGGCGAAGTGCCAATTGGCGACCCAAAAGAATTAAATGGCATGGAAATAGCGGCGGTTTATTTACAGCCTATAGAAATGGAACCAAGAGGTATTGATTTAGCAGCTTCTTTAGCAGATATTCATTTAGAAGCTGATATTCACGCACTTAAAAATAACCCAAATGGCTTTCCTGAAGGTTTTTGGATGCCTTATTTAACCATAGCTTATGAGCTTAAAAATACCGATACAGGGGCGATTAAACGCGGAACCTTAATGCCTATGGTGGCCGATGATGGTCCTCACTACGGCGCAAATATCGCTATGGAAAAGGATAAAAAAGGGGGTTTTGGCGTAGGAAACTATGAACTTACTTTTTACATTTCAAACCCTGAAAAACAAGGATTTGGACGCCATGTTGATGAAGAAACAGGCGTAGGCAAGTGGTTTGAACCTTTTAAAGTAGATTATAAATTCAAATACACAGGCACACCAAAATGATTTTACACTCGGATTTTCCGAGTGTATTTAAGTATTTTTATTTTCATTTTAAAATTAAAATAACAATATTTAAAGAGTAAATGATGAGTATATATTTTGTGCATTTTCTTATCAATGTTCTACCACTGAGTGTTTTAATGGCTTTCATTACACCTGATAAAAAATATATTGTTAAAAGTTTTTTAGCGATTTTTTTAGGATTTTTATTTGGATATTTTGCCTTTTTCATCGCAGCTCAATTTTTAAAGACTGAAAATTTAATCTTTAATTTTGATTTTATTTTTATAAGCTGTTTGCTCATAGCCTTTGTATTTTATTTTTGGAAAAAAATTGAAATTTTAAATTTTATTTTATTGGGAATTTTAAGTTTTTGCATAGCCTTGCATTATTATTTTTTAAGTCAAGATTTTCCTATTTTTGCTGGTTCTTTAATCGATAGCGAAGGCATAGCATCTTTAGGTTTTATTATCTTAGCCTTGATGATTTGTATTTTAAATTTCTTTTTTTTAAAATGGCAAAAAAACTTTAATCCCAAAACAAGTTTTATGCTTTTTTTATTTCTTGTTTTAATAGAAAGCGATAAAGCCTTAGCCAACATTTTACTCACTCTAATGCGAAATTCCATCATAGACACTCACACTTTTTTGGTAAGTTTTGTAGGAAAAAGTAATTATTTTGGTTTTTTTGGAATTTATGTTTATTTATTTTTTATAACACTTTTAGCTTTTCTAAGTCTTACAAAGCGTCAAAAAAACATACAAAAAAATAAAATTTTAGATATAAATTTCCGCAAAAATGAAGCTAGAACAAGCCTTATCAATCGCTATTTTTCCAGTGTTTTTATCTCTTGTGTTGTAAGCTTTTGTATTATTTTATACTTTTTTATGGTAAGTTCTAAACCTTTAACCCTAGATGAACCTAAGGAAATTTTACCCGATAATAATGGTAAATTTATTTTCGATATAGCCCTTTTAAGAGACAATAAGCTCCACCGCTTTGCTTATATCAGTGCAGAAGGAAAGGTAATAAGATTTTTTCTTATCAACAAAAGAGAAGATAAAGACTCGCCTGTGGCTGTTTTTGATGCCTGTATGATTTGTGGAGATATGGGTTATATAAAAAAAGATGGCGAACTCATTTGTATCTCTTGTAATGTGCGTATTTTTTTACCTAGCGTAGGGAAAAGCGGGGGTTGTAATCCCATTCCACTTAAATACGAATACGATGGCAAAAAAATCAGTATAGATGTAAAAGATGTTATAGCGGGGTCTAATTATTTTAATCAAATTAAAGAAATTGAAGTTGAAGACCCTGTTTCAAAAAGCAAGGTTATCAACACTCAAGCACCTTTTTCTTACAGCTACAAAGGTATAACTTATTATTTTTCTAATGAGAAAAATTACGAAGAATTTAAAAAAGACCCTATGAAATATGTAGAAGAAAATGAAGCGCAGTTTTTGATTCAAAGGAGGAATGATGTTAGCTAAAATGATTTTAGGCTCTATATTTAAAAATAAAATTCAAAAATTCTTAGCCTTCCTTACTTGTTTTTTAGCTACACTTTTGCTTTCTACTATGCTAAATATTACCCTAAGTATAGCAGATGAAGTTACCAAGCAACTTAAAAGCTATGGCTCGAATATACTTGTTTTACCCAAAGGCTCAAGCCTTAGCATAGAAATAGGTAATGAACTTTACGAACCTTTAAAAAACAAAAACTACCTAGAAGAAAAAAATTTATATATGATTAAAGACATTTATTGGCGTAATAACATCACCGCACTCGCTCCTTTTTTAGAAGGAAAAATTGGAATTGATGATGAAAATTTCAAGCAAAATGCACTTATTTATGGCACTTATTTTCAAAAAGCTATCAAAATTAAAGATGATGATTTTGTTACGGGCATAAAAAGTCTTTATCCTTATTTAGAAGTGGAAGGAGAATGGGCAAAAGATGATGGCAACGAAATTATGCTAGGAGAAAATTTAGCTAAAAATAGCAAACTAAAAATAGGAACTTATGTTAAATTAATAGGAGAAAATAATCAAAGCAAAGAAGTCAAAATTGCAGGAATTTTACTTCATACCAATCCCAAAATGACTAATAAAATCATCGCTCCTTTAAATTTAACCCAAGAATTACTCGACAAACAAGGACTTTACTCAAGTGCAGAAGTCAGGGCTTTTACCATACCTGAGTCGGCTCTTTCTGAAAAAGTGCGTCGCATAGGAGAAGAAAAATTAGACCAATTAGAATACGACAAATGGTATTGCTCAGCCTATGTGGGTTCGATTGCTAGTCAAATTAGTGATGGTTTGCCCGGAGCTGATGCAAAAGTCTTAAATGCCATAAGTGATGCGCAAAATTTAGTGGTTAAAAAAATTCAAGCCTTAATGAGTGTTACTTGCATTATATGTATCATCATAGCAAGTATAGCTATTTCAAGTCTTATGAGTTCTGAAATTCATCGTAGAAAAAAAGAAATAGGACTTTTAAAGGTGCTTGGAGCCAATACTTTTCAAATTTATTTACTTTTTGCTAGTGAAAATTTAATCGTAGCCCTTTTTGCCGCTTTGTTTGGTTTTGCTTTTGGTGTAGCACTTTCGCAAATCATTAGCCTTAGTATTTTTGGATATTTTATTGACATTGCTTTTATAGCCCTGCCTTTAAGTTTGATTTTTGCAGGATTTATTGCTATACTTGGTTGTTTGCTTCCCATAAAAAACATTACCCAACTTTCCCCAGCAGGAGTGTTATATGGTAGATAAGTTTTTCCTTAATGAGCTTTTTAAAAGCATTAGCTTTTCTTATCAAAGGCTTTTTATCATTATATTGAGCGTTTTTATAGGAGCGCTTACTTGCTCAGCTTTTTTAAATATTTATTTTGACATCGACACTAAGCTCTCTAAAGAACTAAAAGCTTATGGGGCAAATGTAATGATAAGCCCTAAAAATACAGATGAAAATTTCATATCCAATGGAGAATATGAAAAAATGAAAGAAAATTTAAAAGCTAGGGCTTTAACTCCTTTTTTGTATGAATTTTTAAATTTAGGTAGCACAAGTGGAGTGGTTTTAGGTACTGATTTTAGAGCCTTAAAAATCACAAAGCCTTTTTTGGAGCTTAAAGAAGGAAGTTTTTCCTTAAATGATTTTGATGAAAATTCTGCTTTTTTGGGTATTAATTTAGCCAAGCAATTAGGTCTCAAAGCAGGTAATGAACTCCAAATTTATAATCCCAACAATGGAAAAAGTGTAAAGCTCATCATAAAAGGGATATTATCAAGCAATGATGAATTTGACAGCTTGGCCTTAGCTCCTTTAAGTGTGGTGCAAAATTTAAGCGATAGAACAGGCATTAACTATGCCAATGCTGTGGTTTATGGCAATTTTGACGAAGTTAAGGCTAAAACAAAAGCAATAAGCAATGAAATAATCGAAGCAAAACCTATATCCTCTGTGTCTTTAAGCGAAGGCTTAGTGCTTGGAAAAATCAAAGCTTTAATGTTTTTAATCATACTTGTAGTATTAATCATAGTTACCACTAGCGTGAATACGACCTTAAGCTCCATTATATTTTCACGCAAAAAAGAAATCGCATTACGCTTAGCTTTGGGTGCTAAAAAAAGCGAAATTTTCAAGCTTTTTGCTAGCGAATGCTTTGTTATAAGCCTTTTTGCTAGTTTTATCGGGGCTTTTTGTGGGATATTTTTAGCCAATATCTTTGGCTATTTAATTTTTGATTCCAGCATTGATTTTAGATTTGTGGCTGTTTTTATCGCTTTAATCGTTTCTTTAGGCTTTGCCTTTTTGGCCGCATTTTTTCCCATAAAAAAAGCATTAAAAATCAATGTCTGTGAAAATTTGAAAGGTGAATAATGAAAAAAGAACTTATCAAAATAACTCATTTGAATAAAGAATTTGGAAAAGTTAAAGCTTTAAATAATATCAATTTAAGCATCTATGAAGGAGAATGGCTTGCTATTATGGGTCCATCAGGTAGCGGCAAATCAACGCTTTTAAATATACTATCTCTCATGGATAGTCCAAGTAGCGGTCAATTTGTCTTAGATAATGAAAATTTAGAACAAATAGATGAAGAGCGAAAAATCACCTTGCGTCGTGAAAAAATAGGATTAGTATTCCAACAATTCCATCTTATTCCTTATCTTAACGCTTTAGAAAACGTTATGCTTTCGCAATATTATCACTCAAGCGTAGATGAAGAAGATGCAAAAATAATGCTTGAAAAAGTGGGGCTTTCACATCGTTTGACTCATTTACCTAGTCAGTTAAGCGGTGGCGAACAACAAAGGGTTTGCATAGCAAGAGCTTTAATCAACAACCCAGAGCTTTTACTTGCAGATGAACCCACAGGAAATTTAGATGAAGCTAATGAAAAAATAGTTCTTCAAACCTTACAAAAGCTAAAAAATGAAGGTAAAACCATTGTTTTAATCACACACAATCCTGATTTGGCTAAATTTGCAGACCGCACGCTCATCTTACAGCACGGGGTATTAAAATGAAAAAAACCTTTTTAATCTTAAGTGTTTTATTTTTACTCAATGCTTGTTCTTTTGAAAATTCAAAAGACACTGGAAAAGTTGGAGAAAAAAGTGCTGAAATTTCAGCTAAAGATACTTCAGGAAAAGCCGTAAAACTTGCCGATGATAATACAAGCTTAAAGGTCTTAGTCTTTTTTCAAAATGGCTGTCCTTCTTGCTTAAAAGAACTCCCTTCTTTAGACGAATTCGCACAAAATCATCCTAATAAAATCAGCATTTATGCTATAAATTCTATTGATAATGCCAATGTGGTTAAAGTTTTAGCCGAACAATTTGATTTTAAAAATATCAAAATTTTAAAAGACAATCTTAAAATCACCAATGACCGCTACGCCGTATTTGCAACCCCTACTACTATCATCATCAAAGATGGTCTAATACAGGATAGAATTTTAGGAGAAAAACCATGGGAACTTTTCGAATCCAAACTTATTTCTTTGCTTTAATTGTAGTTTTGTTTTTTATAGCTTGTGATAGTGGAGAAAATTTTAAAGCTTTAAATAGTGATAAAACCTATAATTTTGCTTACAATGGCTTTAAAAAAACCTTGAAACTAGATGATAAAACGCAAAATTTTGCCCTAGTATTTTTTACTAAAGATTGTGGGGTTTGCAAAGAGCAGATTCCTATTTTGCAAAATTTAGCTAAAAATTATAATTTTGATATTTTTGTAGTTTTAGGCGATGCAAATAGTATTAATGACGCAAAAACTTGGGCTGATGAAAAAGGTTTATCAAATCTAATAATGTTTTATGAGAAAAAAGCTGCAAAATACCTTTCAAGTGCTATTGGAGAGATATATGGAGTTCCTGTACTTAGCTTTTTCAAAGAGGGTAAAATGGACGAAAAATTCATAGGCCTTACTCCATATAGCACACTAGAAAAAGAAATCAGAAAGGTAAAAAGCTAATGTCTTTTTACCTAAAAAATTAAAGCTTTTTCTCTCCTATAAAATACCCATAAAGCTCATAACTTCCATCTTTTTTCATTAAAATTACAGGATATTTTTCACTATATCCTTGTTCCATTCCCGGGCTTCCCTGTGGCATTCCGGGTGCTGAAATTCCTATTACATCCTTAGGTTTATTTTCAAACAACCAAGCCACAGCACTTTGGGGAACATGCCCCTCAATAGCATAACCATCAATAAGCCCCGTATGACAACTTTGATACTCATCTTTTATACCCATTTTTTCTTTAATCTTAAGAAAATCATTGGTTTTATGGATACTAACCTTATAACCCTTAGCTTTCATATAATCAGCCCAAAAATCACAACAGCCACAAGTAGGACTTTCATAAATTTGTATTTCCTTAGCCTGCACCATACCCACTAAGAACATTATCGAAATTATTATGCTTTTTTTCATCAACACCATCCTAAAAAAAATATGTAATGATACTTTGACAAAGTTAATAAAGTTACAATTTTAAAATTTACAAAGAAAGATTAAAATATGGTGCGGATAGGAGACATGTGAAGTTTTTAGAAGGATTAAAAAATAAAATTAATTCCAAATATAATAAAATTAAGATATAATAAGCCCTAAAAAATTCACTACAAAAGGAGAAATATGTGGTCTTTTATTGGTTTTAATATACTGTTTATTGGTGTATCTTTTGGGATACTACATCTTATTGCAAATAAAGTAGGGGTTAGTGTTGTCGGGCAAGTATGTAAAGTATTTGGGATTATAACAATAGCTGTATTATGGTGGGGGGGGGGGTCTTGGAAGCATAGAAAATATGGATTGGATATTTGCATCTATTGCCACTATTATATGTTATTTTACAACAAAATTAAATATCTCAAAAAATAAAGCATATTTTTTTAATGATGAGGATAAAAAAAGGGTAAATAGAAGCTTATTATTATCTTTTGCTTTTTGTTTGACGATTTTATTATCTTGCTTAGCAATTAATTTCCTTGATGTAAAAAACGCAGATGGAATTTTTTGGGTTTTTATTATCTTAATTACTTTAGCTCTTATGGTTCGCAGTAATGCTAAAAAATATTTTTTGGTTTTTAATGCTGCATTGGAATTGATAGAAGATAAAAAAGAAATTGGATATTTTACTATAGATGACATGTATTATAAGCTAAACGATACAAAAAAACAAACAAAAGAAAAACAAGAAGAGGCTTTTAAAAAATTTTTAGAAGAGCAAGCTAAACTGAGTGAGAGAATTTTAGATGGATTAGCAAATACAAATGATATTGTTGTATTAAATTTAAATGGCGTGCGGTCATACTTTTTTTATGAAAAATATAACGAATTGGTAGATAAAATAACAGATATTACGACTAAAGAGATTCTACCAGATAAACAAAATCTCATTAATAAACTTAAAAAAATAGCGTCTTTAAGCAATGAAATGTTTTCAGATTTAATTATGCTACAAGATATAGAAACAAAGCTTTATAACTATAATGAAGTTTTAATTCATCCCATAAACATAGACGAGATAAGATATTGCTCATCTTGTGGAAAAGTTGTCTTAGCAGATGATGCAGATGATGATGGTGAGTGGTTTTGTTCTGACACCTGCAGTCAAACAGAATATGAATGTATAGAAATAGCAAAAGAGATACACAATAGTCAAGATTTTGGTAAAACACAAGAGTCAGTGAGTAAAAGTGTGGCAGTGGCTTTTTCAGCAATTGCTAGTTCAGAAGCTTGGAATACAAATTTTAGACCGATACAGACAAGCGAAAATTTCCTAAATCATACAAAGGGTGTTGGAACAAATGCAAAAGGTCAAATTATAGATGCAAATAACAATGTGATTGTTTCAACAGGTCATGGAGATGCAGCTGAGATAATGAACACAAAGTTGGATAACATTAGCGGTAAAAGTGCTACGCTCGTGGGTGGAGATAATGTTAAAAATGGAGCTGATAGAATAGTAGATGGTATTAAGATACAATCAAAATACTGCAAAACCCCTTCTGCTAGTGTTAATTCAGCTTTTGATGGTCCTAGCGGAAACTATCGCTATATGGATAACAACGGCAAACCAATGCAGCTAGAAGTTCCAAAAGACCAATATGACAAAGCTGTGGAAATAATGGCTAATAAAATCAAAAAAGGGCAAGTCCCTGGCGTTTCGGATCCAAGCGAGGCAAAAAACATTATAAGAAAAGGAAATGTGACTTTAGCAGAAGCAAAGAACTATGCTAAATTTTGTTCTAAAGAGAGTTTAAAATTTGATGCAATGAATGGTGCGGTTGTGGCTGTTGGTGCTTTTGGTGTATCTTTGGTTGTTAATACTTCAATTTTATACTTCAAAAACAAAGATATTAAACAAGCATTACAACAAGCAAGTATATCTAGTATGAAAGCTGGTGGGCAAACTTTTGTTACATATATAGCCACATCTCAAATTCAAAGAATCCCGCAGGTAAATTCATTTTTACAATCAGCTATAAATTTTAGATTTGATAGTCAAATAGGAAAGGCTTTTGCCGGCACAATAAGCAAACCTGGTAATATTTCAGCTACCACAGCTGCGAATAATGCACTAAGAAGCACAGTTGTTGTTGCTGGTGTCACAATGGCAATTACATCAAGTGTAGAAATTTTCCAAATGATGAAAGGGCAGATTAGTGGTATGCAGTGTTTAAAAAATATAGCACAAAACGCCGGAGGTATAGCTGGAGGGGCGGCTGGAGCTCTAGTTGGAGCTGCTGCGTTGTCTTTTATTCCTGGTGTTGGAACTGTTGTTGGAGGTATAGCTGGAGGATTGATAGGGGGTTTTGGCGGTGGAACTTTAGTTAAAAAAATTATGGACAACTTTATAGAAGATGATAGTATTAAAAAACAAAAAGTTTTCTTTTTTCAAATGATGTATTTGGCTATGACATTTAAGTTGTCTGGAGATGAAGCTCAAGAATTTAAAGCTAAGGTAGATAAAATTATTATGTCCAGCAAAGACTTCTTTGGTTCTGATTTTAGCCTAGATTTAATGCAACCTTATTCAAATTCTATCTTAAAACCAATTATAGTATCAATTGTAGCAATGCGACCTATAGTGCCAAATGAAGCATTCAAAGAGCAAATAATAGAGGCTGTTGTTATAGATGAGATTATCCATAGTACATAAAAACAACAAGAAACAAAACAGATGCTTAACTCCAATTTAAGCGACTGTTTGTTCTGTATATCTATAATTTTAATTATGTTTAGTTTGTCTTGTTTATACTTTCTTAACTTTCCTTTATTAATCTGCTTTAAAATTAATACATAGTGTATTTACTATCCAATGCCTACATGATTGATTCATCTTTATGCAAATAAGAAAACATTTATTTTTTAGTGTTTGGTCTTGTATTTTTACCCAATCCGCTGTTTTATACTCTTTTAAATTGCAATTATGCAAACCTTTCTTTGGCTCAATAATTTAGACCATTCCACACTTCTTTGTCTATCAAATAGATGCTCTTGCATTGTGTTAAGTGTGATGTAAGTATTTATTACACTTTTTTATAAGTCTTTTACATTCTTCGTTTTCTTTTAAAAGCTCATTTTCAAAGGCGGGTATGTATAACCATTTATGGTTAATTTCTCTTCCTTCTCAGTCTTTACCTTTACGCTTTTTACTTTAGCTATAGCTTTAATAATTTTTACAAAATCATCACTTACATTTTCTAAAATCAAGTTCATATCAAATTCTTTTAAATACTTTATTTCCCTTCAATTGCATTTTATTATAGTCTAAAGTATTTTACTTAAAGATAATTCTAAACCTTGTATTTAATCTTATTCTTGCACCTTTTAAATGCGTTACTTTTCCTATGGGTATATTATAATCTCTTCTATCAATCGCCATTTTAACCTTATTATTTTTGTTGCATTATAGCGTATTTCAAAGCCTTATAAACTTAATAAATTACCTTAGGTTACCTTTGCTTTAAGGTTAGAGCTTATTTTTACCTTTTTTACCGCTAAACTTAAACGGATAAAAAGGACTATTTTATAACTATCCTTTCATTCAGTTGCTATTAGAAGTTACCTGCTAAAAGGTTACCTTTTTGAAATAATCCAAAATGATATAATAGGACTTCAAAGGCTTCAGTATGATTTAAGCAAAATCTCTAAAAGTATGGTAAAATGGTGTTTAAAGTGGTGCGGATGAAAGGACTTGAACCTTCACGCATTGCTGCACCAGATCCTAAGTCTGGCGTGTCTGCCAATTTCACCACATCCGCAAAAGTGGTACGCCCAAGAGGATTCGAACCTCTGACCTACGGCTTAGAAGGCCGTTGCTCTATCCAGCTGAGCTATGAACGCATATGATTTGGTGGTGCGCCCGATAGGAATCGAACCCATAACCTACAGATCCGAAGTCTGTCGCTCTATCCAGTTGAGCTACGAGCGCTCTGAATGGGGTGAGTGATGGGAATTGAACCCACGACCCTCAGGACCACAATCTGATGCTCTAACCGACTGAGCTACACTCACCATTTTGTATAAATTTATAGAAAATGGTCGGGGTGAAAAGATTCGAACTTTCGGCCCCTTGGTCCCAAACCAAGTGCGCTAACCAGACTGCGCTACACCCCGAATAAATAAAAGCAAACATTTTATCACAAAATAATTTTAAAGTCAAGGATTCTCATCTCTTATCCTTAAGAAAACAGGGAAACGGGGTAAAGAATTTTTGGTAAATCCATTGAATTTATAGCTTATAATACTGCCAATTTTTGGTGGATTTTTCCTATCTTCGTCTTTTAAACCGCTACCTATTTTGATAATTTTTCCATTTGGCATTTCACAAAGCAAAGCACCAACTTGACCTTTAAATTTGCCCCTACCCTTGCTAAAGCCTATTACCCTACACTCTGCATCATCGTAAGGTTTTAATTTCATAGCGTTTTTACTTCTGCCTTTTTCATAAGGACTTAAATTTTTGCGTATAACAACACCTTCGCCTTGATTTTTAATGATATTTTCGTAAAATTGATTTAAATTGTTTTGATTTTCAACTGGAATTTGAGGAATAATTTTTATATAAACCTTAGGATATTTTTGCAAATACTCTTCTAAAACAGCCAAACGATTTTCAAGGCTGCAAATAGAAATTTGAAATTCTTCACAAGCATTTGGCACATCAAATACATTATAGCTAACGCTCTTCCATAAACTTGCATTACTATTACCACTGCGAATTAAAGCCGAAATTTCATCAAATTTATTTCTCGCTATCCAAAGTTCGCCATCAAGCATAAAAGGAGGAAAATTTTTTGTGAAAAACTCAGGAGCTTTTATTTCATAATCTTGGCGTGTTTTTAAGCGTCTTCCATCCCAAATTCCACGCACTCCATCAAGCTTTTCACTCATCAAGTAAGCATTAAAATCTTTAGAGCTAAAATCTTGCTTGTTAAATTGGCTAAGAAGTAGGATATCACTAGCATAAACAAAACAAGAAAAACATACAAGAAAAACAAATCTCATCAAAGCAAATTAATCATATATCCGCTCGCATCTTTTTGGATATTGTAACTATAAGTTCCATCAAGATAAATTACAAGGCGGTAGTATCCTTTGTGCGACCCAAAATCTATACGCTTAAAAATAGAATTACTAAGGCGTATATTTTTTGTAGGACTTATCAAACCAGACTTAAAATCCACCACGATTTTACTTGGATTTCCCACCGAAAAATCTGTAATCATTTCATCATTTGTATTTAATTTTATTTTATTTTTATAAACCGCATAAGAAATAAAATCATAAATTTTTGCAACTTGCAAAGGTATTTCGACATTAGCTGTGGAATTTAACTCTTGCTTAGAGTTGTTTCTCTCAGGTATAGTAACTGAAACATCAAGCACCTTTGAAGGGTCAGGGCTTTTAAGTCTTGATATAGTATAAGTATCGTGCCAATCTATGCTTTTATTGACATCTAAATCAATCTTATCTTCACTTCCATCTAAATTAATATAGTTAAAAGTAATGCTTTTTAAAATTCTTGCACTAGAATTAAACTTAACTTCCTCTTTTTGAAATTCAGGTGGAGCCATTAAACTCAAATTTTGGTCTGTTTTGAAAGGATTTTCATCCGCATACAACAAAGAAGTGAAAATAAAAAATAGGCTTAAAATTTTAGTTTTCATTTGGGTATAATCCTTTTAATTCAAAATAATCTTTTTGTGCCTTAGCATTTTGTTCTTTAAGCAAAATAATCTTTTTATTAAGCTCTTCTTTGGTGCTTTCTAAAGAAAGTAAGGTATCTAAAGAATACTGCCCAAAAAACATATTGCCAAAATAAATCGCTCCAATGACAACAAGAAAAACCCAAAAAATCATTTTTACAATATGTGTATAAAAACTCTTTTTTCTCGTGCTCTCATCATACTCTTTAAGTAAATCGCTCAGAGTTTCTCTCCTAAATATTCATCACTTTCAAGCTCAATCTCAAGTAAGCGGTTATATTTAGCTGTTCTATCAGCCCTAGCAGGCGCTCCTGTTTTGATTTGTCCCGTATTTAAAGCTACGGCAAAATCTGCTATAAAGCTATCTTCACTCTCTCCACTTCTATGACTCATCACGCATTTATAATTATTTCTTTGTGCCAAACGCACAGCTCTCATAGTTTGGGTAATAGTGCCGATTTGATTGGGCTTAATCAAAATAGCATTTGCCATTTTTTTAGCGATACCCTCTCTTAAAATTTCTTCATTGGTTACAAACAAATCATCGCCTACAAGCTGAATTTTATTGCCTAATTTTTCTGTAAGTTTAATCCAGCCTTCAAAGTCATTTTCAGCCAAACCATCTTCTATACTACAAATAGGATATTTCGCACAAAGCTCTTCATAGCGTTCAATTAAATCTTGGCTTGAAAAAGCTTTGCCTTCCATATGGTATTTACCTTCTTTAAAAAATTCTGTGCTAGCCACATCAAGAGCTATTTTTATACGATTTTCATAACCTGCTTTTTTAATACAAGTCATTAAAATATCGATAGGTTCTGTATTATTAGCCAAATTTGGAGCAAAACCACCTTCATCGCCTAAAGCAGTAGAATGTCCTAAATTTGCGAGTTCTTTTTTTAACATCGCATAAATTTCACAAACCGAACGCAAAGCTTCTTTAAAGCTTGTAAAACCAAAGGGCATTATCATAAATTCTTGAAAATCTACATTATTATTAGCATGAGCACCGCCATTTATGATATTACACATTGGCACGGGCAAAATACTTGCATTTGCACCCCCTAAGTAGCGGTATAAAGGCATCCCCAAAGCAGTAGCAGCCGCACGAGCTGTTGCCATAGATACACCCAAAGTCGCATTTGCACCTAAATTTGAATAGTTCTTTGTCCCATCAAGCTCACGCAAAGTATCATCAAGTGCGGTTTGATTAAAAGCATCAAGACCTAAAATTTCATCTGCGATATTTTCATTGATATTTGCAACAGCTTTTAAAACACCTTTTCCACCAAATCTCTCATCCTTATCACGCAATTCTAAAGCTTCTTTTGAGCCTGTGCTTGCACCGCTTGGAACTATGGCTGCGCCCACACTTCCATCGCTTAGCGTAACCTCAGCTTTTATAGTTGGATTTCCTCTACTATCAAGCACTTCATAAGCTCTAAGCTCTTCAATAACTAGCATTATTCTTCTCCTTCTTCATCTTCACTACCACCCATCATACCTTCTATACCCATAGAATTTTGAATCGCCTTCGTGATTTCATCTGCAATCTCAGGGTTTTCTTTTAGGAAAGCCTTTGAATTTTCTCTACCTTGTCCCAATTTTTTATCCTTATAGGAAAACCAAGCCCCGCTCTTATCTATAATATCAAGCTTAACCCCATAGTCAATAAGCTCGCCTTCACGGCTCAAACCCTCTCCAAACATCACATCAAATTCAGCCACCCTAAAAGGAGGAGCGACCTTGTTTTTAACTACCTTAACCTTAACACGATTTCCAATAGGCTCGTCATTTTGCTTTAGCGTAGCGGTTTTTCTCACATCCAAACGCACAGAAGCATAAAATTTCAAAGCATTTCCGCCCGTTGTGGTTTCAGGAGTGCCATAGCCCATAGCACCGATTTTCATACGAATTTGATTGATAAAAATCACCGTGGTGTTCATTTTATGCACTATACCCGTAAGCTTTCTTAAAGCTTGAGACATTAATCTTGCTTGAAGTCCTACATGCTGGTCCCCCATATCGCCTTCAATCTCAGCTTTTGGAGTTAAGGCTGCTACGCTATCTACTACAATCAAATCCACCGCACCACTTCTAGCTATGGTTTCAACTATCTCTAAAGCCTGCTCGCCAAAATCAGGCTGAGAAACATACAAATCATCTGTATTTACACCTAAATTTTTAGCGTATTTTACATCCAAAGCGTGTTCTGCATCGATAAAGGCACAAACACCGCCTGATTTTTGGCACTCAGCGATAATATGTAGGGTTAGAGTGGTTTTACCTGAGCTTTCAGGTCCGTAAATTTCAATAATCCTTCCTTTTGGAATACCCCCTATACCCAGAGCTAAATCCAGTCCCACAGAACCTGTGCCTATGCTGTCAATTTGCTCAACTTCTTTATCCCCTAATCTTAAAATAGTGCCTTTTCCAAAAGTTTTATCTAAACTTTTTAAAGCAGCGTCTAGAGATTTTCTTTTATTATCATCCATAACTTTCCTTAGAAATTCTAAATTTTTAGTTAGAATTCTAACAAAATAAAATTAAATAAGAGTTTATTTTTGCTAGAATTAAGGCAAAGTTTTAAAGGAAGTGTTGATGAAAAAAATTACTATCGCGCATTCTCCTGATGCGGATGATATTTTTATGTATATGGCGATTAAATTGGGGTGGGTAGGAAATGATTTTATTTACGAAAATACAGCTTTGGATATACAAACTTTAAATGAATTGGCTTTAAAAAACGAATTTGATGTCTCGGCTATTTCTTTTGGGCTTTATCCTCTTATAGCTAAAGAATACGCTCTTGTCCGCACGGCAGTAAGTTTTGGTGAGGGTTATGGACCCAAACTCATCAAGAAAAAAGGCACACAGCTAAAACGCAATTTCAAAGTCGCTTTAAGTGGAGCCAATACCACTAATGCTTTAATTTTTCGTATGAAATACCCTGAAGCTAGGATTGTTTATAAGAATTTTTTAGATATTGAAAAGGCGGTTTTAAGTGGGGAAGTAGATGCGGGGGTTTTAATCCACGAAAGCATTTTAGAATTTGATAATAATCTTTGCGTAGAAGCTGAACTTTGGGATATATGGCTAGAACTCGCAAAAGAAAAATTACCCCTGCCATTAGGAGGAATGGCTTTACGCCGTTCTTTGCCTTTAAGCGATGCAATTAAGATTGAAAAGGATTTAACCAAGGCTGTAAAAATCGCCGATGCAAACCGCAAAATTTTAGCCCCTATGCTTATGGAAAGAA
This sequence comes from Campylobacter parajejuni, assembly GCF_046764905.1. Lineage (NCBI taxonomy): Bacteria > Pseudomonadati > Campylobacterota > Epsilonproteobacteria > Campylobacterales > Campylobacteraceae > Campylobacter > Campylobacter parajejuni. Next base: position 101,803 of record NZ_JBKORB010000004.1, read on the forward strand.
AACTTATCCGCGTAAATGAAGAAAAACTTGAACTTTATCTTAATTTATATGCAAATAAAAATTCCATTCACTTAGACCAAACACAATTGCTTGGGGTGGATATGCTATTTAAACTGGGCTATGATTATAAATTTTATGATAAAATCTTAAGTGCAAAAGATTATCTTATTCCTAGTGAATATGAAGAATTTAGAAATTCTTAAAAAAGGATAAAAATGGATGAAAGCACCCTAGTTGCACTTGGAGTTCAAACCTTTAAAATCACGCTTTTACTTTCCTTACCTATGCTCTTAGCAGGGCTTATTGCAGGGCTTATCATCAGTATCTTCCAAGCCACAACGCAAATTAACGAAATGACTCTTTCTTTTGTTCCTAAAATCATCTTAGTAGTGATTGTTTTAATCTTCTTAATGCCTTGGATGACTACGACTATGATAGATTTTACTCAAAATATCATCAATCAAATTCCAACCTTTATCAAATGATTATTGATTTTAAAAAATACTCTTCTGTGCGTATAGGCGATGAATTTGAAGTGCAAGTTTTAGAACAAGTGGGAGCTTTTGAAGGCTTTTTAATAGGGGGTGCAAACAACCTTTTAATCAGTCCTAAGCCCAAAAATATAGGGATTTTAGGAGATAATTTTGATTTTATACAAATTTTAGAGCAAAATAAAGATTTTATGTATCTTCGCATAGGCTGTAAAACTAAGTCAAATAAAATATATCGCTTTGCTAAGGAAAATAATCTTAATGGTTTTGAGTATCTTAGCAAAATTCCCGGCACCCTAGGCGGACTTTTGAAAATGAATGCGGGGCTTAAAAATGAATGTATCAGTCAAAATTTAGTCAAAATCCTTAGTTCAAAAGGCGAAATTTTAAGAGAAAACATCAATTTTGCTTATCGTTTTTGTCCTTTAAATGCACCTTTTTTCTGGGCTGAATTTAAACTAGGATTTGGTTTTGATACGCTTAAGGATGAAGCTTTAAAAAAAGCAAGGAGCAATCAACCCAGCGGGGCTAGCTTTGGCTCTATTTTTAAAAATCCAAAGGGGGACTTTGCGGGGCGTTTGATTGAAGCTGTGGGACTTAAAGGCTTTAGCAAAGGAGACGCTATGCTAAGTGATAAACACGCTAATTTTTTAATCAATAAAAAAAACGCAAGTTTTGAAGATGCGTTTTTTCTTATAGAACTGGCTAGAAAAAAGGTCTTTGAAGAATTTGGCATAAGCTTAGAAAATGAAGTGCTTATCATCTAGCGTTATCACTTTATCTAAATTTTCATAATAACTTTTTGCTAACTTGATTTTTAATTAGCACTCAATTTTAATTTTCTTAGCTCATTGTTTATAACGCCTGCTAACATTTTTGGCATTTGTTCTTGAATAGCTTGGTAATTTTGTTTCGCATTTTGAGACTTTAAGGCTAGGGTAAGTTTAGCGTTTTTTGCTACAAGAATTTGTCCGTTGCTTGTGGAAATTATCTTAAAATTAACGCTAGCCACAGCCTCTTTCGTGCTTGTAATCAGGTAATTTGTGATACTCACATAAAAATCTTGCAAATTGATTATTACAACGCAATCAGTAAATTTAGCATAAGCCTTAGCCTTATCCTTTTCTTGCTTTAAAAAAGGGCTTACATTAATCATTCTTGCATCTTTAGGACTAAAACGGGATAAGGTTTGAGGGCTTTGATAAATGGCATTGGCGGTAGAATTTACCCAATTAAGCTTCAAATCCCCAATCAAACCCTTAGCAAATAAAGTAGAAAATTCCTTAGCATTAACCCTAAACCCTTCCAAAAAATAGCCAAAATTTTCCCTAAAACTTAAAACTATGGCAAAATCAATATCCTTATCCCTACTCATTTGTGGTTTTTTCTCAATCAAAGTAGAACTATCAAACAAGGCTTCTTGTTGATTTAAATTTGAAACATTTTGATTTAAATCTATAAGCTCAAAACTATCCGTATTTTTATCCATTTTAATGAGCTTTTTTTGAGAAAAATCATTTGCCAAAATAGAGCTTAAAAATAAAGCTAAGAATAAAAAATATCGCATCTTAATCCTTGTAAATTTATAAAAAATCGTCTAAAAAATGCTTAGAAGAAACGCAAATAAAAGGTGTGGCTCTATGATTTAAAGGGTGATATAAAATATACTTCTTAGAAAAATCCCCCATAAATCCCCCATTTTGATTAATGAGAAAATCGCCTGCGACTATATCCCAGATATTAAGCTTCTCAAATCTTTTATAAACCCCTGCCCTAGCTTCTAATATGGCACAAAATTTAAGACCAGAGCCTATATTTACAGCCTCAAGTTTATATTCTTTAGCAAATTTTTCATCTTCTTTGCTAAGATGGCTTACGCTAAGTAGGGCTTTGTATTTATTTTTTTCGTATTCTTCTTTGTCAATTTGTAAGATTTTGTCATTTTTATAAACTTTGGTTTTTGTATGGGCATAAAAAATATCGCCTTGAGATGGATTTTGTATCAGGGATAAAACAGGACGGTTATTATGAACTAAACTTATCATCACACAAAATTCATCACTGCCTTTTAAAAATCCACTTGTGCCATCAAGAGGGTCAATAAGCCAAAAAGTTTTTAGCTCTTTGCACTCTTCTTCATTAAGTAATTTTTCTTCTGATAAAATTTTAATATCCGTAGAACCCAAAATATCACTTAAAATTTGATTAGAAGCAAGGTCTGCTGATGTTAAAGGGCTTTTATCATCTTTTTCCCAAGTTTTAAAATTTTCTCGCTCCTTCAAAATAGCTTTGCAAGCTTTGTTAGAAGCATTGATTGCAATTTGTAAGAACTTATCTAAATCAAGCATAGTAAAACTTTCTATTAGAGAATTTTTTGTGGAAATTAAAATTCCACAAAATTTGAATTAAATTTTATTTGTTTGCCCTAAATAAAGCTGTCTTGGACGCACTATTTTAAGACTATCTTGCTCTTTTTGCTCTATCCATTGTGCTATCCATCCGGGTGTGCGACCTATGACAAAAAGCGTAGCAAACATTTCATTTGGAATGCCTAAGGCTTTTAGGATAAGTCCGCTATGAAAATCCACATTAGGATACAATCCTCTTTGAACAAAATAATCATCACTTAAAGCAATCTCTTCTATACGCGTTGCTACTTTGATTAAATTAGTATCAATACCCAATTCATCAATGAGTTGGTCGCGAAGTTTTTTCAGCACCTTCGCACGAGGGTCAAAGCTTTTATAAACCCTATGTCCAAAGCCCATTAATCTAAAGGGGTCGTTTTTATCTTTGGCTCTTTTAATAAATTCATCCACTCTATCAACGCTACCTATATGCTCAAGCATTCTAATCACACCTTCATTCGCACCCCCGTGTGCGTGTCCCCAAAGCGCACCAATGCCAGCACTAATACAAGCATAAGGATGTGCGTGGGTTGAACCCACAGCACGCACGGTTGAAGTTGAAGCATTTTGCTCATGGTCAGCGTGAAGCATAAAAACCGTGTCAAGTGCCTTTACTTCTATGGGTTTAAGCTCCACATGGTCATAAGGATAGGTGCGAAGCATATATAAGAAATTCTCTGTAAAACCGCGGTCTAAATTAGGATAAGCCATAGGAAAACCGTGCTTATATCTATAAGCGGTGGCTACTATGGTAGGAATTTTAGCTACTATTCTAGCTGCCATTTCCATATATTCTTCTTTGACATTCATATTTAAATGGTCTGGATAAAAAGCACTTAGCGATGAAACGGCACCTTGTAAAACCGCCATAGGATGGGCATTATCAGGAAAGGCATCAAAAAGACGATGCATACCTTCGTGAATAAAGGAACGCTTTTTTATTTCATAACGAAATGCTTCAAGACGCTTAGCATCTGGAAGTTCTTTATAAAGCAAAAGATGCACCACATCCAAATAAAGCTTATTTTCAGCAAGCCACTCTATAGGATAACCGCGGTGCAATAAAATTCCATTTTCTCCATCGATATAAGTGATTTTTGACTTACAAGTAGCCGTAGAAGTCAAACCCTCATCATAAGAAAACATTCCTGTTTGTTTATAAAAACTTGACATATCTACAACGCTTGGACCAGTCGTGCCATCATATATGGAAAATTCATAGCTTTTTCCATTTCTATTATCTGTTATGGTAATAGAATTTGACATTTTCACTCCTTATTATTCTTACTTTTATTAATTCTAACAAAATAAACTTTTTCATTATTGAATTTTTAAGATTTTATTGGCTTTTTTGGGTAAAAAAGTAACTTTATTTTTTAGAATTAGAAAGAAATTTAATCGCACTCATAACAATAATAGCTTCAAATAAAGCCGTTAAAATAAGTGCTGAGTAAAGCTTCTCATCAATCACCTTGCCAGAATACCCTAGCGTAGCCGTTGCGATGAGTAAGGTTAAAGGCATAGAATGGCTAAGTCCAAATAAGACCATATTTTTAAAACCAATTTTTTTCAAGAAAACACTTGCACATAAAATTCTCAAAGCTATCATCACAAACATAAGCAAAAATGCTTGTAAAACAATTTTATAATCTAAAATCATTTTAAGATCAAAGGTTGAGCCTATATGGATAAAGAAAATAGGGATTAAAAAGCCGTGTCCAAAAGTAGAAAGTTTATGTTCAAGATCTTTTTTATGGTCAAAAAAAGTCGCTATAAAAGAACCCGCTATGAAAGAACCTAGCACAATTTCAAGCTTAGTGATTATCATAGCGACTATGATGAGAATAAAAATAGCCATACAAAATCTTATATCTTTCTCATTTTTATCTTCCCAAGGCATTAACACCACTTTAAGCTGAGGATACCACCAAAAAAGCACACCCAAAAGCTTAAAACCTAGCAAACAAAGTGCTAAAAAGATATTAAGATAGATTATACTTTGTGCAACATCAATGATACTCGTCTCTTCGCGTAAAAAAGCTCCTGCTATGGTTAAAAGAACAATAGAAATTACCTCAGCTAAAGTGGCTACTATCATAGCTATATTTAACCAGTAACACTCTTTTCCAAAATCCTTAAAAAGCAAAGACAAAAGTCCTACACTCATCACAGGTATAATGATAACAAAGACCAAAGAAAGCCCAAAAACCCATACTATAAAAGAAGAAAAGGCATAAAGTAAAAAAATATAAAAAAAGCTTTTTTTGGCAATTTCTTTATCCATATTAAAAAAAGCTCTTAAATTCACTTCCATACCCGCTATAAACATAAGATAATAAAAACCTACATTTGCCAAAAGTGCAAAATTTTCACTCTGTCCTATGAAGCCAAAGAAGGCTATTATGGCTCCTAAGATGATTTCAGTAGCCGAAAGAGGCAAACGAAAAATTCTTGCAAGATGTGGAGAAAAAAGCAAACACAAGGCTATGACTATGAGAATTTTTAAGTCTATTAGTCCTTGAGTATCAATGACATTGTGATGCAAAAGTAAATCCCATTTCTCTAAGCTTGGCTATATCACGGCTTGGCTCTTCGCCCTTAGTGGTTAAATAATCGCCCACCACAACAGCCCCCGCTCCTGCTTCAAAAATCTCATACTGCCTTTCTTTTAGCACCACTTCACGCCCCCCTGCGACCATTATCACGGAATTTGGCAGGGCTTTTTTACTCTCTTTAATAATGCCTAAAGCCTCATCCACACTAAGCATCGATGCTTTCAAAGTTAAATTCTCATTAGCAATAAAAAAATTAATAGGGCTTGAAAAAGGCTCTAATTCCTGCAAAGACTTTCTAAGACTTATCCTATCTTCTTCACTCTCACCCATACCATAAATCCCCCCACAACAAAGCATAAGTCCTGCTTCTTTCGCATTTAAATTGGTTTGAAACCTACTTTCCCAAGTATGCGTAGTGCAAATTTGAGGGAAAAATTCCCTAGAAGCTTCAAGATTGTGATTATAAGAAAAAATCCCCGCTTTTTTAAGCTCTTTAAGCTGCTCCACACTTGCCATACCATTACAAGCTATTAAAAGCAAATTAGGCTCTTCTTTTTGCACGGCATAAGCTGCCTTGCAGACATACTCGAGCTTTTCATCATCCAGTCCTAACCCTGCAGTAACCAAACAAAAGCCCAAAGCTTCATTTTTTTTTGCCATTTTTGCTTCTAAAACGATTTGTGAAATTTCCTTACGGCGGTATTTTTGAATATCTGTTTTTACATGAGCGCTTTGAGTGCAGTATTTGCAGTCTTCAGAGCAATTTCCACTGGCTATATTTGAAATGGCACAAAGCATTATTTGCATTTTAATCCTTCATTTCTTTTTTGATTTTACATTTTAAGCACTCTAAAAAAGTGCCTTTTTTAAGTTCTTTTATGACTAAATTTTCGCCACATTCTTCGCATTTTTCTTCACTGGGTTTGTATTTGCTTATAAAATTACACTTTGGATAGGCACTACAACCATAAAATTTACCCCTTTTTGAAAAGCGTTCTACGATTTCACCCTTTTGACAACTAGGACAAGTCATACCTATACCCTTTGCTTTGGTTTTTAGGGCTGTATTTTCGGCTTCGTTTTTGTTTTCATTTTTTAAATTTCTTGAGTATTTGCATTTTGGAAAAGCCAAACAAGCAATAAATTCCCCGTATCTGCCCTTGCGTATGGCAAGTTCTCCTCCACACTGAGGGCAGCTTTCGTCTATTTTGGTGAAGGTTTTTTGACTAGCAATTTTAGTTTTTCCCTCTTCAATTTTTCTCATAAAAGGATAATAAAATTCTTTTAAAGTTTCTTGCCAATTTGCCTTATCTTCAGCGATTTCATCTAAGGTATTTTCAAGATTTGAAGTGAATTTGCTATCAACTATATCGCTAAAATTTTTCTCAAGCACTTCAGTTACACTAAAGGCAATTTCACTAGGAATGAGTTGTTTTTTGTCTATTTTTACATAATCACGGCTTGTAAGTATAGAAATAGTCGGTGCATAAGTAGAAGGGCGACCTATACCCAAACTCTCAAGCTTTTTAACAAGTCCGGCTTCAGAATACCTTGAAGGCGGCTCAGTAAAATGCGAATTCATTTCTAAGCTCTGCACTTTTAGCTTTTGGCTTATTTTGAGATTGGGTAAAATTTTATCCTTATCCTTATCGCCATAAACTTTATAATACCCATCAAAAAGGATTTTTCTACCGCTTATCTTAAACACGGCTCTATCATTTTTTACAAAAACGCTTTGAGCTTGAGAAATAGCAGGATTCATTTGACAGGCTAAAAAACGATTATAAATAAGAGCATAGAGTTTTAACTCATCTTTATCTAAAAATTTAGCTGCAAGTTCTGGAGTGAAGCTTAAATTTGTAGGGCGTATAGCTTCGTGGGCTTCTTGAGCGCCTTTAGTCTTTGTAGTATAGACATTAGCCTTAGTAGGCAAATAGGCTTTGCCAAATTTTTCTTCTATGAAGGCTCTGGCACTTTGCACAGCTTCTTTGGCTAAATTTAAGCTATCTGTTCTCATATAAGTAATCACTCCCATCACACCTTCGTGGGTATTTACCCCTTCATAGAGTTTTTGGGCTATCATCATAGTTTTTTTAGGATTAAAGCCAAGTCTGTTGTTAGCACTTTGTTGTAAGGTTGAAGTCATAAAAGGAGGAGGCGGGGCGATTTTTCTTTCTTTACTTTCAATGTCGGCTATACTATAAGCTTCATTTTTACAAGCTTCTAGTATAAATTTAGCGCGGTCTTTATTTGTAATAGTGAGTTTTTCTATCTTGGCTTTATCAAATTCAACAAGCTCTGCATCCAAATCTTTTTGAAAAATCATATCTATGCTAAAGTATTCTAGCGGCACAAAGGCACGAATTTCTTTTTCCCTATCCACTATGATTTTCAAAGCCGCACTTTGAACCCGTCCAGCACTTAGCCCTCTTTGAATTTTTTGTCCTAACAAGGGGCTGAGTTTGTATCCTACTATGCGGTCTAATAAGCGTCTAGTTTGCTGGGCATTAACCGAGTGCATATTAAGCTTTCTTGGATTTTTTAAAGCGTTTTCAATGGCACTTTTGGTAATTTCGTGAAAAACTATACGAGGCAAAGCATTTTCATCCTTGCCTATGGCTTTGGCTATATGATAAGCTATGGCTTCGCCTTCCCTATCCTCATCGGTTGCAAGATAAATTACACTCGCTTCCTTAGCCTTAGCCTTTAATTCCTTAACAAGGGCGGAATGGTCGTTTGAAATGCGATATTCAGGCACGAAAGCATCCTCTTCTATCTTAATCCCAAAACTTGACTTTGGCAAATCCCTAATATGCCCCTTTGAAGCGATAACTTCATAATTTTTACCCAAAAAATTAGCTATGGTTCTTGCTTTAGCTGGAGATTCTACTATGATTAAATTTTTCTTCATTTTACAACCCTTGTTAAATAAAAAGCTGATTTTAGCTAAAAATATTTGAAATTTCGCTATAAAATTTTATTTTTTATACAAAAATCACTGCAAAAAGCATAGGATAAATTTCAAAAAGAGCTTGACAATGAAAAGCGGACAAAGCTCTTTTATCAAGCTTAAAGCCACCTTTTATAAACTTACTCTTTTGCTTTTGTGCTTATACTGCTTAGAAAAAACAAGCGTATCATTTTCCTTAACAAGAAGTTCTCCTTCTATATAAAAATACTCCTTATCGCTTGTTTGAGTAAGCACTATATCAGCCTCCATCATCTCAGCTTCGCGTCCTATTTTCATCTTTTGGGTTATGGTGTATTTGGCACTGAGTGGATTTTCATTTTGCAAGCTTAATTCTCTTTTAAGATTATGCTCCACTAGCACATCAATCTCATCAAAGCGATAAATTCCCTCGCCAAATACCCCACCTACCCCATCAGTGATACAAGTCCAAGTATCGCTTAAAATATCATAGCTTATACTCCTATCTACCCTGCCTTGCTTAAGCAAAGTAAGCGGAGTTAAAGCCGCACTTTGTGGGTTTAAATCAATGCCATCACTATCCTTTCCGTTAAAAATAGGCAAGGCAAATTCACACTGGCTTAAATCTAAAGTTAAAATAGCATTTTCAGGCATAGGCCAAAACATAGGCCAAAAAGTAGTGGCTAAAGAAAGCCTTATCCTAGAACCTTTAGCAAAGCGGTGTCCTAAACAATCAAGCCTAAGCTCTCTTTGTATGAATTCATCTTTTTTCAAGGGCTTAAATTCACTCCTATCTTCATTTAAGGCTAAATTTAAAACCCCATAGCTTACCCTTTGGACAAAACCATCATCTCTTAGCTCACTTAGCTGTGCAAAAAGCATAGCCTTAGGCTTATCGCTACTCAGTCTTATTTTAAGCAAGGGATAGCCTAAAATATCTACATTTTCGCTTAAAATTTCACTTTCAAACACCACAGCCAAACCATCATCAAGCCTTTGGTCGCTCGGACTTTCTCCTAGCACACCCGCTCCCATCCACTCTCCTGCTAAGAGTCCGTGATTTTGCAAGGTGCTGATTTTGATAAAATCCTTAGCCCTAACAGAACCTAATTTATAAGGCTGTAAAAAATACGAAGTATAGCCAATATCCTTACTAGGATAGCCCTCTAAAGCCACAAAACGACCCTTTACTTCAGAGATTTTAGAACTAGGTTTTTGTCCTTCTTCTATATAAGCTTGTATCATAGGGCATTTAAGCACATCATTATCCTCATCTTTTAGCCACTTATCCCACCATTTTAAAGCTTCGCCTAAGAAATTCATAGCAGGTTCTGGAAAGCCATCATGAGGATAAAGATGCGCCCAAGGTCCTATGATAGCCTTTCTTGGCACTTTTAGACCCTGCATTAGCGTAAAAACGGGATTAGTATAAGAATCCGCCCAACCATCTAAAGCAAAAACAGGCACCTCAATATCCTCATAATTTTCGCCCACAGAGCCGTGTCTCCAATAGCTGTCTTTTAAAGGATGCTCAAGCCAAAGAGCAGGAAAAAGGGGCATATTCTCAAGTCTTCTAAGCCATTTTTGCCTTCCTTTGGGGTCAATCTTACTATCAACAAAACGCGACTGATAAGCTAACATAATATTGCCCCACCAAAAATTATCATTTAACAAACACCCGCCCTTATAATGAATATCCTCATTAAATCTATCATCTGTAAAACCCACCACAATGATGGCTTTTAAATGCTTAGGTCTTCTTGCGGCAACTTGCAAGGAATTAAAGCCACCCCAAGATTTACCCATCATACCCACCCTGCCATTGCACCATTTTTGCGTGGCTATCCATTCTATGACCTCTAGGGCGTCATCTTGTTCTTGCTTTAAATACTCATCTTTTAACAAACCATCGCTCTCTCCGCTACCTCTCATATCCACACGCACCACAACATAGCCATTGCCTGCAAAAAAGCCGTGCATAGGCTCATCTCTTGTCCTTGTGCCATCATTTTTTCGGTAAGGAATGTATTCTAAAATAGCAGGAAGCTTCTCTTCACTCTTAGGCAACCAAATCCTAGCACTTAATCTTGTCCCATCGCTAAGGCTTATCCACTCATTTTCTATAACCCTTACCTTAAATTTAAAATCTTTAATTATCTTTTTCATTCTTTAATCCTTGTAAATTTTTTCATCCAAATCAGGCAAAAAATTGCCCCTAAAATCGCCATAATTATCATTACGCTAAAATAAATTTGATAGCCTTTCACTCCTTCATAATTATCAAGCAAAACTCCTGCTAGAAGCGGAGCAAAAATCTCAGGCAAATAGCCAAAGGTAGAAACTATACCTATTGCCATACCCGCTAAATGCAAAGGCACCCCGCCCTCACTTAGCAAAGAATAATAAATACCAAAATTCGAATACATCGCCACATAAACCACCACACAAGCACTGCTTAAAAGGGCTAATTGCCAAAAGCCTGATAAATTCGCACTTAGCATAATAAACACTACACCCACACCCATAGCGACAAAACCATAAAGCATTATTCTAGCCTTGCCAAAACCATCGGCTAAAAAACCTCCAGCAGTCGAAGAAATAGGGCGTATGTATTGGGCTAAAACGGTTAAAATAGCCGCAAAAACGGCTGAAGTGCCGATGATATTGCTAGCATAGGGGGTAAAATAATAAAAACTCATATTAAAAAAATAAGTGCAAAAGGTAATGCAAACAACAAGCCAAAGAGCAGGCATTTTCACAAGGACTAAAAAATCCTTCATACTCAATTTCTCACTTTGCTCACCCCTTTTATCCTCTAGCAAGAAAAAGAGTAAAAAGGCTGATAAAATAGGGGCTAAAGAGTAAAAAACTATGACCATTTCTATGCCCTTACCCGCTAAGGCTTGGGTTTGAAAATAACCAAAAATCGCCGTAGCTATGGCTAAATGCAAGGCACTGACCACACCCCTACCGCCTTCAAAAAGCCCATAAGCTCTAGCTTGCTCTGTATCAGTGGCTAGGGTGCGGATGATTTTCATCAAAGAGGGCCAAAAGGTCAGTAAAGAAGTAATACCCCAAATTCCATAAATGATTAACAAAGCATTTAAAGAAGTAAAATATAAGTGCAAAAGACCCCCTAAGCCCGTAGCCACAAGAGAAAAGATAAGAAGCTTTTTAGGGGCAAATTTATCCGCTAAAAGTCCGCCCAAAGCATAAGAAAAAAGCCCTAAAAGCCCATAGGCAGAACCCAAAAGTCCCATTTGAAAATTATCCAAATGATACAAAGCCATATAATCATCATAATAATACTTTCTAAAATAAGGCAGACCATAAATAATAGAACCGCAAAAAGAAAGTAGGATTAGGGTGAAGAAATTTTTTCTTAAAGCATTCGTTTTGGCTTTTTGCATAAGCTCTCCTTAGAAGTTTGAGCTTAGTATGGCATATTTTTGACACTTTTGTAAATTTTTTGGAAATATTTTGAAAACTAATTTAAATTTTGTAGCTTATTTACACACTCTAGCAAGAAAGCTCTTGCTAGAAAATTTTAGCTTTTTTGAGTTTATGAAATTTTTTGCAAAGCTTTGCAAGACTTTTTTATAAGCCCTTGTTTTTTTAAATTTTTACAAAGGCTTTTACAGACCCACTGCACTTAGGGTTTGGTATTTGCTCATATAAATTTGAGCTTCAATTTTTCTCATAGTATCAAGAGCAACTTGAACTACAATAAGCACAGAAGTGCCACCAAAATGAAAAGGCACACCCATAAATTTCACTAAAACCCAAGGTAAGGTCGCAACAAGTCCTAAATAAATAGAACCTGATAAAGTTAAACGAGAAGCCACTTCGTTAAGATAATTTGCAGTGCCTTCACCGGGGCGAATTCCGGGTATAAAACCGCCTTGTTTTTTCAAATTTTCTGCTATATCTTTAGCATTAAACACAATAGAAGCATAAAAATAAGCAAAGAAAATGACAAACAAGAAAGTTAAAACATGAAACAAATAACCATTTGGATTTAAAAAGTCATTAATAGCTTGCAAATAAGGGTTTGTGCTTGTTTGCAAAATGGTTGTAGGAAACATCAAAATCGCACTAGCAAAAATAGGAGGAATAACTCCGCTAAGATTTAATTTAATAGGAATATAATTCATAATGCGTTTGTTTTGATTTTGCATGACAACCTTGCGAGAATAAGAAATAGGAATTCTTCTCTCTCCAAGTTCTACATAGATAATCACGCCTATAGTAATTAAAATCAAAGCAAAAATTGCAAAAGCGGTTAAGAAATTCATCTCGCCTGAGTTAATTTGCCCCACAGTTCCTGAAATCGCTCTTGGAATACCTGAAACAATACCCGCAAAAATGATTAAAGATATACCATTTCCAATACCTCTTTGAGTGATTTGCTCCCCAAGCCACATTAAAAGCATAGTTCCTGCAAGCATAGAAATGGCACAAAGTGCGATAAACATATTTAAATCTTCTATCATTATAGCACTTGCTCCACCGCGTCCGTGCAAACTTTGCAAACCTATGGCAACCCCTATGCTTTGCACTAGAGTAATCACTATGGTCGCATAACGGATAATTTGCATATATTTTTGCATACTATCGCGTTCTTTTTTCATCTTGCCTATGTTAGGAAAAGTAGCTGCAAGAAGCTCCATAATAATAGAAGCGGTAATATAAGGCATAATACCCAAAGAAATGATAGAAAAACGCTCAGCTGCTCCACCACTAAAAACATTAAATAAACCCAAAGCATTGTTTTGATTTGTATTAAAAAATTCTGCAATCACATCAGCATTGACGCCGGGAACTGGCACATAGGCTAGAACCCTATAAGCAAACAAGAAGGCTAAGGTGATTAAAATCTTATTCGTCAATGCTCTATTCATTATTTTGTTCCGCTGACGCTGATATTCTCGTCTTTAATTTTTGATGCCAAATCTTTTGCACTCACACCGATTAATTTGATTTTATTCACAGCTTTTGAAATTTTATGGACACTTTTAATGCTTTGAAGTGTAATTTCACCAAGCTCTTTTAGGGCTGTAATTTTTTCAACATTAATCACATAAGGCTTTTGAACCTTAGAGCTAAAGCCAACTTTTGGCAATCTTCTTTGAAGCGGTTGCTGACCCCCTTCAAAACCTCTTTTTTCGTTATAGCCCTTTCTAGCAGTTTGACCCTTGCCACCTTTAGTGGCAGTTTTACCCATACCGCTACCTTGACCACGACCTATTCTTTTGATTTTTCTTGTTGAACCCGCTGCTTTTGTTAAATTCATCTTTTATCCTTTTAGCATTGTTAAAGCTTTGATTGTAGCACGAACCACATTAGCTGAGTTGTTTGAGCCTAAAGACTTGGTTAAAATATCTTTAATACCTGCAAGCTCTACGATAGGACGCGTAGAACCCCCAGCGATAACTCCCGTTCCTTCACTAGCAGGTTTGAGTAAAATTCTACTTGCATTGTATTTCACTTCTACATCGTGAGCGATAGTCGAACCTTTAGTTTTAACTTCAACGATATTTTTAAACGCATCATCAACAGCCTTGCGAATGGCATCTGGAACCTCTTTAGCCTTGCCATAACCCACACCTACTAAACCCTTGCGGTTTCCAACAATAACTAAAGCAGTAAATCTAAATCTTCTACCACCCTTAACAACCTTAGTTACTCTGCCAATATCAACGATTACTTCTTCAAATTCTTCTCTATTGTATTTTTCCATCGATTTACCCCTTATAGCCTAATGCCATTTTCTCTTAAAGATTCAGCTAATGCTGCAATAACGCCGTGATATACATAACCATTTCTATCAAAAACAGCTTGTTCTATCTTTTTGCTTTTTAAAGTCTTAGCAAATTCAGTAGCGATTTTTTTAGCACCTTCTTTATTGGCTTTAACGCCAAGTTTGCGTCCATCAATAGCCGCTAAAGTTGCAGCTTTGACATCATCGATTGCTTGGATATATAGAGTTCTGTTCGATTTAAATACAGAAATTCTTGGAAAATTTTCACAACCTGAAATTTTCGCTCTAATTCTTTTTTTTCTTTTAATTCTTAGACTTAGTTTTCTTTTTAATACATTTGCTCTCATATTCTACCCTTACTTCTTAGATGTCTTACCCGCTTTACGGATAATGCGTTCATCGATATATTTAACGCCTTTTCCTTTATAGGGTTCTGGTGGTCTAAATTCACGAATTTGAGCAGCAACTTGACCTACAACTTGCTTATCGCTTCCTTTAACAGCAATGGTGTTTTTATCTACGACTATTTCAATTCCTTCTGGAATATCATAGTTAATAGGATGTGAAAAACCAAGACTTAATTCTAAAACTTTGCCTTTTAAAGCCGCTTTATAACCCACTCCGTTAATTTCAAGAGTTTTTGAAAAGCCCTGAGTTAAACCCACGACAATATTATAAGCTAAAGCCCTATAAGTTCCCCAATAAGCCCTGCTTTGTCTATCTTCACCCTTTGGAGAAAAAAGAATGTGATTGTCTTTAATCTCAACATTTACATTTGCTTTTGTATCAAGTTTCTTTGCTAAATTTCCTTTTTTAAATTGAAGCAAATTCCCTTCTAATTTTACTTCTACTCCTGATGGAATAGCGATTGGTTGCTTACCTATACGAGACATATTTTTCCTTTTTATTTGTCTAGGATATTTCTACTTTTTTAAAAGAATGGATACCCAATGCCATAAAAAGCAGATTTTTACCAAATGGTGCATAAAATTTCGCCGCCAACACCTGCTTTATAAGCTTCATCATTTGCTAAAACGCCATGACTTGTGCTAACTACGATAGTACCATAACCATTTTTAAAACGCTTGATTTCATCCTTGCCTTTATAAACACGGCGACCCGGCTTAGAAATTCTTTTAAGCTCATTGATAACGCTCTTGCCTTTTTCATCGTATTTTAAAACCACATTGATAAATTTCTTTTTATCTTCTTCGATGACATTAAAGCTTTCGATATAACCCTTAGCTTGAAAAATTCCCACCAAAGCTTCTACAACTTTAGAATGTAAAAGCTTAGTTGTTTCAAGCTTTCTCATTCCTGCATTTCTAATACGAGTGAGCGAATCTGAAATAATATCATTTATCATAATCTATCCTTACCAACTTGCTTTTTTAAGACCCGGAATGAGACCTTCATTGCCCATTTTTCTTAAGCAAACCCTACAAATTCCAAAATCTCTATAAACCGAATGCGGACGCCCGCAAATTTGACATCTTGTATAGCCTCTAACTTTAAATTTAGGCTTGCGTGCCGCTTTTGCAATCATTGATTTTTTAGCCATCTTACTTTCCTTTTGCAAATGGCACACCGATAAGCTCTAAGAGCTTTTGTGCCTCTTTATCATTTTGTGCTGTTGTAACTATGCTAATATTCATCCCGTGAGTTCTTAAAATTTTATCATACTCAACTTCTGGGAACATTAGCTGTTCATCAAGACCGAAATTATAATTTCCGCGTCCATCAAAACCATCTCTATTTAAACCTCTAAAATCTTTTACCCTTGGCAAAGCAATAGAAATTAATTTATCCAAAAAAGCATACATATTGTTTTTTCTTAAAGTTACCATCACACCCACAGGGAAACCTTCACGCACTTTAAATCCTGCAACTGATTTTTTTGCCTTAGTGATAACAGCTTTTTGACCTGCAATCAAAGAAATCGTATCGGCTACATTTTGCAATACTTTTTGGTCTTTTGCTAACTCACCCGCACCCACACTGATAACTACTTTTTCTATCGCAGGAATAAGCATAGGATTTTTAATATCAAATTCTTTAACCAAAGCAGGTTTAATGCTTTGATTATATTTTTCTTTTAATCTCATCATCGCTTACTCCTGAACTTTTGCCACATTGGAAATATCCATTGGCATTTCTTTATTGATGAAACCACCATTTGGGTTTTTCTCGCTAGGCTTAATAGCTTTTTTAGCAAGCTTACATCCTTCAACTACCACTTTAAGAGTCTTTGGATATACAGCTAAAACTTTACCTGTTTTACCCTTATCATCACCTGTGATAACCTTAACGCTATCACCTTTTTTGATTTTTAATTTAACCGCCATTATAATACCTCCGGTGCTAGTGAAACGATTTTCATAAAGCCACCATATCTAACTTCTCTACCTACGGGTCCAAAAATACGCGTTCCAATAGGCTCTCTTTTATTATCAAGTATAACCGCAGCATTTTCATCAAAACGAATCAAAGAACCATTATCTCTATGAATTTCTTTTTTAGTTCTAACGATAACTGCCTTTACCACTTGACCCTTTTTAACTTTTCCATTAGGTAAAGCTTTTTTAACCGATGCAACGATTACATCACCTACGGTGGCATATCTTCTTTTACTACCACCTAAAACTTTAATACACATTAATTCCTTTGCACCGCTATTATCAGCAACTGCAAGTCTAGTAAAACTTTGAATCATTACTCAACTCCTGTGGCTAATACAGATTTTAAGCGAAAGGCTTTTCTTTTTGAAAGCGGTCTGCATTCTATCGCAACGACTACATCACCCACTTTGACTTCATTTCTCTCATCGTGAATCAAATATTTTTTAAAGCGTTTAACAATTTTTCTGTATCTTGGATGAACCACTTTTCTTTCAACCAAAACACTTGCGGTTTTTTCACCAGCGATTTTAACAACAACGCCTTGAATTTCTCTTTTAAATGCCATAATCTATCCTTGTCTTAAAGCGTTAATTGCTGTATTTATTCTAGCAATGTCTTTTTTTACTTGACTAAGCTCTTTAGGATTAGTCAGTTGCATTGTTTTTAGCTTTTGTTTTAAAGTGAATAAAAGCACCTTTTTTTCTTTTAGCATTGTTGCAAGCTCAGCTGCTGTTTTATCTTTAATCTCAGTATATTTCATTTTGGCTCTCTCTTGTAACAAACTTAGTTTTAAATGGCAATTTATGCATAGCTAGAGTTAGAGCTTGTCTTGCCATTTCTTCACTTACTCCTGCCATTTCATAAATAATACGACCCGGCTTTATATTCATTACCCATTCTTCAACGCCACCTTTACCTTTACCCATACGCGTTTCTAAAGGTTTTTTTGTCAAAGGCTTATCTGGGAAAACTCTAATCCAAGTTTTTCCTTGTCTTTTAACAAAACGAGTCAAGGCAATACGCGCTGCTTCAATTTGGCGTGAGTTAATGCGTCCTGCTTCAGTCGCTTTTAGGGCAAATTCACCAAAGGTAAATTCTGTTCCGCGATTGGCATAACCCCTGTTACGCCCTTTCATCATTTTACGATATTTAGTTCTTTTTGGCATTAACATGATTATTTACTCCTTCTTGTGCGTCTTGGTTTTTTAGCTGGAGCATTTTCTTCAGTTTTTTCACTTTGCATACCCTTATGCAATACTTCACCTTTAAAAATCCATACTTTAACCCCTATGTTTCCATAAGTAGTTCTTGCTTCTGCAAAGCCATAATCGATTTTTGCTCTTAGGGTATGAAGTGGAACGCGTCCTTCAAGATACCATTCTGTTCTTGCCATTTCAGCACCACCTAAACGACCAGAAACTGAAACCTTAATCCCCTTAGCTCCTGCCTTTTGTGCGCCTTGAATCACTTTTTTCATGGCTCTTCTAAAAGCAATTCTTTTTTCAAGCTGTGTTGCGACACTTTCAGCAGCAAGTTGGGCTGAAGCTCCTGCCTTTCTTTCTTCTTTGATGTTGATATTAACATCCTTAGCGATTAAATCCTGCAATTCTTTTCTTAAATTATCAACATCGCTTCCCTTTTTACCGATGATAATGCCCGGTCTTGCAGCCACAACAGTAACGCGTAATTTCTTAGCTGTTCTTTCAACTAAAATTTGGCTGATTCCTGCATAATAAAGTTTTCTTTTCAAGAAAGCTCTGATTTTATAATCTTCACCGATATTTTCTACTAAATTCGCTTTAGTTGGAAACCATCTTGATTCCCAGTTTCTATTGATTCCTAGTCTTAGACCAATTGGATTAACTTTTTGTCCCATTAGCTTTCCTTTTTCGCTGTTGCTTTTTTAGTGCTTACTGTTTTTTTAGTTGTGTTTTTAGCCACTGCTTTTTTCTCTTCGGCTTTAACTTCGGCTCTTGCCACTTCTACTAAAATATGCGAAGTGGGTTTTCTAATACGACTTGCACTTCCTCTAGCTCTTGGTCTAAATCTTTTCAATACAGCACCCGCATCAACACGGCAACTTTTTACAATCACTTCATTGGCTTCAAAACCACCATTTGCCACAGCACTTGAAATAGCATTTGCAATGTATTTTGCACCCTTATTTGGCATAAATTTCAAACTCGCCATAGCAAGTTCTGCATTCATGCCTTGAACTTCTCTTGCAATCAACCTTGCCTTAGTTGGAGACAATCTTATGAATTTGATTAATGCTTTACTCATATCTTATCCCTTACTTACCAATTTTCTTTTGCACAGAGCCTTTATGCCCTTTAAATGTGCGTGTTGGAGCAAATTCACCGAGTTTGTAGCCGATGTGGTTTTCAGTTACATAAACTGGAATGAAGCTTTTGCCATTATGGACATTAAATGTAAGTCCTATCATATCAGGAGTAATTGTGCTTCTTCTTGACCAAGTTTTAATAGGTTTATTATCATTAGCCTTTTTAGCAGCGATGACTTTTTTCATTACATGATCATCAACAAAAGGACCTTTCTTTAGTGATCTAGCCATCTTACTTTCCTTTTCTTCTTGAAATTATTAGCTTATCGCTAGCCTTTTTGCGACGCGTTTTCGCACCTTTAGTTGGTTTGCCCCACGGAGTTACAGGATGACGACCTGAATTTTTCTTACCTTCACCCCCACCGTGCGGGTGATCTACTGGGTTCATTGCCGAACCACGAGTTTGTGGGCGGATACCTCTGTGGCGGTTTCTACCTGCTTTACCTATGGTAACATTAGCCCATTCTTCATTACCCACTTCGCCGATACTTGCCATACATTCAGCTAAAACCTGTCTCATTTCACCACTAGCAAGTCTTAAGATAACATATTTTTCTTCTTTACCCATAAGCTGTGCATAAGCTCCTGCGGAACGAATCATTTGACCGCCTTTGCCCGGCTTTAGCTCCACATTATGAACTATGGTTCCTACTGGAATGTTTTTAAGCTTCATAGCATTACCCGGTTTTATATCAAGTCCGCTTTCAGCAGCTGCCACCACATCGCCAACGCTTAATCCGCGTGGTTGAAGAATATATCTTTTTTCCCCATCTTTATAAGCAATCAAAGCAATTCTACAATTTCTATATGGGTCATACTCAATTGCCTCAACCTTGCCTTCTATGCCAAATTTACGGCGTTTAAAATCTATAATTCTATAAAGTTTTTTAGCACCCGCTTCTTTATGACGACTTGTAATTCTTCCATAGCTGTTGCGACCTGCGTGTGCTGGAAGTTTAACAAGCAAGGAACGCACACTAGCTTTAGCTGTAATATCTTCAGAACTTAAACCCGTGATATATCTTCTACTTGGAGTATAGGGTTTGTAAGTTTTAATTGCCATCTTAAGCCTCCGTATTTTCTAAGCTAACACCTTCAGGTAGCTTAACATAGAATTTTTTATAATCGTTTCTTTGACCTAAACGACCTCTAAAACGCTTAATTTTTCCATCCATTCTTAAAGAATTGATGCTTTTTGGAGTTACACCAAAATATTCTTTTAAAACAGCCTTTAAACCTGTTTTAGTCATTTTTGGCGAAGTTTGAATAACTACGACACCCTGCTCTTGCAAATTCAAACTTTTTTCTGTGTAAAGTATAGTCTTTATATCAGTAATATCTGCCATAATTATCCCTCTTTTGTAATAGATTCTAATGCTGATTTTTCCACAATAACAGCATTAAATACAGATACTAAATAAGCATTTACTTCACTTACATCCACTACATAGCAATTTGCCAAATTTCTGTAAGCTAAAAGTGTTTTTTCATCTAGTAAATCTTTAACAATTAAAGCATCTTTAAGCCCAAGCTTTTTAATCACAGCGTTTGCATCTTTAGTTTTTCCGCTCTCAATAGCCAAAGAATCTACACTAAACAATGCACCCTTAGCTGCTTTATCGGCTAAAGCTCTCTCAAGTGCTAATCTTTTTTGCTTTTTATTTACTTTTTGGAAGTAATTTCTTTCATTTTTTGGACCAAAAGCAACCGCGCCGCCTACCCAAACATTCGTTCTGGTTGAACCCGCTCTAGCACCGCCACGACCCTTTTGTCTCCAAGGTTTTTTACCCCCTCCACTTACATCACTTCTGCCTTTAGTATGTGCTGTGTTTGCTCTTAAGCTCGCAAGGTAAGATTTTACATACAAATAAAGATTGTGTGGATTTACTTCTGCATATTTTGAAGGTAGCTCAAGCTCACCTGCTTTTTCTAATTTATCATTTAAAACAACTACTTTACTCATTTTGCAATCCTTATTTTACCCATAGCACCATTATAGCCCGGCACTGCACCCTTAAGAACTAAAATTTTATTTTCAGCATCATAAGATATAACTTCATTTTTAACGCTTACTTTAGTGTTGCCATAATGTCCTGCCATTTTCATACCCGGTTGAACGCGACCCGGCCATTCTCTATTACCAATAGATCCGTGGCGTCTGTGAAATCTTGAACCATGACTTGCCGGACCCCCTGCGAAATTGTGTCTTTTCATAACACCGCTATAACCTCTACCCTTAGTATTAAAGCTCACTTTCAAAATTTTTGCTTCGTTTAATGGAGTTTCATCTAAATCCCCTGCTTCGGTGTTTGCTACTTCTAAAGTCGCAAATCTATTGTATTGTGCAGAAAGATTGTATTTTTTTTGTTGTCCTGCGATACATTTATTGCTTGTTTTGCCTTTTGGATAGGCTACCAAAGCTTTACCGCTTTCAACTTCACATACCTTTGCATTTACAACTCTTAGTAAAGTTACAGCGATACTTGGATTAGTAATTGTTCTACTCATTCCGATTTTTTCTACAATATATTCCATATCTTATCCTTATTACCCGACCGACTTATTTACCCATAGCTCTTACTTCAACGCTTACTTCTGGCGCCAAATCAAGCTTAGTTAAAGAATCAACCGTGTCTGGAGTCGCTGCTACTATATCTAGCATACGCGCGTGAATTCTTATCTCAAACTGCTCACGAGAATCTTTGTTAATGTGTGGAGATTTTAAAACTGTATAGCGTTTGATTTTAGTAGGCATAGGTATGGGACCTCTAATATCCGCACCTGTTCTTTTAACAGCTTCTACAATGGCTGCAACTGTCCTGTCTAGTACTCGATGGTCATAAGCTTTTAGCTTAAGCCTAATTCTTTCCATAATATTTCCTTTAAAAAGAACTCGTTAGTCTTCAAACTAACCCATTTTGTAAAAATTGAAATGAGAGTATATAAAATCTTGTTTCTAAAGTCAAGGAATTTGATGAAATTTTTATATTATTTTCCTTTTAAAAAGGATAAAAGTAGAATTTTTAGAATTTAAAAAATATCATTATTTTTTAAATTTTTACATATAACAATCAATATCTTATTTCATTAAATTTTAAAAAAGCTCTTAATTTTTCATATTCTCCCCTTTCTAAATAGCGATGTTTCCCTGCTTTTAACATACCAAGTTCTAAGACTCCAAAAGCAACACGCTTTAAACCCACGACTTCCAAATCAAAATGCCCAAAAAAGCGTCTGAGTTCTCTATTTTTACCCTCATTTATAAGCACTTTAAGCTTAGTATAACCCCCACTTGCTCCAAAAATTTCAAAGTCTATAAAAGGAGCAAAACTCATAGAAGTGATTTTCGTTTTTGCGTGGGCGCCTTTTTTTTCGTTTTTAATCTCAAGCCCATTTTGCATCGCTTCTATGACTTGTTTGCTTATTGTGCCCTTAATCTTAAGATAATATTCTCTTTCTAAATCGCTATGCATTAAAGCATCGGCAATCACGGGCGAATCTGTAAGCAAAAGCAAGCCCTCGCTTGTATAATCAAGCCTACCCACACTAAGCCAAGTGCTAAATTGTTTTGGCAAGGTATCATATATGGTTTTTCTTCCTCTATCATCCTTTTTGCTGACAATTTCACCCCTTTGTTTATGATAGATAATCACGCTAAATTGCGTTCTTTTTTGTACTCTTTTGCTCTTAAGAAAGACCTTATCATCTAATTTAACTTCATCACTTAAAAGAGCTATTTTGTTATTTATTTTTACCAAGCCTTGTTTGATAAGTTCATCAGCCTCGCGGCGTGAATAAGGTGTATTGTGAGATATAAATTTATTAATTCTCATTTTATTTTCCTTAAAAAGGGCGTTTTTGCCCTTTTTTACATTATAAATATAGTCGGCACTATGGTTGGGTATTTTTTAATCTTTCTAAAGATATGCTTTCTTAAAACTTGACGGATTTGATTTTCTAAAAAGCGTGGGTCATTGAACCATTCATCCTTAGCATTAGTGAAAAATATGCTTAGAACTTCAGCCATATCCTTGCCAAAAGCGTGGTCATGTTTATCGGCTACAAGTCCATAACTAAATACTCTTGGTTTATGAATAAGAGTTTTGCTAAGCTTATCAAGCTGTGCGATAATGACAACTATACCACTATCGGCTAGTTTTTGTCTATCTATAACCACATCATCAGCGATTTGTTTGTTGATTTGATTATCCACAAAAACCTTGCCCGTTTTAACCGTTTTTACTCGCTTGACATATTTTTGACAAAGCTCGACTTGGTCCCCATCACTCATAAGGTAGATATTCCTCTCAGGCACTCCGCATTTCATCGCTGTTTCTTTATGCTTAGTGATGTGATTGTATTCGCCATGAACAGGCAAGAAAAATTTAGGTTTAGTCAGGGTTAGCATAAGCTTTTGCTCTTCTATACTAGCATGACCGCTTACATGAATTTCGCTAAATTCTTGGTAAGCCACTTTAGCTCCTGCTTTTAAAAGATAATCCAGCACCGCAGAAACGCTTGCCTCATTTCCCGGTATGGCTTTAGCTGAAATGATGATTTGGTCTGTTGGTTTTATCTTGATAAATTTATGTTCATCTGTTGCCATTCTGTAAAGCGCACTCATCGTTTCGCCTTGACTTCCAGTGGTTACGATTAAAACTTCATTGTCTTTATATTTACTTACCTCATCGGGGTCTATGAAAATCTTTTTATCCAGCTTAATATAGCCTAATTCCATAGTGGTATAGAGATTTCTTTCCATAGAACGACCGATAACACAAACCTTTCTGCCGTATTTTAAACCATAAGTGATGGCTTGATAAACGCGGTGGATATTAGAACTAAAGGTACTCATTATCACCCTACCCTTAGTTTGGGAAAAAATTTGCTCAAAAGTAGGACCTACCGAGCTTTCACTCTTGGTATAACCTTCTTTATAGGAATTTGTGCTATCGCTTAAAAGACATAGCACTCCTTCTTCGCCGTATTGCGCCAAGCGGTTTAAATCGCTGGGATAGCCATCAATGGGGGTTTGGTCGATTTTAAAATCCCCTGTATGAATGATAGTTCCTGCTTTTGTTTTAATCGCAAGTGCTGAAGCATCGATGATAGAATGCGTGATATGTATCCACTCTATATCAAATTCCCCTATTTCATAAACACGGCGTTTCTCCACAGGGCGAAACCATTTGCGTTCGGCTTTTAAGCCGTGTTCTTCAAATTTGTTTGAAATCATCCCTAAAGCCAAAGGCGTAGCATATATAGGAAATTGAAATTCTTTAAAGAAATAAGGCACGGCACCGATATGGTCTTCATGAGCGTGAGTAATGATAACCCCCCTTATCTTGTCCCTTATCTTTCGAATATAATCAAAATCAGGAATGATAATATCCACCCCGTGCATCGTTCCATCAGGGAAACTCATACCAATGTCAATAATAATTGCGTCTTTATTGGTCTCAAAAACACTCATATTTCCGCCAATTTCCCCTAAGCCTCCTAAAGGAGTGATACGAATTTTATGTTCGCTAGAATTATTGTATTTTAAAGGATAAAGCCTAGTTTCATGTGAAACACGGTTAGCCTCTATGCACTCAGCTAAAGCGATTTGCCAATCTTCAGTGCCTGTGAGTTTAGAAGGAAGATTGCGATTTTTTTTCTTTTTCTTATCGCTTTTATACTCTGTGTTCTCGGTATTTTCTTTGTTTAAATTTACATTAGCTTTTGAAGTATCATTTTCGTTTTGTAAAGAATCGGCTAATTTTTTCCTGCGATTTTTATACTTATAGCGTTTATTATTTTTTGAAGTTGAGTTTGGGTTTTGCTCGTTATTATTAAGCTCTTTGTTTTCGTCCATATTCATCCTTTAATTTGTCATAAATTTTAAGGTATGCATCAACGCAAACTTGATGTGGTCTAATGCTTTCTTCCAAATTAAGAGTGTTTAAAAGTTCTAAAACTTTAGCCTTATGTGTTTTTAAATTTCCTAAGAGTTGCTTCCTAGGAGCTTTAAAACAATCTTTTAGAAAATTTTTGAAATTTTCTAAATCGCAAAGCTCGTCAAATTCCTTGATTTTAATCAAACGCATCACCGCTGACATAACTTTTGGCGGTGGATTAAAGCACTGAGGATGGACATCAAAAAGTAATTTTCTTTCGCAAATCATTGCACTTAAAACACCTAAAGAAGAAAATTGACTAGCTCCTTCTTCAGCACAAAATTTTTCAGCCATTTCTTTTTGCACCATCACAACAAGCCCCAAGCATTTCTTATCTTCTAAGGCTTTGAGTATAATAAAGCTTGCAAGATAATAAGGCAAATTTGCAACCAAAAAATAGGGCTTTTCATCAAGACTAGAGCAAAAAGCCTTGCTTATATCCTGATGGATTAAATTCAAGCTTCCACATTCAAGTTCTTTTTGAAATTTCTTTTTTAAAATAGCTATGAGTTCATTATCGATTTCATAAGCTTTTACTTGAGAAATTTTTAAAAGTTCTTGCGTTAAATCACCTAAGCCAGGCCCAATCTCAATGATATTTTTCGTTTCTTTGGGTATGGCTTGGATGATTTTTGCTAATACGCTTTTATCGATTAAAAAATTTTGTCCGTATTGTTTTTTTGCTTTAACCATAAGGGATAATTTTAACTAAAAATTCTTAATTAAGTCTTTTTAGGTAGAATTATTTTTTATAAAATTTTACCAAGGAATAAAATGATTGTTTGTGCGGGTGGAAATGAAAATTTTTCTTTTGCAAAAGCCATAGGCATAGGCTTAGTGGAATCGGCATTTCATTTAGCAGAACTTTGCTTAAAAGAAAAGCCTTTAAAGCTAGTATTTATAGGGACTTGTGGGCTTTATGACAAAGGAGAAATTTTAGAAATTTACAAAAGCTCTCACGCTTTTAATATAGAATTTTCTAAAATTTCACATACTTTTTATACTCCTGCAAAATATGAAATTTGCCTAGAAAGAGAAAATGTTTCTTGTGAAACAATCAAAATCAATTCTTCTAATTATATTTGTCAAAATTCAAAAGCGGCAAAAGAATTTGCCAATTTAGGCTTTTTTGCAGAAAATATGGAAGCCTTTTCTGTCTTAAGTGTGGCTAAAAATTTAGACATAGAAGCAGAGTGTATTTTGTGTGCGACAAATTTTTGCGATGAAAATGCCCATAAGGATTTTATGAAAAATCACTCAAAAGCAAAAGAAAAATTAGAAGAATATTTAAAAAAACATCATTATATTTAGGAAATAATTTTGAAAGAACTTGTTAATATTTTGGATTTTTTACCCGAAGAATTAGAAGAAAAAATTAAGCCAATGTTTCGTGTGAAACAAATTTATCAATGGATTTATCAAAAATACGCCGATAATTTTTCTGATATGTCAAGTTTGCCAAAAGATTTGCGTTTGGAACTTGCTCAAACTTTTCATTTTTCTCCCATAAAATGTGTTAAAAATGAGCAAAGTAAAGATGGAAGCATAAAATATCTTTTTGAACTCATTGATGGTTTAAGAGTGGAAAGCGTGCTTTTGCCTATGAAAGAAGAAAAACTAGATGAAAAAGGTAAGAGAATTTCTCACGCAAGATATACCATCTGTGTTTCTTCTCAAGTGGGTTGTAAAAGTGGTTGTAGCTTTTGTCTCACGGCTAAGGGAGGTTTGAAACGCAATTTGAGTGCGGGGGAAATAGTGGGACAAATTTTGTGGATAAAAAAGCAAAATCATATCCCCTATGAACGCCGTGTGAATATAGTCTATATGGGTATGGGCGAGCCTTTAGATAATCTTAAAAATGTGGCTAAGGCTGTGAAAATTCTTTCACAAAATGAAGGACTTGCCATAAGTCCCCGCCGTCAAACCATCAGCACCAGCGGTCTAGCCAAACAAATCAAAGAATTAGGACAAATGAATTTGGGCGTTTTACTTGCCATCTCACTACACGCTGTCAATGATGAGCTTCGCACCGAGCTTATGCCTATAAATAAGGCTTATAATATAGCAGCCATTATGGATGCGGTGCGGGATTTTCCCATAAACCAAAGAAAAAGGCTTATGTTTGAATATCTTTTAATCGATGGCATTAATGACAAACTCGAACACGCCAAAGAATTAGTCAAACTCTTAAAGGGTATTAAAGCTAAGGTAAATTTAATACTTTTTAACCCCCATCAAGGCAGCCCATATAAAAGACCTAGCTTAGAAAATGCGATAAAATTCCAAGATTTACTGAGCCACAAAGGCATAACTTGCACTATAAGAGAAAGCAAGGGGCTTGATATTTCAGCGGCTTGCGGACAACTTAAAGAAAGGGCAAAAGAACAATGAACGCACTAGATATTTTTGAGCTTATTTTTATAGCAGTCGTTGTGATTATAGGACTTGGCGGTATCATTTATGTTTTAAAAAATGAGAATAAAAAATGATAGTTATGTGCTTGAAAATAAACCATTTTAACGATATATAAGCTTGATTTTGCCTACTTAATTTACACCATAAAAATTCCCAACAAACCGATAAAATTTCAAAACTCCAAAAACAAAAATATAATTTTTACTTAAGTTTTTAATTGCATCTTCAAATTTTTAAGAAATTTACACCCAATAAAATTTACACCCAATATTGACTTTTTTGCCTTACTTCGCTAATATTCATTTTTAATTACTATAATTTATAGTGAATTTAATTTAAAAGGAAAAATATGTCAAACAATAAACAAGAATGTGATATTTATGCTTGCATAGGCTTTCTTGCTACAACTTTGCGTAATCACATAGCACCCAAATTTGACGCACTGATTGCCCCACTCACGCACAAACACGCGGGAATACTTTGGCGTTGCCTTACTCAAGAATACTCACAAAACGAGCTTTGTGCCTACTCTCAAAGCGATAAAAACTATGTGCGTATGCGGCTAGATGATTTAGAAGCCTTAGGACTTGTAAAGCGTAAGCAAAATCCCAACAATCGCCGCGAAAATCTTATAAGTCTTAGTAAAAAAGGCGAGGAAATAGCACAAAAAAGCTATGAGCTTATGCTTGAAGTGCATAATGAAATTTTATTACAAAGCCTAGGAGCCAAAGGTATGGCACAACTACAAGAGCTACTATTTAAAGCAGTTAAAGCTTGCGAACAAGCAGAGCCCACACAGAATAAAAGCAAGGCTCTCGCACAAGAATTACTACAAAAATTAAAGGAAAAACAATGACAACTTCTCACAAAAAACCATTTCTAAATTTCTTTTTACTTATGCTTATTACACTAAGCTTTGCAAACGCACAAGAGTATCACATAATGCCCCAATCTCATATAGGCTTTAAAGGAAGCAAATTTTTATTCATAGGAGTTGAAGGAACTTTTATACGCTATAAAGGCGAAGTATCCATAACTGATGGTCGTATAGAAAAGCTAAGTGGCGAAATAGAAGTTAATTCCGTAGATAGTGGCAACAAGACGCGTGATGAAAATATACGCGGAGAAAGCCTACTTGAAGGCGATAAATTCCCCATTATAAGCTTTGTGATGAAAAACTATGAAGCATTAGGGCAAAGCACAACAGGCAAGGTGCTAGGCACACTTAACGCACACGGTGTAAGCAAAGATGTAGTCCTTACAAGCACACTAACCCCTACCCAAGAAGGCTACACCTTGCGTTTGCAAGGCAGTGTCGATGTCAAAAAGGATTTTAAAATGGAAAGCTGGAGCGTGATGAGTAACACCATAAATATAAATGTCCTACTCATACTAAAGCCCGCATCATAAAGGAATGGGACAATGAATGAGTTTAACCGTCTAGAACGAAAGCTTATAGCACTTACCGATAGGATAAGCTTTAAAATGGCTCTCTTTAGTGCAACACTCATGACTATGCTAGGACCTATTCTCATAGCTCCTGCCCTGCCTACTATTGCCAAGCACTTTAATTCCACTCCCCATATTGAAGTGCTAACGGGCTTAAGTATGACTATCCCTGCTCTTTTTGTGCTACTACTAGCTCCTATTGCGGGTATGCTTATGGATAGATATGGACGGCTTAAATTTATCTATCCTGCGATGGTGGTATGGATACTTTCCGGACTTGCTGGGGGACTAAGTGAGAGCATTTATGCCTTAATCATTTCGCGTTGTGTTTTGGGTGTAGCCACTGCCTTTATTACCACAGGAGCGAGTGCCTTGCTAGGAGATTATTATATGCTAGGAGCAGGTAGGCGTGAGAAGGCACTAGGAATGCAAGGCTTTGTAATGGCACTAGGTGGGGCAGGTATGACAATGATAGCAGGACTAGTCGTGGGGCTAGGCTGGAGATGGGTATTTGGAATATATGGCGTGGGAATTGTGATTTTTACTCTTTGTGTATGGAAACTCTTTGAGCCACGCACCCATAAATACCTCTCACAGCCCACGCACACAAGCTCTGTAAAGGTCTCGTGGAGAGATTTCCTGCCCTTTGTGCCTTTGTATTTTGTGGGCTTTTTTATGAGTTTTGTATATTATCTCGTGCCTGTGGAATTTCCGCACTATATCGCTGATGTGCTTGGACTATCAAGCAGACTTTCTGGCTTAGCTCTGGCTGTGCCTATTATAAGCTATGGTCTATTTTGCTTCTTGTATAGCAAGGTGGTAGCTAAATTAAATACGCATAAAATTTATATCATAGCATTTGGTATAGAGTTAATAGTTTTTGCTCTGCTTGGAATGTGGCAAAATACCATACTTACTTTTTGCGCTCTTTTTGTTTTTGGTATGGCAGGTGGCCTGATAATGACAAATAACTCCGCCCTACTCTTTGCCAAAGCTCCCGCCTTTATGCGTGCAAGAGCCTATAGTGTGCTAGCTAGTTCTATGTTTATCGGGCAACTCATATCCCCACTCATTACCACACCCATAAGAAAAGCATTGGGCTATGAAGCTTTATTTTTTATACTGATGGCATTAACGATGCTTGTGTGTCTATGGAGTATTAAAAAATTACGCTAAATCCTAGCCCAAAAGCCAAAGGCTTAAAGCCATCACGCCCATTCCTGCTATAAGCCCATAAAGACTATCATGAGCCTTATCATAGGTCTTTGCCGTAGGCAAAAGCTCATCAAGAGAGACAAAAACCATAATCCCCGCCACCACAGCAAAGCTAATCGCTAAAATAAATTCATTCATAAAAGGCAGTAAAATTAAAACCCCTACAATTGCCCCTAAAGGTTCAGCAAAACCCGATAAAGTAGAATAAATAAAAGCCTTTTTCTTATCACCCGTAGCGTGATAAATCGGCAAAGATACAGCCAAACCTTCAGGGATATTGTGAATAGCCACAGCTATGGCTATGGCTACACCCAAGCTTAAATTTTCTATGCTTGAAACAAAGGTAGCAAAGCCCTCAGGAAAATTATGCGTAGCTATGGCTATGGCTGTGAAAATTCCTGTGCGTTTGAGTGCTGTTGTGCTAGGTTTTAAAACTGGTTTTTCTATTTTTTCAAGCAAGGAACAAAATTTAATCTCGGTATAATCTTCTCTTGGTTCGTGAGGATTAACATCTCGTGGTATGAGTTTATCGATAGCCAAAGAAATTCCTATGCCTATAAAAAAACACAAAATAGCAAGTAATTCGCCATTACTGGAGTTATAATAACGCGTAAAATCCTTAAAAGCCAAAGGTAAAAGCTCCATAAAAGAAATATAAAGCATAATGCCTGTTGAAAAACCCAATCCAAAAGAAAGCATACGATAATCATCTTTTCTTGAAAAAAAGGCAATTACCGAACCTATGGTTGTAGAAAAACCCGCAAAAAGTGTCAAAGCCATAGCAATTAAAATTTGATTAAAACTAAATTCCATACTAAATACCTTAAATTTTTACAAAATAATAATATTTTTTGATTATATTTTGCTAAAATCAAGATAAATTCTAATAAGATTTTAAGAAGTTTAACTCTGTTTCCATAAATTGATTAAACCCCCTGTTTTAGCATTAAGTGGGTCGGTATTTGGCATAGCAACTTTAGCGATATTTGCTTGTGCAGTTGCAAGATAGGCAATGTCATCACGACACACATCGGCACGCTGATTGATGGGATATGCACCCACCATACAAAAATCACTACTTGCTTTTACTTGTTTGTGTCCAACTCCAGCAGGTATAATTAAAACATCGCCTATACCTACATCGATGATTTTTCCACCTTCTCCGCCTATTTGTAATTGTGCATTTCCTACAAAACACGCTACACATTCATGTGCTTTAGAGTGAAAATGATGAAAAGAAAAAATTTGATAACGCCAAGCACATTGCCATGAATTTTGCGTAAATAAATTCTCTAAATAATCCGCTCTATCTTTTACATCCTTAGGAATGACTGAGCTATAAAACAACAGGGGAAATTTAGAATTAGGTATGCCTCCATTTACTCCACTTGTAAAAATAACTTGTGGTGTGTAAAGTGCGTGGTTATTCGCCTTTAACTTTTGCTTACCAAAACCCAAGAGCAAAAGCGAACTCATACCCAAAAAAGCTCTTCT
Source organism: Campylobacter parajejuni (assembly GCF_046764905.1). NCBI lineage: Bacteria > Pseudomonadati > Campylobacterota > Epsilonproteobacteria > Campylobacterales > Campylobacteraceae > Campylobacter > Campylobacter parajejuni. The sequence goes on from NZ_JBKORB010000004.1 coordinate 133,202, forward strand.
ATTCATAAAAATCCTTTGTATGGTTTATCAAAACATTATTTTATTAGAACTATAATTTAATAGAATTCCATAAATTAAAGTCTTAAATCACAATTAAAGAAAGTTTAAGTTACAGATGGTGTCAAGGGGGAGACTTGAACTCCCGACCTCCGGCTTATGAGACCAGCGCTCTAACCAGCTGAGCTACCCTGACTAGAAAGAAAAACATAATTATACTACTTTTTACTAAAAATTTTCTTGATTTTTAAAAATTTATCTCATTTTTTAAATTTATTTTTAAAGCTTTTATAGATATAATAAAGCTTTTCATAGACAGGTGTCCGAGCGGTTGAAGGAGCACGCCTGGAACGCGTGTAAAGTGCAAGCTTTCGAGGGTTCAAATCCCTTCCTGTCTGCCATTTAAATATCCAAAACGCTACTATTTTGCCAAAAAATTTTATTTGTAACTCTTTGTTTTTTTTTTGATAAAAAACATTATTAAAATTTTTCACTTAGGAATTTTATAATGTTGCAATCAAGATTATTTATGAATTTAAAAGGAATAGGAATATCTTTCATACCGAGATATTTTTTTCAAATGAATTTACATAAAATTTTTAACGATATTTTAAAATACAATGCCAAAGAACTAGAAGAAATACAAGGTCGAGTTAAGTATTATAATAAAATTAATGAATTTTTTATACCCAAAGAGAAAGAAAAGATAGGAAAATTGCCTTTTAAAGATACTTCTTATGCTTATGATGCTTATGAAATCAGTAAATATTTTAAAGACAAATTTTTATGGAATAAAGTATTTGGCGATGTAAGACACGCTTTTAAAGAAGCGACTATTTGCAAATCAAGACCCCTAGAAAACAATACAAATAATATTTTATTAAAACTTGACAAAAATAGACATTTTCGTTTTATAAAAGACAATACAAGCTATGAAAATAAAAAAGATATAGCGATTTTTAGGGGTGCTGTCTATCAAGAACACAGAAAAGAATTTTTTCATTCATACTTTAACAAAGCATTTTGCGATATAGGAGATACTTCAAAACAAGCTAAGGCGTGGAGAAAAAATTTTTTAAGCAAAAAAGGGCAAATGAAATATAAATTCATCATTTCCTTAGAAGGCAATGATGTGGCGAGTAATTTAAAATGGGCAATGAATTCTAATTCTTTAGTTTTAGCTCCAAAAATGACTTGTGAAACTTGGTTTATGGAAGGGACTTTGAAGCCAAATTATCATTTTGCTTTAATTGACAATGAGAATTTACCCGCACTCCTAGAACATTTTAAAATTATCCAAAAGATGCCCTAGAAATCATCAACAACGCTCATCAATATATCAAGAAATTTTTAGATAAGAAAAAAGAATTTCATATAGGAATTTTGGTTTTAGCTAAATATTTTTATTATTCTAGGCAACTTGAACTCGATAAAGAAAGAGATATTTTAGAATTAATTAAATAATGAATTAGTCAAGTTAATTTTTAGGTGCGTTTGCTATATAAAAAAGTAGAAGCGAATTTGACTTAATCGAATTAGAATTTTCACAAGGAGAAGAAAATGGGCAACAGAACAGAGAATTATCCAAACATAGAGAAATTACAGGTAGCACTGAACGAACTAGCATTTCATCAAATACACAAGCGTGGATAGACAAGAAAATTCCATAATACAGCCTGATAATACTAGAAAGATGGACGGAGTTTTATCCCAACACAATCAAGAGTCTAGGAATGTCGGACTTAATGACACTAGCATTACCACAGACACAAATGGAATTAGCAATCTTGGAGAGCAAAGAAGCAAACAAGAAGAGAGAACAGGGGCTAATAGATATGGAAATACTAGCAGAAAAACAAATCAATCTCAATCAATACATAGCGATAGAGCCCCAAATTTATTCTCCTTTATTTCAAGAAATGATGGATATGAAAGAAGAAGCCTCAAATCTGGATAAAAATTAGATTTTATAAGCGATGATGAAATCTATCTTGGTTCTTTAAAAGATAGATTTCAAAAAAACCTTCAAGCTATTAAGCTTTCAAAACTATTGAACAAGAGAACCCGCTTTGTAAATAACCAAAAAGACTTTATGGAAAAAGAAATAAGAAAACATTTAGACAATCCAAATTTAAGGGGAATGGTAAGCACACAAGAAATGCTTTCTTTTCCTAAAATAGCTAAGAATGTAAAGCCTGATATTGATAAAAGAACTAAAAACTTTACTTGGAAAGTTAAAGCCAATGATGAAAGTGTAATAAGACATGGTAGTAGAGAATTTATAAAAAATAATGAAAATATTAACAGACTTTTGACTATTTATTCTGAAACCGAATATGAAGAAAGACAGGATAGGGGCGAACGGGGTCAGCTTCGCCGAGAGTTTAATGACCGCAATTTTATTCGTCCTATTGATAATGTCATACCGCAATAAAACAAATTTGCAAAGGATTTTAAAGCAAAATTAAAAGAATTTAACACCAAAAACAAGAACTATTTTTCAAACCAAAGAACAGAAGTCGAGAGAGTTTTTATAGTACTAAATGTTCTAGATTATTGAGATAATTTTCATACCATTGTAATAACTCTCGCTTTTATACTATTGTGGCTTTTTCTCTCTCATAAGGAAATTTTATTTGATTAAGTTCTTTGTGTGCTAAAACACTTTTAATAACTTCTTCGTTAATATTTAGTTTTAAAAGCTCTGCTTTGTGTTGAGAACAGATAGTTCTAAAAGTCGCTCTAAATCCGTGAGAACTTGCTTTTTGTGCCATTTATTTTTTGCCCCTAAGTTTTTAATTGCTTTTCCTATGCTATCCCTATTTATATGGGTTATGGCCGGAAAAATAAAAACACTAATTTTTCTACTGAATAAATATTGTTCTTTTAAAATTTCTATCATTAAATTGGTAAACGGAATATTGTGTGCTATTTTTGTTTCGTTTGCTGGTATAGTCCAAATTTGTTTTTCAAAATATATGTGTTCCCATTTTGCACTAGCAGTATTAAAAGCTAAGAATTTGTAAATACAAGGCTCTTTTTAGTTTGTTTTTCCATTTTTTAAATCTTGAATAAAATTTGCTAAATCTTTAGTACAAGTGAGTGCTGAATATCTGGTATCAATGTTATGTCTATTTTGAAATCTCTTTGGAGAAATAAATTCATCTTTTAAATTACTATTTGGGTCAAAGTCTAAATACCTATCTTTTAAAGCAATTTTAAAAACACCTTGCAAATATCGTTTCTAATCGGCTTGTATAGGGATTATTTAGATGGTAGATCATTAAATATACAGCGTATTTTATATTTTTTACATTTAAATCACCTAAACTAGACAAAAGATATTTTTCACTCATTTGAATAATTTTTTTAATATAGTTTTCGCTTAGATATTTTTTGTGTTTTTGCTCCATATAAATAGCAAAAAGATTTTTAAATTTATACTTTTTATCCCCATTTTTTAGCGTTTGTATATCCTTGTTATCCTGCAATGCTTTTAGGAAACTAATAGCTTCTTTCCTTGCTTCTACCACACCATGAATGTTTTCTCTAAATTCTTTTAATTTTATACATCTATCATTAATTTTGATATTAAAAGTTTTTATGCCACTTGGGTATGTTCTTTTGGATTGCCTACGGCTTTTTTGTATCGTTTATTGCTAGGTTTTAAATTTCTAATATCTTTATCTTATAAGCTTTGTTTTGCTATATTTGCTATCATTTTACTTTAAAAAACCCTATTGGACTTTGAGAACCTTAATTAACCAGAAATAATTATAACATAGAAGAAATTAATTGAAATCAAAAAGCATTGGAATGACTTATTTATGGTAATTAAAGAGATATTTTTAAAAACAAGAGAAAATCAATGGAATATAATATGGTGGCTCCGATTGGACTTGAACCAACGACCACTACCATGTCAAGGTAGTGCTCTACCAACTGAGCTACGGAACCTATGGTGGAGCATAGCGGGTTCGAACCGCTGACCCCAACGCTGCCAGCGTTGTGCTCTCCCAGCTGAGCTAATGCCCCTTTAAAAGTTGAGATTTTAGCCTAATATTACTTTTTTTTGGCTGAAAACCAAAATCAAATTTGTAATTTATAATGCAAATAGCTAAAATTGACACAGATGAATACATAAAAGATTTATTTTTATGAAAATTTTAGAATTAATTTAATCCATAATATGTACGCAAATGAAAAATCGCTTCTCCAAAAATTTTTGGAGAGTGTATTTGTAAAATTGTCTTACCATTTTTTGTTAGAACAAAACCTATTTTTGGTATGTCATTAAAATTTATCTTAGGAAAACTCAAATTTGATATTTCATCAATTTCTCCACCAAACAATACAACTGTTCTTATAATTTCATAATCTTCATAATGCTTTTTGATGTATAAATTTTCAAAAGCATCATAGTTTTCTAGCTCGTCTATACCGCATTGAACCTTTATGAATTTTTTGCCTTCAATATTTATTATCTGTTCCCTATCAAAGTCTGCCAATACCAAATCGGGTATAAAAATTCTTGCATTTTCGTTACCATTTTTGTATTCATCTCTATTTTCATATTTTTCAACAGTCAAATTTTCATTATTTTGAGTTATAAAATAACCCCTTTCGCAACCTGCGTGATTTTCATATATAGCTCTTGCTCTTGTAAATTCCTCTACAACTAAATGCAAAAATATTGTAGCTATTTTTTCGCCTTGCATTTCATAGTTCCAATAACTATCATTGTTTTGTATTGTTGGCAAATTAATGTTCTCTAACGAAATATCAAGCAAATTTGCTATTGAAACAAACTTGTTACCTCTGCCAACTTGATTTTGTGAAAGATTGTGCGAAGTTATTTCTATTTTGCCCACATAGCCCAAAGCTCTAAGTGTAGCCGATATTAAACTTAAAGCACCTATATTAGGGTCATGAGACAATGAGCCACCTTTTTCCAACCTACCTGAAATTGTGATTTTATTTTCTGATTTGCTAATTAGAATAGGTATATTACCTCTTGGCGGCAGTCTCATAGAATTTTTAAAATTTATGAGTTCATCAATACTAACAAATGGCGATATTGCACAATCATCTAATGATTTTCCTAAAATTTGAACACCAAGTGTTGCTAAGCATTTTGAGCCAAATATGTTTGTAAGCGTTGGATTTTTATCTTGCCCTATCCTTATAGAATAGAGCATTATTTTTTTAATATCTTTATAATACAAATCAATAAACACAAACTTAGAAGCTCTTTGAAAAACACCTGTATTTCTACTCTCGTAATCGCTCGTTTTTGTTTCCTCAATAGCGTAAAGCGGTATATCTTGTAAGGGATTAGGTATATTATCTTGGTAAAAAATTAAAAAATCCGTAAAGCTAGAATTTCCAGATACTACAAATAAAAATACATTTTTTATAACAGCAGAATGAACTCCTAATATTTTATATTCAAAGCTGAAATCTCCATTTATATTTAAAATAGGCACAATAAATAGATTTTGTTCTACAAAAAAAGAAATTCCATTATCATCAGCAAATTTCTTAATTATGTTAAATAACACATCTCGTTTTGGTCTTTCCTCTGTTAATATCCATAAATTACTACTTTTCACGCTTTTTCCTTTCTGAAAACCATAATATATTGATGAATTTGATTTGCAACGAATGCAAATGGATAGCCATAAGGATATAGATTTACATTTAAATCTGCCCAAATTTTAGTTCCTAAATATTTAAGGTTTTTTAGAGAATTTAATTCATTTATCACATCTGCGTGAAGTAAATTTGCGTTTTCTTTGTTTGGTTGCATATCTTTTATAAAAACAACAATATGTCCTTTTTCTTTCAAAAATTTTAAACTATCTTTTACACTTTCCTTAAAATTCAATATAAATTTACCCCAATCCATATTTCCTAAATCCACTTCCATATTAGTAAAGGGTGTTGGGGAAGTATCCTTGCCTTTTTTCATAGCTTCGCCAGTTTTATTTTTAGCCATCATATCGCCATAAGGCGGGTCAATCAATATTAACGAAGCTTTATTGTTATTAAAAATTTTATTTATCTGTTTTTCATCTTTTAAAATTTTTAAACTATCTCCACAAATAAATATTTGCTCTTCTAAATTAAGATATTTATTTGCTTCTTGATATGCGTTGATATATTTTTGGTTCAAATCAATTCCAACAGCTTTTCTATTGCATAGACTAGCTCCAAGCAATGTTCCGCCAACACCTGCAAAAAAATCAAAAACAAGTTCATTCTCTTTTGTAAAAAACTTAATTATATCTCTCATTAACTGTGGTGGTTTTGGCGATGGGTGTATTTTTCTTATGTGATGGGCATAACTATCATCGCCATTTGTTAAATATTTTGTTGAGATTACTGAATTTAAAAAATAAGTCCATTCGCCGCCGCTAAGGTCGTTTAATTTATTTTGTAAGCTATATTTTTTACCATCGCTTGTTATAACTACATTTTTACTTTCGCCTAGAACATAAGCTTTTTCTATATCATCTTTTACCCAACTTGGGAGTGTCTTGATTTGTTCTTTGCTTAGTGCTTCTATTGCTCTATATTTTATTTTTGTTTCATCGTTTTTTTTAATTCTATTTTTATTTTGATATTCTTTTATTTTTGTCGTAACAACATCTTTTACCGATTTCTCAATTTCACTTAGAATTTCATTGCAATTTTCAATCTTTTTCTTTTTTAAAAGATTTGTAATAAATTTTTCATCTATGTAGTTGTAAAACATCTTATACCTTCATGTCTATTTCTCGATGTAAAAAAGCAATTCATTGACATCATTTTTTGCTTCTTTATTGCTTTTATATCGTCTATATGGTATTTTTTCGCACTTATAAGTTGTCTCTTTGCCATATTTTTTTAATGTATTCTCTATATCCATCTCACTTATAATACCCTCACTGTTATAGCTTAATATTATGTGTTTAAAGTCGGCTCTATTGACTAAATTATCCAACTCCAATCTAGCTTTTGCTTTTATACAAAAATTGGATTTTAAACTCGTATAATCTCGCACACCCGTAACACCACTTATTTTAGGATAATCATATCTAGCAATAGTTTCCAAAATGTGATAATTCGGTGCGTATTGTCTTGAATTGTAGGGTGGATCTATGTATAGGACATCGCCACTTATTTTATCTATTAAGGAATTACTATTTTCGTTAAAACATAAATTGTTTGTTTTTTTGTAAAAATCTATATCTAATAAAGACAGCGTTAATGGCTTTAGACTGCGCTTATCCCAAATTTTAAGATATGCACCATAAGTTCCTGTTGTGTTTGAAACCAATGAAACAGCTTCAATAAGTGAAGCAAGTAAATAATAATATTCGCCTTGATTTATTATTTCATCTTTTAAAAATTGCTCTATTGATTGTCTAATATAATCAATTTTTAAAGCATTTTCAACGCTAAAATATAACCTTTGACAATTTTCATTTGGCGAATAATTTTCATATATAAACGGCTTATCCAAAAAATTGTAAGAGCTAATTTTCTCATTAAAGTAGTCAATGGGGTGGTCATTAAAATAAGCTATAAATTTTGAAAATTTTGGCTCTTCATATAATTGCAAGTAAGCCTTTTGCAATATGAAAGAAAAATATAATATATCGTTTGATATTAAATTGTAGCTTTTTTTAAAATATTTACCAACACTAGCAGTTCCTGCAAAAATATCACATAAGGTCTGTGTGTTTTTTGGAATAAAATTAGATATTTTGTCTAACAAAAGTATTTTTGAACCTATATATCTCATTAAATACCACTCTTACTTTTTATTCCTTATTTCCACTCTCTAACAACCTGAATTATATCATCATCTTTTAGTTGCGATAACATATCAAGCACTGCTTTCATAGCGATAGGCTCATTTGTTTCTCTAAGCCACTCTATATAAGTTCGCTCTGATATGCCTAGCCTATTTGCCATCTCTCTTTTGGTAATATTTTTTAACTCTTTTGCTTCAATTAGTTTATGAATTTTATGAATTATTTGTGATAGTTTCATATTTTTCCTTTTCTAGTATGAGATTATACATTATAAATCATAAAAAATATATAAATTTTTAAATTTATTACATTTATATGTAAATATTTTAGCTTTATTTAATATATGTATAATACTAACATTATAAAATAAATAATATACACCAAAAGGACATAAAACGGCACATCATTTCTTACTATCATCAAGTGCTAGAAAGTTATCGCTTCTAAAAATAGCTAAAACGAGTGATGATAAAGCGTTAAAGATGTTTGTAAATATTAGGTGGCATAACGGCAATCCTATATGTCCGTATTGTGGTAATGTGGATAAAAATTTATCTTATCATTACAAAAATAAGCATAATGAGTGTCAAAAGAGATTTAGCGTAACAAGTAGCACTTTATTTCACGCTCATAAACTACCACTTCAAACGCTATTATCAGCTATCGTGCTATTTGTAAATGCTATTAAGGACATCCCAGCACTTTCAACAAGCCGTGATTTAGATGTGCAGTATAAAACGGCGTTTGTATTACTTCATAAACTTCGTGAAAGTCTTATTGATTATCAAAGCGATGAGTCATTTAGTGGTGTTTGTGAGATAGACGGAGTATATGTGGGCAACTACATAAGACCAAAGAATAACATATATGATAGAATAGATAGGCGAAAGGCTTTTAAGCCAAATAAGCGAGTGGTCATCTCACTTCACCAAAGAGATGAACTAGGCAGTGGGGCTAGTAAGAGTAGAGTATATGGGAAGTAGTGGCGAAAATAATAATCAAGTAAAGAGCTATAATACTAGATTTAGAAGGCTACAATACGGACAATGGCATAGATTAAGCATTTTATATCTTTCAAACTACGCAAATGAGATAACTTATAGAGAGAATACTAGACAGCTTAATAACGGCACTATCTTTAAGCAAATGCCTTGTTAAACCTATCTCAAATGAGTTTTGCGGATACTGGCAAGGCAATCACAGAGTAAGCGAAAAGTTGGGTGTTAAGATAATCTCATAGGTGTGAAATCTTGTTTTATTATGTTTCTTTGTTTTGGTTTGTTTAGTGTGTAGTGGATATTTTGTCTAAATTTAGCAACAAAATAACAATCGGTAGTAGAATTTACAAATAAATAGTCACTTATTTCATCTGCTGTGCTAGGCTTGTTTTTAAGACATTCTAAGATTTTATTAGTTAGTTCGCCACACTTAAAATATGAAATAGCCTTAACGCTTTTGATTTTGATTTCATTTAGTTTAAAATTTGTCAAATATTAGTATGGTCTTGCTTGTAGTTTCAAGCTCATTTGTGAGCGTTCTTATTGACTCTTTTTGATGAGTGATTTGCCCTTGAAACTCTGAATGTTTGGCTGTGAGAGCTGAAATGATATGGGATTGTGGCATTTATATTCCTTTTAGTTTTTTTAAATTTAAAAGGAATTTTAGAATGTTTATAAATATTAGTTAAAACACAAATTACGGATTTATAGCATAAAAAAGATTAAATTAATTAAGACTATCGAAATAAACCATAAAATATATAGTTTAAAAATATATATTTATAATATAACTATAAAATGTAGTTTTATTCTTTTTATAAAAATTCCTTTTCTCATTAAATTATTAGAATAAAAAGTTATAATAATCTCGCTAAAAAAAGAAGAAAGGATAAAGATATATTCGAGTGATCCTTCCTTCTTTATATTTTAATAAGGTTATTTTTGGGGTTCTTTGAAAAATATAAAAAGCTATAAATACCTAAAAATAAGTATTTATAGATATTGGTTAAAACTCAATCGGAGCCACCATCCTTGTGAAAGGACTACTATGCAAAACATAGAAAAAGCCCAAATCAAAGACCTAAATTCCATACTCGCAATCACAAAAGATGCCTTAAATGCTATGAAGGCTATGAATTTTCATCAATGGGACGAAAACTATCCAAACAAAATCATTTTCCAAAAAGATATAGAAGCAAAAGAGCTTTATGTGTATAAAGAATATGATGAAATTTTAGGCTTTATTTGTATCAATGAAAGTTTTGAACCTGAGCTTTACAGACAAATTAGCTTTAATCAAAACTATGACAAAAAGGCTTTTTATCTGCACCGCCTAGCAGTGAAACAAAGTGCAAAGGGTAAAGGCATAGCAAGAAAGCTTTTGAATTTTTGTGAAGATTTTGCTATTAAACACCACAAAACAAGCCTAAGAGCCGATACCCATAGTAAAAATTTACCTATGAATTCGCTCTTTAAAAAGCTAAATTTTAACTTTTGTGGGAATTTCAACATAGACTCTCACCCAGAACCTTTTTTTGCTTATGAAAAACTCCTAAACTAAAAAGCTTTTGGATTGTTTCTCATAAGCTTTGATTTGTTCATCATATTGCAAGGTCAAGGCTATATTATCAAGTCCTTCTAAAAGGCAAGTTCTGTGAAATTCATCTAAATCAAAAGAAAAATTTTTATCCTTAAAAAACACTTTTTTTTCTATCAAAGAAAGTTCTATATTTTTATCCTTAGCCTTTTTTAGCCCCTCAACTATTTCCAAAACCTCATCTTTAACAAGCTCTATGGTAAGCAAACCATTGCCTAGTGCATTATTTTTAAAAATATCCGCAAAAGAAGGTGCGATAATAGCCCTAATACCATAATCAACCAAAGCCCAAGGTGCGTGTTCCCTTGAAGAACCACTACCAAAATTTTCAAAACTCACCAAAATAGTAGCGTTTTCATACTCCTTTTTATTGAGATTAAAATCAGGATTTAAAACACTTTCCTTATCATCTAAATAACGCAAATCGTGAAACAAATGCTTTCCAAAGCCCTGTTTTGAAACTGCAAGCAAAAACTGCTTAGGGATAATTTGGTCTGTGTCGATATTAGCATATTCTAAAGGACAAGCTACGCCCTTATGTGTGGTAAATTTTTGCATATTAAGCTCCTAAATATTTTCTATTATCACAAAGAACACCTTCTATGGCACAAGCAGCCGCACTGGCTGGACTCATTAAATGCGTGATTGAGCCTTTGCCCTGTCTGCCTACGAAATTACGATTCGAAGTCGATGCCACTCTTTGTCCTGCCTTTGCCTTGTCATCATTCATACCCAAGCACATAGAACATCCCGCATATCTCCACTCACATCCTGCTTCGATGAAAATTTTATCCAGTCCCAAATTTTCAGCTTCCTTTCTTACCTGCATAGAACCGGGCACGATTAAAACCTTGACATTTTTGTGAATTTTACGCCCTTTTAAAATATCAGCAGCGATTTTTATATCTTCTAAACGCCCATTCGTGCAAGAACCTATGAAAACAATATCCACCTTCACTCCTTCTAAGCTTTGATTTTGCTCCAAATTCACATAAGCAAGTGCGTCAAGCAAAGATTTTTGCTCACTTTGATTTTTAAAATCACTTGTTTTTGGAATTTTCTCATCTATACCAATGACTTGAGAAGGATTTGTTCCATAGCTAATTTGAGGGCTAATCTTACTCGCATCAAGCACGATTACTTCATCATATATTGCTTCTTCATCGCTTTTTAAGCTTCTCCAATACTCGCAGTATTTATCAAATTCTTCCCCCTTAGGTGCAAATTCCTTGCCTTTAATATATTCAAAAGTAAGCTCATCGGGTGCTACCATACCCACTTTTGCTCCAAATTCTATTGCCATATTACAAAGAGTCATTCTAGCTTCCATACTCAAAGTGCTTATAAGCTCTCCACAAAATTCTATAGCATAGCCTGTGCCTTTTGCTGTGCCGTATTTTGCGATTAAATACAAAATCAAATCCTTAGCATAAACCCCCCTTTGAAACTGCCCCTTGCATTCTATTTTCATAGTTTTAAGTCTAGCTTGTTTTAAAGTTTGCGTTGCCATAACATGCTCAACTTCACTCGTGCCTATACCAAAGGCTAAGGCTCCAAAGGCTCCGTGTGTTGCCGTATGAGAATCCCCACAAACTAAAGTAAGCCCGGGCAAGGTAAAACCAAGCTCAGGGCTTACTATATGAACTATGCCTTGATTTTTATCGCCCAAGCCTAAAAGCCTTACTCCAAATTCCTTAGTATTTTGCATTAGGGTAGTGATTTGCTCCTTTGCCATAGCAGAACAAGCCTCTAAATCCGTGCTTTTAGTCGATACATCGTGGTCTATGGTTGCCAAAGTCAAATCCGCTCTTGCCATCTTTCGTTTTGCCATTTTAAGCCCTGAAAAGGCTTGTGGGCTTGTTACTTCGTGGATTAAATGCCTGTCTATGTAAAGTATAGGAAGTTCATTTTCTTTCTCATAAACCACATGAGAGTCAAATACCTTTTCATATAGGGTCTTAGCCATTGTTTTTCTCCTTTAAAATTTCTAAAATACAAGTTCCCATTTCATCGGTGCTTAAGTAAGATTTAGGATTTAAATCCTTAGTCATTTTTCCACGCTCTAAGGCTAAAGATACTGCATTTTCAATATCCTTTGCAGCATTTTCTTCTTTTAAGCTATATTTTAACATCAAAGCCGCACTTAAAATTTGGGCTATGGGATTGGCTATATTTAAATGTGCTATATCAGGCGCACTTCCCCCTGCTGGCTCATAAAGTCCAAAGCCCTTCTCATTTAAACTTGCCGAACTTAGCAAACCCAAAGACCCGCTAATAGCAGCTAATTCATCGCTTAAAATATCGCCAAAAAGATTAGAGCAAAGCATTACATCAAAATGACTAGGATTTTTGATAATTTGCATAGCCGCATTATCCACATACATATATTCTAAGCTTACATCATCATAAGCTTTTGCGATTTTTGCCACCACTTCACGCCATAAAATAGAACTAGCCAAAACATTTGCCTTGTCGATTAAATGCACTTTTTTCCTTCTTATCCTAGCACTTTCAAAAGCAAGGCGTGCTATCCTTTCTATCTCAGCTTGGGTGTAAATTTCAGTATCATACGCCCTTTCTTTGCCTAATTCTTGCTTGCCAAAATAAATCCCGCCCGTAAGCTCTCTAAGACATAAAATATCCACGCCTTTTTGAAGGATTTCATCCTTTAAGGGCGAAATGTGCTTTAAGCCTTCATAAATTTTACAAGGACGCAAATTAGCAAATAAATTAAAATGCTTTCTTAAAGGCAAAAGCGAAGCCCTTTCAGGTCTTTGCTCTACGGGCAAATTATCCCATTTAGGTCCGCCCACAGAACCAAACAAAATCGCATCGCTTTGCTCACAAAGCCTTAAGGTTTCATCACTTAAAGCCACTCCATAAGCATCTATACTAGCTCCTCCTATTTTAGCTTCGTTAAATTCAAATTTAAAGCCGTATTTTTGGGCGATAAAGCTTAAAATTTTTAAAGCTTCTTTCATTACCGAAGGTCCTATGCCATCACCTGCTAAAACCGCTATTTTATAAGTTCTCACGCTAATTTCCTTTCTTCTACTTTTAAAGAGCGAAAAATCGCATTATAAGCACTCACAAAAGCCTGTGCTGAAGCTTCTATAACATCGGTTGATAGTCCTTTGCCGTGAAATTTTCTGCCCTTAAATTCCAAATCCACATCCACCTGCCCCTGGGCATCCACACCTGAGCTTTTTGCATTGATACTATAAGCTTTTAAAACAGGTTCAAGCTGAGTAATCCTAGCTATGCAGTTAAACACCGCTTCAATGGGACCATTGCCCGTGCAAGCTTCGGTTTTTAGCTCTTCTTTGATACGCATACAGATGCTAGCTGTGGGGATATTGCCACTTATTACGCTTAATTTTTCAAGCACAAATTCATTCTCTTGCTCACTCTCACAGCTTAAAAACATCAAGGCTTCTAAATCATAATCATACACTTGACCCTTCTTATCCGCAAGGCGTAAAAAACTCTCATAAACAGCGTCTAAATCATAAGTGTTCTCATCATAACCTAAATTCTCAAGGCAAGTTTTTATCATAGCCCTACCGCTTCTTGCTGTCATTAGCATACGATTTTCATTAAGTCCTATGGAGCTAGGACTGATGATTTCATAAGTTTCTCTATTTTTAAGCACACCATCTTGATGTATGCCTGAGCTGTGTGAAAAGGCGTTAGAACCTATGATAGCCTTGTGTGAAGGGATGGTTTCGTTTGTGATGGCTGAGACTAATTTAGCAGTTTTAAAGATATTTTCACATTTAATATCCGTATAAAAGCCCTTTAAATAATCCTTTCTCGTTTTTATAGCCATCACAACCTCTTCTAAAGCACAATTACCCGCTCTCTCGCCTAGTCCGTTCATAGTGCATTCTATTTGCCTAGCCCCTTGCAAAATAGCACTTAAGCTATTGCCCGTTGCCATACCTAAGTCATTATGACAATGCACGGAAATGACAGCCTTGTCTATATTTGGCACCTTATTAAATAAAATTTTGATGATATTAGCAAATTCACTTGGTAAAGTATAGCCCACGGTATCGGGGATATTTATGGTCGTAGCCCCTGCTTTTATAGCCGTTTCTACCATAAAACAAAGATTATCTATGGGGGTTCTTCCTGCATCTTCGCAAGAAAATTCCACATCATCGGTGTAGGATTTTGCTCTCGTTACAGCCCTTTTTGCCATCTCTAAAATGGTGTCAAAGTCCTTTTTAAGCTTATCTTGTATGTGTAAATTTGAAGTGGCTATGAAGGTGTGAATTCTAAAATGCTTTGCTATTTTTAAGGCTTCATAGGCTGTGTCTATGTCCTTATCCAAAGCCCTAGAAAGCGCACAGATGGTTGAGTTTTTAACCTTTGAAGCGATATTTTGCACGGCTTTAAAATCGCCTTGCGAAGACACAGGAAAGCCTGCTTCTATCACATCTACGCCTAAATTCTCAAGTGCCAAAGCGATTTGTAATTTTTGATTGATACTCAAAGAGCTAGCTAAGGCTTGTTCGCCATCACGCAAGGTGGTATCAAAAATGATGATTTTATTGTCTTTCATAATAATCCTTTTTAAAATAAAACTTAAAAATGAATTGAAAAATTCAAAAACTTAGAAACAATGATAAAAATTAAAAATGCAAAAAAATGATTAAAAATAAAATTTGAGTTTTAGAGTGAGAGTTGCAGCAACAGGTTAAAAGCATTGTCTTTACTTTTTTGTTGAACTGAATTTGAAATTTTAAAAATTTGCTTCATCTTTTTCTCCTTTGTTTAAAATTAATCCTTAAATATATCATATTTTCAGTAAATGTGTTTGTAAAATTCTTAAATTAAGAAAATTATTGATATAATTGTGATTTTAAGTAACGAAAGGGAAGTTGATGTTAAAAGAACTTTTAGAGATTAAAAAAGAAATGGAACCTGTTATCCACGAAGCCAATGTGAAATTAAATGTCCTAGCTCGTGAGGTTATAGTCCGTAAAAAAGAATACGAAATTTATGGCCCTATGATAGACAGAGTTTATTTAGATAATGCTGTTTATGTTAAGGTTATGTCAAGCGGAAGGGACGCAAAAAGCGATAATGTAACTATAAAAAACGGCTTTTATATGGTTTTTGTCGCCCCTGAAAAGGAAAGCACAAAGGATATTAAAAACAAGCTCAAAGTCGCTTATGAAGGGCTTGATAATAAATTCATCGCCACACTC
Source organism: Campylobacter parajejuni (assembly GCF_046764905.1). NCBI lineage: Bacteria > Pseudomonadati > Campylobacterota > Epsilonproteobacteria > Campylobacterales > Campylobacteraceae > Campylobacter > Campylobacter parajejuni. The sequence goes on from NZ_JBKORB010000004.1 coordinate 148,812, forward strand.
ATACGCTCTTGCCAACGCTTTAAAGAAATCATCAACAAAACCCAGGCTACTCTAACTAAAGCTTCTAAAATGAATGTGTTAGTCAAAACAAATTTGGGCGAAGCCAGTGCGGCGATAAAATTTAATATCACCATAGAATACACTAAGGACAATCAAAAACTCACCCGCGAAAATTCCAAATCCGCAGGAAGCTTTAGAGATACCAAAACTTATATCAATCTAGTCGTGGAAAAAAACACGGATTCAAGCATTTGCGAAAAATTGCTTGATGATGTGGAAAGATACTTCATCGGCGGGGGATGATTTCTAATGCAAGCTGTGAAAAACCTACATTAGATTAAAATTTATAATTATATCCTAAATACACACCATAATTTATCTGTCTAGGATTATAGAAATTTGAACCTATGGTGCTTTGATAAAAATTTCTGGAATTATAATGTATTTGCTCTGCTTTAAAACCTAGTTCTATTTCATTGTGTGAATTGAAATCATACAAGGCTCCGATTTTAGCACCATACACAAAACCATCAAAATCTTGAGATAAGGATAAACGCGAAGTTTTTAACTCTATATTTGTCTTCGCATAGCCTGAATACACACCCAAGACCGCTCTTGTTTTTTCAAAAAGTTTAGGAGTAAAATCATAGCCTGTTAAAAATTTATGCGTAGTAAAATCCCCTTCTATTTGAAAACTAGGCATTCTAATAAAATCACTAAATTCATCTGAATAATTATAAGCTGCATAAATTCTATGAGTTTGGTTAAAATGATACCCTGCTTTCAAGCCAAATGAAGGCATATTGCCCGAAACATCGCCATTGAAAGTTTTATTTGTCTTGTTATGTTTTAAATCCCCTTTTACCTGAGCATGCATCCAAGTCGCATCAGTCCCTATAAAAAAGCCAGAATTTTCATCTGCTAAAGCCAAATTTGAAAATAAAACAACGCCTACAACAATGCTTGATATTTTTTTCATACTTCCACTCCTTATCAATCACTTAGGCACTACCATATCGCTACGGCATTCTATGCTGGTATGGACATTTCCACGCGGGTTAAACTCGCCTACAACTTTAATCCATTTTGGTTTTAATTTATCTTTTAGTGTGCTGTAAATTTCATTGATACTGGCTTCATGTGAAACATTTCTATACATAAAAGTGTTGATATAAAGCTTAATCGCCTTAAGCTCAACCACAAATTTATCGGGCATATACTCCAAATAAATAGTCGCAAAGTCAGGATAACCCGAACGCGGACAACAACACATAAATTCAGGCAAAGTGATTTTTATGATATAATCATTTTTGGCTGTATTTTCCCAAATTTCCATATTTTCTACATCAAATTCTTTGATTTCTTTTTCGCCATAACGCATATTTTTCCTTAAATTTAAAATAAGGTCAAAATTATAGCAAATTTTAAAACGATTATTGTAACTCACCCTTACAAAAGAGCGAGTTAGCAATAAAATGAAGGCATTCAAGCCTAGTATTACAAGACTAGTAAAAACTAGGCTTGTAAAGCTGGGCTTTGGGTTTGATGGATTGCTTCAATTTGACTACGCCAAATTTCGCAATGACATTTTAAACTAAATTCCGTCATTACAAGCCAACCTACCCGTCATTGCGAGTGAAACGAAGCAATCTGTTTGTTTTAAGTTTCTAGTATATAGATTGCTTCGGCGACAAGTCGCCTCGCAATGACACTAACCCCACAGCAATGACGATTTTAGTGCAATGACGACTTTACCACCTTATAAAAAATCTTCACTCAAATCACGCCAAGTTTCATTCATACTTAAAATCAAGGCGATTTTTTTAGCACGATTTCCACCTTTGAGTTGTTTCTCTCTTAAGATGGCTTCTTCCATATTCTCGTGTAATTCAAAATAAGCTAAATTATCTACATTGTATTTAGCCGTAAAACCACCAAAAGATTTATTTTTATGCTGAAAAATTCTTTGTTTTAAATCACTCGTTACGCCCACATATAAAGTGCCATTGGGTTTATTAAACAATATATAAACGCAAGGGCTTTTAAGTGGTCTCATTTCCTTCCTTTCTTGTCTTTTCCTGTTGGGATTGCTTCGGCGACAAGTCGCCTCGCAATGACACAAACCCCAAGCTTAAACCCTACTGCTTAAGCTGAATAAGAGTTTGAAGCATTTGATCACTTGTGGATATGGTTTTAGAGTTGGCTTGATAGCCCCTTTGTATGATGATAAGCTCTGTTAAACTTCGGCTTAAATCCACATTTGACATTTCAAGAGCTGAGGTTTTCATTTCGCCTCTTCCGCCTGTTCCTGCTTCGCCTACGACTATATTTCCACTATTTGCGGTTACTTTATAAAGATTACTTCCTATTTCTTCAAGCCCTGAGTTATTTGCCACTGAAGCCATTGCGATTTTAGCCACTGCAAAGGTCTTGCCGTTGGTAAATTCGCCCAGTAAATTCCCTTTCTCATCTACCCTGATAGCTTCAGGCTTAAGATTACCCGAAGTATAGCCATCTGTTGCTTGTCCTGTAAGAGTAGAAGCCGAGCTTGAGCTTACAAGTCCATCATTGCTTCCACTCGTTCCAAAGGAAAGTTTGATTTGTTGGTTGGGTGCTGCTCCGTTATTTGGACTGAAATTTAAGGTCTTAGGATTATAACTTGCCAAACTTCCATCATTATTAAATCTCGCTGTGCCTACGACTATATTATTAGGTCCTTCGCCTGTGGTGTTAATCTCAGCAGGTTCAGGCACACGGATTATCATTTGCCATTCATTACCCCCATCTTGAGTGGTAGTTTGCTTGACAAACTGCACTTCAAGGGTGTGTTTATTGCCTAAACTATCAAAGATTTCAAGCCCTGCTGAAAAAGATGAAAGTCTTAATTGCTCACTTTCCTTAGCCGCTGTTCCCACGGTCAAGGCTCCATCAAAGGCCTTGAAAATTTTAGTGAAAGCGTCGTTTGTGCTTATTTTACCTTGAGTATCCGTGTAGGCAGTTATATTGAAATTCATATTATGCGTTGTTCTGTTGTTTTGATTGATACCCGCTGGTGGATTGCTGGTTACATTAGGATTCGTGATGGAAAAATTCCCATTTTCAGTGATGACGACTTTCACACCTTCATTCACATCACTACCATCAGCTTCAAAGCCACCGCTACCATCATAATCCACCCCATATCTAGCGTCTCTTTGTAAAAGCTCTCTTAAATCCTCAGTGGTTCTAAAGGTTCTTGGAGTAGTGGTTAAAAGAGCCTCATTCATAGCAAGTTGGTAGTTGTTTTCTGGAGTTCCCGCTGTATTTAAATTCGCTTGGTTCCAAGTATGACCCCCATCAGGATTATACATATCAGTTAGAGTTTGTGGAGTAGAACTATAAACATATTTATGAGCGGTTACGATTTGAACTCTATTTTGATTAGCGTTAAAGTTACCATCTATCCAGTTTGAACCCGCACCTGCTTGAGCAGCACCTGCATTAGTCAAATTCCAGTTTTGCCATCCAGCAAAGTTATTACCTTGAGCTGGAACGTTTTGAAGCTCACCCGCTGAGTTGTTTGCATTTACGGTTAAATCAATATTTTTCATATTATCCGTAGTGCCATCGGCGTTTTTATTGGTAAAAACTATACCCGAACCATCGGTTTTTTTAGAAGCAACTACTCCTGTTCCTTCTCTACCATCTGTAGCATTGGTATAGGTATTGATATAGGCTATGGCTTCGTCTAGGGATTTGATATTGGTATTTGTGATTTGAATTCCGTTTAAAGTGATATCCAAAGTAGCTGGCTTTTGCTCGTGTCCCCAGAAAATAACACCATTTTGAGCCCCAGTATTGCCAGAATCATAGACATTTTGATTTGCACCCTTGTAAGTTGAGAAAGTAGAGTCCGCATAAGAAACCCAAATACCTTGACCTTCTCTTAAATTCAGTCCCGTTCCATTTGCGTTAAAAAGTGCGCCCGCATCCACACCCTTTTCCGTAACTTCTATAGCATTTTTCGAAGTGGTGTAAAATTGAGTAGTGCCTGTATCGTTCTCGTCCTTTGTTTCGCCTGTTTTTTTGTTGTAGCCGTGAATGGAATCAAGCCCGTAAATAGGACGACTTGCTGTTCCGACATTTAAACCGCTATTTAAATTTGCCTTGATAGCTACTTCTGTGGATTTTGCTGCGGGAATGTGCATACCCGGATCGACAAAGATATTGGTAGGACTTCTTGAACTATCGATAGTTTGATCATCCCAATTGATATTCCATCCTTGCACGATGAAGCCTGAGTTATTGACAAAATTCCCATAAGCATCAAGCTTGAAATCCCCTGAACGAGTAAGATAGTTCGTAAGTCCGCTATCATCGCTTACCATAAAAAAACCATCGCCGTTTATAGCGACATCGGTATTTTTATCTGTGGTTTGCACTGAACCTTGAGAATGGATTCTAGTCGTAGAAGATACAGAGACACCTAGACCGATTTGAAGGGGGTTTTGACCGCCTCTGCCATCTGTGGGGGTGGTGGCGATTTTCACCGTTTGGGAAAACATAGTCCCAAAGTCAGCACGGGAGTATTTAAAACCTGTGGTATTGACATTTGAAATATTGTTACCTTCAACATCCATTGCAACTTGGTGTGCTTGAAGTCCGCTTACGCCAGACCAAAGAGAACGCATCATAGTAAATCCTTTATGAAATATTGCTTTAAAAATTTAACGCTTTGGCTTTAAAAAAGCTTTTGCGTTTATGTGAGATTTATAAGCAAGTTCTGTTCCAACTTTTGAAAATTTTAAATTCCGTCATTGCGAGAAGTCTTAGACTTCGTGGCAATCTAATTTTCGTCATTTAATCCGTCATTACGAGCTTTTGTTTTACAAAAGCGTGGTAATCTACTTTTGAATTTAAAGGGATTGCTTCACTGCGTTCGCAATGACGATTTAAATTGCAAAGCCACCCTACTAGATTGCTTCAGTCGCTTTGCTTCCTTCGCAATGACGGGGCGGGGTGTAGCAAACCACTTGCTTTAAATTTAAGTAAAATCGGGTAAGTTTTCTTTATAAATAGCTAAAATAACGATGAAATCTTTTTCTATTTTATAGGGTATAACATAGCCTTTAAAGATAAAATCTCTTATATTTTCATCATCAAAAGCTAGGGATTTTCTGTATTTGTAGGGCATAAAATGAAGCCCTTGTAGTTGTTTTAAAAGCTCATTTTTAAAATTCAATGCCCTTTTTTTGCTATCCTTTGCGATAAATTTTAATATATCAGTTAAACGGCTTAAAAAATTATCACTAAAAATAAGCTCCATAATCAAGCCTTAGCTATGAAATCGTTTGTTATGTTTTCAACTTCTTTAAGAGTGTATAACCTAGCCTTGCCGCTTTCATAATCGTTTAAGGCTTTGTGAAGTTCTTGTTTTGTTTCTTCCCAAGTTTTGCCACTTTCATATTCACTTAGGGCTTTTTCATAGTCCGCACTTTCTATTTCATAGCTGATATTTAGCTCTTTAAAGACTTCTATGAGTTTGCTTAATTGCTTTTCATTGGCTTGTAGGGTTATGGTTTGCATAATTTTTCCTTGCTTGATTTAGATGATTATAGTTTATTTTGTTTTAATAAGATTTGAATTTTAAGTAAAATCATAGGGATTTTAATCTGTTATTAAAAGCTATCTTACTTGTCATTGCGAGACAGCGGTGTCGGCGAAGTAAGCTAAGCTTAAATTTAAGGGGATTGCTTCGTTTCACTCGCAATGACGCATAAGGCGTAATGATACCATCATAGGTTGCTTCACTGCGTTCGCAATGACGATTTATCACAATGATGGGACAGGTTACACTCTAAGTCTTAAATTCGCTGCGTGGGTAAGGGCAATGGCAATGGCATCTGTGATGTCTAAAGGCTTGATGTCCTTTGTTAGATTTAGCAGTCTTTTTACCATAAAAGCCACTTGCTCTTTAGTTGCCTTTGCCTTGCCTGTAACGGCTTTTTTCACTTGAAGTGGGGTGTATTCGGCAAAGTCTCCGTGAATTTGTAGAATTTTCAGGCTCAAAGCACCGCGAAATTGGGCTAATTTTAAAACACTTTTGGGATTGTGTGCGAAAAATATGTCTTCTATGGCTATCTCATCGAAGTGATAGTTTTTAAAAATCAAGTCCAAACCTTCGCAAAGCTCGGTGATTTGGTATTGTAAAGTGCTAGGCTTTATTTTTATAAGTCCTGCTTCTATGAGTGTGTTTTTGCCCTTGTTGGCTTCTATGATGGCATAACCGCAATTTCTTGAGCCGGGGTCTATTCCTAGAATTTTCAAAGTTGTCCTTAATGAATGAAAGAAATTTTAACCTTTTTTTATAAAATTTAAGATAAAATTTAGACCCTTATGTAAAATTTAAAGAGAGATGATGAATCCAAGCGAAATACTTGAAAATTTTAAAAAAGAATTAAGCGAAAACGAATACGAAAACTACATATCTAGCTTAAAATTTAATGAAAAGCAAAGCAAGGCGGATTTTTTGGTTTTTAACGCACCTAATGAACTCATAGCTAAATTCATACAGACCAAATACGGCAAGAAAATCGCCCATTATTATGAAGTTCAAAGCGGAAATAAGGCTCTTATTAACATACAAGCCCAACAACAAAAACAAAGCCATAAAAGCACGAAAATCGACATCGCTCACATCAAAGCACAAAGCACGATTTTAAACCCTTCTTTTACTTTTGAAAGTTTTGTCGTGGGGGATTCTAACAAATACGCTTATGGAGCTTGCAAGGCGATAACGCATAAGGATAAATTAGGCAAACTTTATAATCCTATTTTCATCTATGGTCCTACTGGACTTGGGAAGACACATTTGCTTCAAGCTGTGGGAAATGCGTCCTTAGAAATGGGAAAAAAGGTCATTTACGCTACGAGTGAAAATTTTATCAATGATTTTACTTCAAATTTAAAAAACGGCTCTTTGGATAAATTCCACGAAAAATATAGAAATTGTGATGTTTTGCTTATAGATGATGTGCAGTTTCTAGGCAAAACGGATAAAATTCAAGAAGAATTTTTCTTTATATTTAATGAAATCAAAAACAATGACGGGCAAATCATTATGACTTCGGATAATCCGCCTAATATGTTAAAAGGCATAACCGAACGCTTAAAAAGCCGTTTTGCTCACGGCATTATAGCTGATATTACCCCACCTCAACTGGATACTAAAATCGCCATCATAAGAAAAAAATGTGAATTTAACGACATTAATCTTTCTAATGACATCATAAACTATATCGCCACTTCCTTAGGCGATAATATAAGAGAAATAGAAGGTATCATCATCAGTCTTAATGCTTATGCTACCATACTAGGACAAGAAATCACCCTAGAACTTGCTAAAAGCGTGATGAAAGACCATATCAAAGAAAAAAAAGAAAATATCACCATAGATGATATTTTAACTTTGGTATGTAAAGAATTTAACATCAAGCCTAGCGATGTGAAATCCAATAAAAAAACCCAAAATATAGTCCTAGCAAGACGCATTATAATTTACCTAGCTAGGACACTTACGGCTTTAACTATGCCACAACTTGCGAATTATTTTGAAATGAAAGACCACACGGCTATTTCACATAATGTCAAAAAAATCACAGAAATGATAGAAAATGATTTGTCTTTAAAAACAAAAATCGAAGAATTAAAAAACAAAATTTTAGTCAAAAGTCAAAGTTAGTGAAATAATGTGAATAAAAAGAAAATCTTATGTGAAAAAAAGAAATTAAGCAAAGTATGATAAAATACAAATTTGATTATTTTGCTTTGAAGAATTTCACAATTTCAACAAGCTTATTATTATTATGAATTTAAAATTAAATAAAGGGGAAAGAAAAATGAAGCTAAGTATCAACAAAAATACTTTAGAATCTGCGGTCATCCTATGCAATGCTTATGTAGAAAAAAAAGATTCAAGCACCATCACTTCTCATCTTTTTTTTCACGCTGATGGAGATAAATTAGTCATTAGAGCCAGTGATTATGAGATAGGGATTAACTACAAAATCAAAAAAATCCGCGTAGAAAATTCAGGCTTTGCAACTGCAAATGCTAAGAGTATAGCCGATGTGATTAAGAGTTTAAACAATGAAGAAGTTGTTTTAGAGACTATTGATAATTTCTTATTTATAAGACAAAAAAGCACTAAATATAAACTTCCTATGTTTAATCACGAAGATTTTCCAAATTTCCCAAATACAGAAGGAAAAGATAGATTTGACATTGATTCTAGTGATTTAAGTCGCTCACTTAAAAAAATACTACCAAGCATTGATACAAACAATCCAAAATACTCCTTAAATGGAGCGTTTTTAGATATAAAAGCAGATAGGATTAATTTCGTAGGAACAGATACCAAACGCCTTGCAATTTATACTTTAGAAAAGGCAAATGAACAAGAATTTAGCTTCAGTATCCCTAAAAAAGCTATTATGGAAATGCAAAAACTCTTTTATGAGAAAATAGAAATTTTTTATGATAAAAATATGCTTATCGCTAAAAATGAAAATTTTGAATTTTTTACAAAGCTTATTAATGATAAATTCCCTGATTATGAAAAAGTCATACCAAGAACCTTTAGCCAAGAACTTAGCTTTTCAACAGAAGATTTTATAGATAGTCTTAAAAAAATCAGCGTAGTAACTGAAAAAATGAAACTTCATTTTAACAAAGATAAACTCATCTTTGAAGGCATAAGCTTAGATAATATGGAAGCAAAAACAGAACTTGAAATTCAAACGGGAGTAAGTGAAGAGTTTAATCTTACTATAAAAATTAAGCATTTGATTGATTTCTTAACTTCTATAGAAGAAGAAAAATTTAGTCTAAGTGTGAATGAACCTAACTCAGCATTTATAGTCAAATCTCAAGGACTATCGATGATTATTATGCCTATGATTTTGTAAGAAAAAACGAGTAAAAGGAAAAATATGCAAGAAAATTACGGCGGAAGTAATATTAAGGTTTTAAAAGGCTTAGAAGCTGTTAGAAAACGCCCGGGTATGTATATAGGAGATACCAATATAGGCGGACTTCATCATATGATTTATGAAGTGGTGGATAATTCTATTGATGAAGCTATGGCAGGGTATTGTGATACCATAGATGTAGAAATCACTACTGAAGGAAGCTGTATAGTCAGGGATAATGGTCGTGGAATTCCTGTTGATATGCATCCAAGTGAAAATATGCCAACTCTAACCGTTGTTTTAACCGTTCTTCACGCTGGGGGGAAATTTGATAAAGACACTTACAAGGTCTCAGGGGGACTTCACGGAGTAGGTGTTTCAGTTGTTAATGCTCTTTCTAAAAAACTCATCGCCACAGTGGAAAGAAAGGGTGAAATTTACCGCCAAGAATTTGCAGAAGGTAAGGTTGCTAGTGAATTTGGAGTGATAGGAAAAAGCAAAAAAACAGGAACAACCATAGAATTTTGGCCTGATGATAAAATTTTTGAATTGACTGAGTTTGATTATGAAATACTGGCAAAACGCTTTAGAGAACTTGCTTATTTAAATCCTAAAATCACTATAAATTTCAAAGACAATCGCATAGACAAGATGGAGAGTTTTCATTTTGAAGGGGGAATTTCTCAGTTTGTTACAGATTTAAACAAAAAAGAAGCCTTAACCAAAGCGATTTTTTTCAGTGTAGATGAAGAAGATGTCAATGTCGAAGTGGCTTTACTCTACAATGATACTTATAGTGAAAATTTACTTTCTTTTGTAAATAATATCAAGACCCCAGACGGCGGAACGCACGAAGCTGGTTTTAGAATGGGTTTAACGCGTGTGATAAGTAATTATATCGAAGCTAATGCAAGTGCTAGGGAAAAGGACAATAAAATCACGGGCGAAGATGTGCGTGAAGGCTTAATCGCTGTGGTGAGTGTAAAGGTGCCTGAGCCACAATTTGAAGGGCAAACTAAGGGAAAATTAGGCTCATCTTATGTGCGTCCCATAGTTTCAAAGGCTTCTTTTGAGTATTTAAGCAAATATTTTGAAGAAAATCCTATCGAAGCTAAAGCCATTATGAATAAAGCCTTAATGGCAGCTAGGGGCAGAGAAGCGGCTAAAAAAGCAAGAGAACTAACGCGTAAAAAAGAAAGCTTAAGTGTAGGGACCTTACCGGGTAAATTAGCTGATTGTCAGAGCAAAGACCCAAGCGAAAGTGAAATTTATCTTGTGGAAGGCGATAGTGCAGGGGGTTCTGCAAAACAAGGTCGCGAAAGAGCTTTTCAAGCTATATTGCCTTTGCGGGGTAAAATTTTAAATGTTGAAAAAGCAAGGCTGGATAAAATTTTAAAATCCGAGCAAATTCAAAATATGATTACTGCTTTTGGTTGTGGCATAGGCGATGATTTTGATGTTAATAAACTAAGATACCATAAAATCATCATAATGACCGATGCGGATGTAGATGGTTCGCATATACAAACCCTACTTTTGACCTTTTTCTTCCGTTTTATGAATGAACTTGTGGCAAATGGGCATATTTATTTAGCTCAACCTCCGCTTTATCTTTATAAAAAAGCTAAAAAGCAAATTTATCTAAAGGATGAAAAAGCCTTGAGTGAATACCTGATAGAAACGGGAATAGAAGGTTTAAATTATGAAGGTATAGGAATGAATGATTTAAAAGATTATTTGAAAATCGTTGCGGCTTACCGTGCGATTTTAAAAGACATTGAAAAGCGTTTTAATGTGCTTTGCGTAATACGCTATATGATAGAAAATCCAAAGTTAGTTAAAGCAAATAATGAAGAATTATTCAGTGTAATCAAGCAATTCTTAGAGACACAAGGACATAATATCTTAAATCATTCTATCAATGAAAACGAAATTCGAGCTTTCGTTCAAACTCAAAATGGCTTGGAAGAACTTGTAATCAATGAAGAACTTTTTACTCATCCACTCTATGAAGAAGCCAGTTATATTTTTGATAGGATTAAAGATAGAGGCTTAGAATTTGATAAAGATATTTTAGAAGTTCTTGAAGATGTTGAAAGCAATGCTAAAAAAGGTGCCACTATACAACGCTATAAGGGTCTAGGTGAAATGAACCCTGAGCAACTTTGGGAAACGACTATGGATCCGAGTGTAAGAAGACTTTTAAAAATCACCATAGAAGACGCACAAAGAGCCAATGATACCTTTAATCTTTTTATGGGTGATGAGGTTGAACCTAGACGCGATTATATCCAAGCTCACGCTAAAGATGTGAAGCATTTGGATGTGTGATGAATGGGGTTTTATAAATTTTTAAATTATGTATAAATTAATTTTATACAGTCTTAATTATTGTAAGAGACAAAATGTTAAATAAGCTTGAAACAAAAACCTTGCAAGAAATAGAAAGTAAATATTATATGCGACCTATGCTTAAGCTTATAACTCAAGATTTAAAAGATAAAAAGTTTTCTTTGAAAGAAATTTTTAACAATCTTTATGGATATTTATTAGACTCTAAAGAAGCGGTTGAAAAGCTGTTGCAAGAGCGTTTGGACAGAGGCGAAATTAAAGATATAAATCAAACAAGGAAAAGTATAGCAGGAAGTGCCTTTTCAAACCTTATCATTTGGGTGTTTTTAAAAAATAAAGAAAATAAGAATATTGATGAAAATATTTTTATTACCAATAAAATATCACAAATCCCAAATTTTAAAGAGTTATTTTATATTAAAGTGGGAGAAGAAACACAAAAACCAGATGTTGATTTGGTAATTTATAGACTAGATTCTAAACAAAATTTAGCAAGCTGTCTTATTTTATCGCTTAAAACTTCTTTAAGGGAAAGGGCAGGTCAAACATATAAATGGAAGCTTTTAATGGAAATTGCCAATACAGAATCTAGTATTAAGGATAAATATAGCATTAGCTATAATCCACCCATTCAGCCTTTGGTTTGTTTTGCCACTGTTAATTTTTATAATGAAATCAACAATCCACAACATAGGGGTATGTTTAAATTTTTTGATTGTGCCTTTATAGGCAAGGATATAAAAACAGGTGATTTTATCAAGCCTTTGAGTTATTTGCTTAACTTTATAAAAGAGCGATTATGACTTTAGCCGCACAATCACAAGAGAAAGTTATCCATAATTGCAAATATGATTTTTTGGGACAAAATTATGCTTCAATGTATCCTAATTTGCATAAATATCCAGCGACTATGTTGCCTCAAATTGGCTATGAACTATTAAAAGAATTTAAAGCAAAGAAAACAAATCTTTTAGACCCATATTGTGGGAGCGGTAGTAGCTTTATGAGTGGCTTAGAGTATGGTATAAGGCAATTTGTGGGCTTTGATTTAAATCCTTTAGCAATTCTTATATCAAAAGCTAGACTTAGCTATATAGAAAAAGAAATTCTTGTAAAAGAAAAGTTTAATTTACTTAAGAATATGACAAAAACAGCAGAAATTAAAAGGGCTAATATTACAAATATTGATTTTTGGATAGAAAAACAAGCTCAAAATGATTTGGCTCTTATTTTCCATCATTTAAATAGCATCAAACATCAAAACACAAAGAACTTATTTTTACTCGCATTTAGTGAGACCTTAAGAGAGGTGAGTTATACAAGAAATAATGAATTTAAACTTTTTAGAATGAAAAATTATGAAAATTACAAGCCAAATACTTATCGTATTTTCAATGAAAAATTAGATATTCTTATTGATGATTATTTGTGTTTTTATCAAGCTAAGATAAAAAATATTACACATAATATCATCAACTCAAGTTTTATGAATACTACTAAAAAATTTGATACCATTCTTACTAGCCCTCCTTATGGAGATTCTAAAACAACGGTGGCTTATGGACAATTTAGCACTTTCATTAATGAGTATTTGGGGGTTAAAAACGCAAGAAAGCTTGATTCTGAGCTTCTTGGTGGTAAAAAATCAAAAGAGCTTTACAGCAAAGGTATAATGCGAGAATATATACAAGAAATTTCTAAACTTGATGAAAAAAGGGCTTTAGAAGTTTCAAGTTTTTATGTAGATTTAGAAATGAGTATTAAAAAATTAGTCAATGCTCTAAATTTTGGTGCTAAAGTCTTTTTTGTGGTGGGAAACCGTCAAGTTAAAAACATACAACTTCCTACTGATAAATTTATTGCCGAAGTTTTTTGTAGTAGTGGCTTGAAACATTTAACAACATTAAAACGCAAAATTTCTAATAAAGCCATGCCACTTAAAAATTCCCCCACAAATCAAGCTGGAATCTTATCTAATACGATGAACGAAGAATGGATAGTGGTGTGTGAAAACAGCTAAAATTATGATAGACGAAAATAAACACCAAATTCCCTTTTTTCAATGAATTTTTTTATGAAAATTTATAGCAACTAAAATTTCAATTCTTATTTTTTCTTTATTTAAATCCCTAAAATTAGGCAATTTATTTAAAAATTTTTAGCCCTTTTTAAGATAAATCAAAAAAATTTCAAATTTTTCCTTACAGCCCTTGACAGACACTAGGTGTCAGCTTTTATAATTTTACTTATTTTAATTTTTTCAAGGATTAAGAATGAAAATTTTAAATTTGATTTTAATTTTAGGAGTGTGCGTTATGGCAAAAGCAGAACTTAGCAAATCAGGAACCCTAGGTTCTTTTGTGGGAGCTAAAGAAAATTTTAGCGGAAAAGTAAAGGTAGATATGCTTTTTAAAGAAAATGAATGGCGTAATTTCAGCGGGGCTTTGGTGGAATTTGCGCCAAAAGCTAGGAGTGCTTGGCACACCCATCCTGCAGGGCAGAGTCTTATAGTAACGCAAGGAGAAATCATCAGTGGCAGCGAAGATGGGCAAGTTTGGCTAGCCAAAAAAGGCGATGTGCTTTCTTGTCCTCCAAATATCAAGCACTGGCACGGGGGTTCTGATTTAGGTGGTGCTCATTTGGCATTGACAGGCTCAAAAGAAGGCGAAGCGGTTAAATGGCTTGAGCTTGTCAGCGATGAAGAATATGAAGCAGCCCTTAAAAAGCTAAAGCCTTAAAAGATTAAGATTTTGTTTAATGAAGGCTTGATAGGGAGTGTGGGTCTTGTCCTTGATTAAAATTTCATACAAAAATGGAAGCAAGAGTAAGGATTAAAAAGTCTTCACAGGTTTAAAAGAAAATTTTAGCTTTAAAAAGGATAAATTCAAAGGATAAACTATGCAAGATATTTTTCAAAGGGATTTAAGTGGCGAGCCTATCAGTCCTGATGAGCCTGAATTTCATAAAATTTTAGCTGTGATTAAAAACACACAAAAACTTCTTCACAAGCTTAATACCAAAGAGCTTAACGAAAATGAAACAAGAGAGCTTTTTAGCCAAATCACAGGGCAAAAGCTTGATAAAAGTGTGTGGATTTTGCCCCCTTTTTATACGGACTTTGGACGCAATATCCGTGTGGGGAAGAATTTTTTTCTTAATCAAAACTGCACTTTTATGGATAGGGGTGGGATTGAAATCGGTAATGATGTTTTTATTGCTCCTAGGGTTTGTCTTGCTACTATCAATCACGAGCTTCATCCTTACAAAAGAAAAATTACCACTTGCAAGGGTATAGTGATAAAAGATAGGGTGTGGGTAGGCATTAATGCTACTATTTGTCCGGGTGTATGTGTGGGTGAAAATTCCATCATAGCAGCGGGGGCTGTGGTAATAAAAGATGTGCCAAGCAATGTCATAGTAGGAGGCAATCCTGCAAGAGTGATTAAAGAGCTTAAATTTTTAAAGGAGGATTATGGCTTATAGCATCATAGAAGTAGAGAGAAAAACAGGAGTGCCATCAAGAAAGCTTCGTTTTTGGATAGCTAAGGGGCTTTTTCCCTTTATCCAAAGAGATGATAATGGGGTGCGGTATTTTAGTGAGAATGATTTAGAATGGGTGGCGTGGATAGAGTGTTACCGTAGTATTGGTATGAGTATAGAGAGTTTAAAGCACTATATTAGCCTTTGTGCGAAGGGGAATGCAAGTGCTAAAGAACGCCTTGAGATAATTAAAAATGAAAGGAAGAAGGCTAAAGATGAGATGAAAAGGTTAAAAGCCGTGCTTGAAAAGCTTGATTTTAAGGTGAAATATTATGAAAAAATGGTGCAAGAGAGCAAAGATGAACTAAATCCTCTTAGTAAGGATTATAAAAAAATAAGGAAGTAAAAATGAAAAAAGTAAAATTAAGAAAATTAGAAGTAAGTGCCTTAGGGCTTGGATGTATGGGTATGAGCTTTGGTTATGGTAAGGGTGGCGAAGAAAAAGAAATGATAAGCTTAATCCATCAAGCTTATGAGCTTGGCATTAGCTTTTTTGACACGGCTGAGGTGTATTTAGGCAATGAAGAGCTGGTGGGAAAGGCTATAAAGCCCTTTAGGGATAAAATCATTCTTGCTTCTAAATTTGGCATTCAAATACAAGGCGAAAAGCAAATCGTAAGCAGTGATTTAAAACTCATAAGACAAAGCATAGAAGGCTCTTTAAAACGCTTGCAAACGGATTATTTGGACCTTTATTATCAGCATAGGGTCGATACTAAAGTGAGCGTTGAAGAGGTGGCATATTTGATGAGTGAGCTTTGCAAGGAAGGCAAAATCAGGGCTTGGGGTATGAGCGAAGCAGGGGTGCAAAGCATAAAAAAAGCCAATGCTGTTTTTGAGCTAAGTGCTGTGCAAAGTGAGTATTCGCTATGGTGGAGAGAGGTCGAAAACGAACTTTTAGGGGTTTTAGAAGAGCTAGGCATAGGTTTTGTGCCTTTTTCGCCACTTGGCAAGGGCTTTTTAGCGGGTAAATTTGATGAAAATACTCATTTTGAAAAAGATGATTTTAGAAGCACGGTGCCTAGACTTCAAAATGAAAATTTAAAGCAAAATTTAAATCTTTTAGAAAGTTTAAAAGAACTAGCCGCTAAGAAAAAGGCGAGTTTAGCACAAATTGCTCTGGCTTGGCTTTTAGCACAAAAAACTTTCATCGCACCGATTTTTGGAACGACTAGCAAGCAAAGATTAAAAGAAAATTTGGACGCTTTAAAGCTTGATTTGAGTAAAGATGAAGTGCAAAGCATCACAAATGCCTTTGACGCTAATGCCGTCATAGGACATCGTTACAGCGGCGAAGCAGCTAAAAGAGTAGGCAAATGAAAACAAGACGCAAATTTTTTAAAAATTCAGCCTTAGTGGGTGGAGCTTTGGCTTTAGGTGCTTTAAGTTTAAAAGCGAAACAAGAAAGGCAGGATAAAAATTTGGACTCTGAATTTTGGGAATTTTTTAAGGGCTTTGAGAGCGATATTTCAAAGCTAAATACTCTTAATACACATTATACTTATGCTATTAAACTAAGTGCGTTAATAGCTTGTGGGGGTAAAGAGAGCTTTAAAGAGCTTTTTAGCGAAGCTTTAGAAAGGGGTGTAAAAGCAGAAGCCTTGAAAGAAGTTTTATATCAAAGCGTAGCCTATGTGGGTTTTGCTAAGGCTTATGAATTTTTTAATCTTAGTAATGAAATTTTAAGGGCTAAAAATGTGCCTTTGCCGCTAAAAAAACAAAGCAAAACCACAAGAGCTAATCGCTATGATGAAGGCTTGAAGTTGCAAATTGCTATTTTTGGCGATGTGATTATACAAGGCAATGAAAATACTCCTGCGGATATGAAACATTTTAGGCGGTTTTTGAGTGAAAATTGCTTTGGGGATTACTACACTAGAGCGGGGCTTGATTTGAAATTAAGAGAGCTAATTACCTTTGTATTTTTGGCTGCACTTGGGGGTTGTGAAGCCCAGCTTGAAGCCCATACTAGTGGGAATTTAAAGGTGGGAAATGATAGAAGTGTTTTAATCGCTACTCTAACTCAGCTTTGCCCCCTTCTTGGTTATCCACGCACCCTAAATGCTTTAAATATAGTGGGTAAGCTTAGTAAATGAAAAGGCGGGAGTTTTTAAAGCTTTTAATTTCGAGTGCTATTTTGCCAACTTTGCTTTATGCTAGAGAGAAAAAGAATGCGGTAGTGTATTATTCACGCACCTTAAATACGCATATTTTAGCTCTTTATCTTAGCGAACTTTTTAAAGCAGAGCTTTTTTGTCTTGAATGTGTGCAAAGCTATCCTAAGGATTATGAAGAAATGGTAGCTCTAGCAAGATGGCAAAAGGAGCAAAATATAATGCCCCAGCTTAGAGCTTTGCCTAGTTTAGAAGGGTATGAAAATATTTTTTTAGGCACTCCGCTTTGGGGGCTTAGTCTTAGTGCGCCGATGAAAAGTTTTTTAAGCAAGTGCGATTTAAGGGGCAAAAATCTTATCCCATTCGTGGCTAATGCAGGTTGGGGACTGGGTAATGCTGTGAATGAAATCAGCACCCTGCAAAAAGGCGCTAGAATTTATCCTGCTTTTGCTTGTGAGTTTAAACTTAAGGAAAAAGATGAGCCGAATTTAAGAGCATTAAACACAGAATTAATCGCTTCAAATCAGGCTTTTAATGCCCTAGAAAAAGATAAAATCAAACTCTGGCTTAAGAGTATGAAAATTTAAAGAAATGAGTAAAAGTATTTTTATAAGGAGTTTTACTCGTCATTGCGAACGCAGTGAAGCAATCTTATCCTAAGACATAGTAGGTATTCTTAAGATAAAGGGTCGGTAGCAAGAGTTTTTAAAGCTTATAAATTTAAAAAAATTTATAAATGTTTTATGGACTAAGGATTAAAATTATTTTAAAAAAGGAGAAAAAAATGAGAATTTTAGAAAATGGTAGGGTTGCAAGCAAGGGCTATGCTATGTTGGATAAGAACGCTAAATTCACTCCCTTTGAGTTTAGCAGACACAGCGTAGGCGAAAGGGATATTTTGATTAAAATCCACTTTGCTGGAATTTGTCATAGCGATATTCACACAGCAAGAAGTGAGTGGGGCGAAACAACTTATCCTTGCGTTCCCGGACACGAAATTGCTGGTGAGGTTATCGCTGTGGGAGCGGGTGTGAGTAAATTTAAAGTGGGCGATTATGCTGGGGTAGGTTGTATGGTAAATTCCTGCGGGGAATGTGAGGCGTGCAAACTTTCACAAGAGCAATTTTGTCAAAAAGGCAAAACCATCTTTACTTACAATAGCAAGGATATTTTTCACGGGGGCGAAAACACTTATGGTGGGTATTCTAATAATATAGTCGTGAGTGAGAAATTTGCCATTTGTGTGCCAAAAAATGCCCCACTTGAGAAGGTTGCTCCTTTGCTTTGTGCGGGGATTACGACTTATAGTCCTTTGAAATTTAGCGGGGTTAAAGAAGGCTTTAAAGTAGGTATAGCTGGCTTTGGTGGGCTGGGTGTGATGGGGGTAAAATACGCTCTTAAACTGGGTGCTAAGGTAAGTGTTTTTGCTAGGAATGAAAACAAAAAGCAAGAAGCCCTAGAACTTGGCGTGAGTAATTTTTACACGCATACGGATGCTAATATTATCAAAGAACGCTTTGATTTGATAATCTCTACCATACCGACCTTTTATGAGCCTAGTGCCTATTTAGACTTGCTGAAATTTGGGGGAGAATTTGGCATAGTGGGACTGCCTCCACACGAGAATATGCCAAGCATTAGTGTGAAGGATTTTGTGTATAAGGCGGGCAAAAGGGTCTATGGCTCTTTGATAGGCGGTATAAAAGAAACTCAAGAAATGATGGACTTTTCGCTAAAACACGCAATCTACCCTGAGACTGAACTTATCAAGCCTAGCCAGATTGATGAAGCTTATGAGAAGCTTACAAGTGGCAAGGCAAAATTCCGCTATGTGATTGATATGAGAGGGGAGTGATTTAAGGGCATTGACACGATAGTCTTTGGAGTTTGGGAAGTTTGCATTCGAGCTTACTTATGTGGTCTAAGGCACTTTGGCAAAAGCTACATAGGTCATTTTTGATTCCATAATACGCCCAAACGTCCTTTCTATTCACTTCTAAAAATCCTGCTTCTTTGAGTATTTTTAGATGTCTTGAAAGCCTTGATTGGTTCATTTTTAAAGAAAGTTGCAAATCGCAAACACAGAGTTTGCCCTGAATTTGTAGGAAAGCTAGGATTAAAATCCTGCTTTCATCATTGAGTGCGGCGGTGATTTTTAAAAATTCATTCATAATAATTCCTTTATAAGCAAAATTATAAGTAAAATACTAAGCTTCCAAAACCAATAGCTATACAAACGATAAGCAAAGCAAAATAAAACAAAAAAGAAAATTTAAATATGCTTTTTAACATTATGAGTTCAGGCAAAGAACACCCCGCACCCGCGATTAAAAAGCTCATTACTATACCTAGTGGCACACCTGATTGGACTAAGGCAAGTGTTATGGGTATCATAGCAGAACAGCTTGTATAAAGCAAAACCCCTATAAGAGCCGCTAAAACAACTCCTAAAAATTCATAATCTTTTAAAAAATCAAAAAAATCTTTTGGCACGAAGCCGTGCATTAAAGCCCCAAGAGCTACTGCTAGGAGTATGTAAAAAAATATTTTTTTATACTCGTTAAAACTTTGATAAAAAAGTTTTTTAAGGGGATTTTTTCTAGGGTTAATATAGGATTTATTTTGAGTGAAAACTTTATTTTCGCAAGAATTAGCCTGACAACAGCTCTTTTGCTGGTCTTGGCTTAGATATTCTTTTTTAAAAAACAAAGCTTTATTCATCTTTGACACACAAAAAGCGATAAAAAGTATGCTAAAAAATAAAAAACTAAAATAAGCAAAAGAAATTTTTAGTCCAAAGCTTACTATGAAAGCAACTATAAGTATGGGGTTTATAAGAGGTGAAGTGATGAGATAAGAAAGGCAGACGCTAAGAGGCACTTTTGCTTTTAAAAAAGCATTTAAAAGGGGCAAGGAAGAACAGGAGCAAAATGGCGTCAAAGCACCTAAAAATATAGCTTTTATACAGCTTGAAAATGAGGCTTTTTTGAGATGTTTTTCAAAAAAAGCGGAGTATTTTTCATTAAGATAGGCTACTAGCATATTAACCAATATAAAAAGCACAGAAAGTTCGGTAAAAAGAAAGGCAAAATCCTTGAGTATGAGTAAAATTTTTTCATGCATTATTAATCCTTTTTTGAAATTTTCGAAATTATAGTTTGTATAAGTTAGTATATCAATATATATTGATATATAGATTTATCTAGTGGTGAGTTCTTTGATAATTTATGTAAAAAATATGTGATTAAATTTATTTTAAAAGCTTTTTATATAGGCTTTAACTAGTAAATTTAACTTTACTTTTCATAGAAAATATGGGTGTTGTTTATAAATATTTTTTAATATTTCCCCTTTATCATTGTAAGACTTTGAAAAAACTCAAATAAACTACAAATTCTAAGCGTTGCCCTGAAATTTGACTTGTCAAATTAAAATAATCTTAGTAATTTTCTAGCTTACCACGCTGATAAGTTGGCTTGTGATTATGAGATTGGTATTATTGAGAGTGAAACGACTAATTTTTTGCGTTATTGTGAGAGAATTTAAATCTTGCGATGACAACAGATTTTTTAGCTTGTTTCACTTTTGGAGTAAAAGTTTGCAATGGTGCTTATAAGTATTCTTGCGATAAAGAAGTGCTAAAAATATGAAATTTCAAAGAAAGTCAAAAAATAAAAAAGAAATTTTAAATAAAACAAAAGTTGAAAAAATAGAATTTTAGAAAAGACGAAAGCTAAAAAGCAAAATTAAAAAATCATATGTAATTTTCACTAGTTCAATAAAAGTTATTTTTTAATAAGTAAGTCGATGTTACTTTTTGAAATAAAACTAAATTTAAAATCAAACTCTTTTTTGTAATTCTAGCTTAAAAAAGGTTGTTTCGTTTTTACACTTTTGATTTTTAAGAGATTGAATTTTAAGTAAAATTTAAATATTAGTAAGGCACAATTAATTTTATTTTAATAATTTCAAGGAGAAATAAAGATGAAAAAGGTCTTCTCTTGTTTTTTATTAGCTTGTGTTACGCTTTTTGCTGCTTCGCCTCAGCCGGGTGAAAAATTAGCCAAAGAGCAAAAGCTTATTTTCAACGCCGGAGCAGCCCCAGCTTCCCTAGACCCTGCTAAAATAGAAGGCACACCTGAGGGTTATTTTGCAAGGAATTTGTTTGAAACTTTAATTTCTTCTAATGCAGACGATGAGATTATACCGGGCGTAGCGACTAGCTGGACTCATAGTGATGATTATAAAACTTGGACTTTTAATCTTAGAAAAGATGCCAAATGGTCTAATGGCGAGAGTGTTAAGGCTAGTGATTTTGTCTTTGCTTGGCAAAGATTAGTCGACCCTAAGACCGCTTCTCCTTATGGTTCTTATCTTACTTATATGAAATTGCTTAATGCTTCTGATATTTTAGCGGGTAAAAAAAGCCCAAAAGAGTTAGGTGTAGTGGCTAAAGATGATTATACTTTGGTTTTAACTTTGGAAGAATCCGTGCCTTTTGCGGATATTTTAACCGAATTTTATGTTCTAGCTCCTGTGCCACAAAAGCTTGTTGAAAAGCTGGGGGATTCTTGGAGTGAGCCTAAAAATTTAGTCGGCAATGGTCCTTTTAAAATAGATTCTTTGGTAGTCAATGAAGAAGCTATACTCAGCAAAAATCCTTATTATTGGGACTCTAAAAATGTTTTACTAGAAAATATCACGCTTTTACAGATTCAAAACTCTTCTGTCGCATATACGCGTTATCGCTCTTCAAGCCTTGATATTGCAGAATTTCCTTTGGAGCTTGTCGATTCAGTGAAAAAAGAACATCCTAAAGAGCTTATTACAGGTCCTGTTTTATGCACCTATTATTATGAATTTAACACCCAAAAAGCCCCTTTTAATGATGTTAAAACCAGACAAGCTTTGGCTATGGCTTTGGATAGAAGCATTATCACAGAAAAAATCACCCGTCTAGGACAAACCCCAGCTTACACTTTCTCACCTCCAGCCATAGGAGCAGCTGAGCTTATTACCCCACCTGAGTGGTCTAAATGGGATATGAAAAAAAGAAATGAAGAAGCCATTAAGCTTTTAAAAGAAGCCGGTTACAGCAAGGAAAAGCCTTTAACTTTCACGCTTTTATACAATACCAATGAAGACCATAAAAAAATCGCCATCGCCGCTTCGTCCATTTGGAAACAAAATTTAGCCGGTATGGTTAATGTGAAATTACAAAATCAGGAGTGGAAGACCTTTTTATCCACACGCCGCTTAGGACAGCACGAAATGGCAAGAGCGGGATGGTGTTCGGATTATAATGAGGCAAGTAGCTTTTTAAATACCTTTTTAACAGGCTCTTCTAACAATCAAGCCGGTTTTAAAAATGCCGAATTTGATGAGGCTATCAAAGCCGCTTATAAGGCTCCAAGCGAAGAAGAAAGGGCAAAACTCTATGCTAAGGCTGAGGAAATTCTTTATACTAATGCGCCTTTAGTGCCGGTGTATTTTTACAGCACGAGTCAGCTTGTTAAGCCTTATGTCAAAGGCTATAAAATCAAGCCTTCGTCTAATTATTATTTCAAAGATTTATATATAGTAGAGCAATGATAAAGTTTATTTGTTATAGAATTTTACAGGCTATCCCTACGCTTTTCATACTCATTACTATTTCGTTTTTCTTAATGAGACTAGCACCGGGTAGTCCTTTTATGGGTGAAAGAGCCTATCCGCCTGAAGTTATGGCAAATATCAATGCAAAATACGGACTGGACAAGCCTTTAATCGTGCAGTATGGAGTTTATCTTAAGGATTTAGCCCACGGCGATTTTGGACCGAGCTTTGTTTATAAGG
The DNA here is from genome assembly GCF_046764905.1 of Campylobacter parajejuni. Taxonomy (NCBI): domain Bacteria; kingdom Pseudomonadati; phylum Campylobacterota; class Epsilonproteobacteria; order Campylobacterales; family Campylobacteraceae; genus Campylobacter; species Campylobacter parajejuni. Next base: position 171,601 of record NZ_JBKORB010000004.1, read on the forward strand.
ATTTAAGCGTCAATGACCTTTTAGCTCAGTCCTTTCCTGTATCCATCATACTAGGCTGTATAGCCTTTGTAATAGCTGTGCTAGTGGGCGTTAGCGTAGGTATTATAGCGGCTTTAAATCAAAATAAAATCATAGATTATTGCGTTATGGCCTTTGCGATGATAGGTGTGGTTTTACCTAGTTTTATTTTAGCACCTTTACTTGTGATTATTTTTGCTATCAAGCTAGAGCTTTTGCCCGCTGGGGGCTGGGGCAATGGGGAGTTTAAATTTTTAATCCTACCTGTGATGGCACTTTGCGTAGCTTATATAGCTAGAATTTCAAGGATTACTAGGGGTTCTATGATAGAAATTTTACATTCTGATTTTATTAGAACGGCTAAGGCTAAGGGGCTTGGGGTGTTTAGAATTTTGTTTAAACACGCTTTAAAACCGGCTCTTATCCCTGTGATTTCTTATTTATCGCCTGCCTTTGTGGGTATTATCACAGGCTCAGTTGTCATAGAGACCTTTTTTACCATACCCGGAGTGGGACAGCTTTTTGTTAATGGGGCTTTAAATAGAGATTATTCTTTAGTTTTATCCCTTACCATTATAGTGGGAGCATTGACTATATTTTTCAATGCCTTAGTGGATATTGCTTACGCTTTTCTTGACCCTAAAATCACAAATTGAGGTGTATGATGCAGTTAAATGAACTTTATGATTCTAAAAAAGTGGGCAAAACTTTAGAAAAATCTTTAAATTTAGACTTAGAAGAGCTTAGAAAGACTTGGCAAAATCAAGCCGCTTACGCTTTAGACACCCAAAATCAAAGTCTTAAGGGAAGAAGCCTTTGGCAAGATACCTTTAGACGCTTTTTTCGCAATAAGGCTGCTGTGGCGAGTTTGATTTTAATCATTTTGGTATTTTTATTTTCTTTTTTTGGTTCTTTTTTGTCTTCTTATAATTACGAGGATACAGACTTTGGCTTGATAGCCAGTGCGCCAAGTTTTGAAAATGGACATTATTTTGGGACGGATAATTCAGGCAGAGACCTTTTCGTGCGTGTGGCTATCGGGGGTAAAATTTCCTTGCTTGTAGGAATTTTAGGTGCTTTGATGGCTGTGGTTATTGGTGTGATTTATGGGGCTACTTCAGCTTATATCGGGGGTAAAACCGATATAGTGATGATGAGAATTTTAGAGATTTTTTCTGCTTTGCCCTTTATGTTTTTAGTGATACTTTTAGTAACCTTTTTTGGTCAAAGTTTGCTTTTAATTTTTGTTGCCATAGGAGCGGTGAGTTGGCTTGATATGGCACGGATAGTTAGGGGGCAAACTCTAAGCCTTAAAAATAAAGAATTCGTTCAGGCTGCTTTAGTATGCGGTGTTAGCACGAGAAAGATTATCTTGCGTCATATAGTGCCTAATTTACTGGGTGTTGTTGTGGTGTATGCTTCTTTGCTTGTGCCAGCGATGATTTTATTTGAGTCCTTTTTGAGCTTTTTAGGGCTTGGGGTGCAAGAGCCTTTGAGTTCTTGGGGGTCTTTGATGAATGATGGGGTAAGTTCTATGGAGCAAACGCCTTGGTTGGTGGGCTTTCCTTCTACTTTTTTAGTCATTACTCTTTTTTGTTTTAATTTCATAGGCGATGGTTTAAGAGATGCGCTTGACCCTAAAGACAGATAGGATTAGAATAGGTAGGCTTGTATGTTACTAGAAGTAAAAAATTTAGAAGTGAGTTTTAAAACCCCTGATGGCATAGTGAAGGCGGTTAATAATTTAAGTTTTAATTTAGAAGAAGGCAAAACCCTAGGCATAGTGGGCGAATCAGGCTCAGGCAAGAGTCAAACCATCTTTGCTCTAATGGGTTTGCTTGCTAAAAATAGCAAAACTAAGGGCAGTGTGCTTTTAGAAGGTAAGGAAATTTTGCACTTAAATACTAAGGATTTAAACCATTTGCGTTCTGAAAAAATGTCTATCATTTTTCAGGATTCAATGACGGCTTTAAACCCCTATATGAAGGTATCTTCCCAACTTATAGAAGTTTTGAGTGTGCATAAGGGTATGAGCTATAAACAAGCCTTTGATGAGTGCGTGCGTATGCTTGATGCAGTAAAAATTCCTGAGGCAAAAAAGCGTATGAATGCCTATCCACACGAACTTTCAGGCGGTATGCGTCAAAGGGTAATGATAGCTATGGCTTTGCTTTGTAAGCCTAAGCTTTTAATCGCCGATGAGCCTACTACGGCTTTGGATGTAACCGTGCAAGCTCAAATTATGACCCTGCTTAGAGATTTGCAAAAAGAGCTAGGAATGGCAATCATACTTATCACTCACGATTTGGGCGTAGTGGCTAGTTCTTGTGATGAAGTTTTGGTGATGTATGCGGGTAAGATGATGGAGTATGCGAGTGTGGATGAGATTTTTTACCGCCCAACCCATCCTTATACCTTAGGGCTTATTAAGACCATACCTAGACTGGATTTAGAAGAAAATGAACTCAATCTCATTCCGGGAAATCCCCCTGATTTGCTAAATTTACCGCAAGGCTGTCCTTTTGCACCCCGCTGTGCTTTAGCTAAACAAGTATGCTTTAAAGAGCCTATTTTAGAAGAGCTTGCCAATCATCACAAAAGAGCCTGTTTTGCTCCCATTGAAGCTGTTTTGGAGGGATTAAGATGAAAGAAGTGCTTTTAGAACTTAAAAATTTGAGTGTTTTTTATGACATCAAGGGCGAAAGAAGGCTTTTTGGGCATAAAAAGCTCAAAATGAGAGCCGTGAATAAAATCAATTTCAAGCTTTATCAGGGCGAGACCTTAGGCGTAGTTGGCGAATCAGGCTGTGGTAAATCCACTCTAGCTAAGGCTCTTTTGGGGCTTAATCGTAATCTTAGTGGCGAAATTGTATGGCTGGGTAAAAATATAGCTACGCAGACTAAGGCAGAATGGAAAGATACGCGAAAAGATATACAAATGATTTTTCAAGACCCCCTTGCTTCGCTTAATCCTAGAATGAGTATAGGGCAAATCATAGCCGAGCCTTTGAAAATTCACTTCCCTGCTATGCAAAAAAATGAGCTTAAGCAAAGGGTGGAGCAAATGATGCAAAAGGTGGGCTTATTGCCTAATCTTATCAATCGCTATCCCCACGAATTCTCAGGGGGGCAGTGTCAAAGGATAGGCATAGCTAGGGCTTTGATTTTAGAACCTAAGCTTGTGGTGTGCGATGAACCTGTGTCGGCTTTAGATGTTTCTATACAAGCTCAGGTTGTGAATTTGCTAAAAAATCTTCAAAAACAAACCAAGCTTTCTTTGATTTTCATCGCTCACGATTTATCCATAGTCAAGCATATTTCAGATAGAGTTTTGGTGATGTATTTAGGAAATTTGGTCGAACTTGCTAGTTATGAGCAAATTTATAATGAAGCCAAGCACCCCTACACTAAGGCTTTGATGTCGGCTGTGCCTATACCTGACCCTAAGATAGAAAGGCAGAAAAAAATAGAGCTTTTAGAAGGGGATTTACCTTCGCCTATAAATCCCCCAAGTGGCTGTGTTTTTCGCACCCGCTGTCCCCTAGCGAGTGAAGAATGTGCTAGACTAGAACCAAGTCTTAGTGGAGAAAATGGGCATTATTATTCTTGTTTTAAGATAAATGCTTAGATGACAGCACTTGTCTTTTTTAAGGGCTTTTTCCTAGCCCTTTCTTTGATAATGGCAATAGGCGCTCAAAATGCCTTTGTCATCAAACAAGCCTTTTTAAAACGCTATGTTTTTATCATCTGCACCCTTTGCTTTGTTTCAGATGTGTTTTTGATGAGCTTAGGCATTTTTGGCGTAGGTGAATTTTTAGGTAAAAACCGCCTTTTTAGCTTTATTTTAGCATTAGGGGGCATAGCTTTTTGCCTTTTTTATGCCCTTTTGTCTTTTCGTGCGGCTTTTAGCAAGGAAGTAAAAAGCCTTGATGAAGGCATTCATAGCAATTCTTTGAAAAAAACCCTGCTTTTAACTTTGGCTTTTACTTATCTTAATCCCCACGCTTATTTAGATACTATATTTTTAATCGGTGCAGCCGCTCTTAATTTTAGCTTTGATGAGAAAATTTCTTTTGCTTTGGGGTCTTATTGTGCTTCTTTGGTGTGGTTTTTCTCCTTAGGCTATGGGGTAAAAATTCTAAGCTCAACTATGAAAAATCCTAACTTCTTAAGATTGATTGACTTTTTTACAGCTTGTGTAATGTGCGTAGTGGCGTATTCTTTGATAGCTTATGTTAAAAATATTTAGAATTTATTTTTTACATAACTTTGTTAATAAATTGACATTTTGTTTTAATTCTTGTAGAAAATATTAATATTATTTATAATAAATTTATAAACATATTGTTATAATCGCACTTTTTATTTTAAAATAAGGAGTAAAAATGGATCTTATCGCAGCGATTATATTAGGCGGGTTAGCAGGACTTGCTTTTTATTTTATGAGAAAGAAAAAAAGTAAAGAGTAGATTGAATTTCTACGATTTCTCGCAATGACGAATGCAATTTTGTCATTTTAGCTGACTTATCCGTCATTACAAAAAAGCACAGCGACCGAAGCAATCCATAATCTAGCCTTGCATCATTGTGAGTGAGCGTGGCAATCTACACAAAACAACAAGCAAACAGATTGCTTCAAGGCTAAAGCCCTTCGCAATGACGAAAAACAAATAGCTTACCACAAAAAATCTAGCGATTTTTCTCGCAATGACAGAAAAAAGGTAGAGAGAGGGAGAAGAAGGGAGAATTTAAGCCTTAACCCCCTTAAAATTCCCATCTAAATACCACATTTCCTCCAAAATACCCTAATTCATCTTTATTAAAGCTATTTTTATAAAAGCCTTCAAGTCCTAAGACTATATTGGTTCTTAGATAATAATAAAGCCCAGAATTAACAAAGAATTTATACTTATAAGGAGCCTTATAACTTAAGCTTTCGCTTGTAGAACCTGCTTTAAAATATTGTCTATCTTCAGTGTTGATTAAAGTCGCACTAAAGCCAGAGTTTAAATTCACATAGCCTTTTTCAAAAAAACCCTTATAGCCAAGACCTAAAATTCCATCAAGATTATAAGCATTTAAAGCCCCCATTCTTAAAGGCACGGCATTGCCCTTTTCACTAATGTTTGAGCGATGATGATAAAACTGCTCTATACCCACAAAAGGCTTAAAACCATTCTCAAGTTCATAGCTAAGTAAATTTGAAAGGCTAACTTGCATAAAATCATAATCGCCTGTTGAGTTAAGATTAAAGGCTGGAAAGATTATAGTCCTTGAAGTATCAAAAGAAGAATAGCCTAGATAAATTCTATTATTAGTTTCAAGCCCACCAAAGTCATAAAAATGGGATAAACCTAGACCAAAAAGCTGTCCCTTAGAACTTGCCTTATGATATTCATCGTGTCTTAGCAAGGAACTATATCCTAAATCCGCTTCTAAACGCAATAAATTATCTTCTAATTCCCCATAAGCATTAAGCCTAAGTCCAAAAGTATAGCCCCTACCTTCTCCTAAAAAGCCCGAACCAAAGCTAGATACATCATAACTTGGATAAATTCTATCCGCATTTAAAACTTCTCTATCTCTCATCGCATCCATACTGGCATTAGGCAAGGATAAATAACTCATTCTTATACCCTTATCGGTATCGTTTAGTATATCGGCTAAGACATTAGAATTATAGGAGCTGACTACGAAGAAATTGTTGATTTTGCCTTGATTGGAACTTGGGGTGGTGCTTTTTGGCATAGCAAAAAACGCTGTGCCTGAATCGGCTTGACGCGTGGTAGTTGTGGTTGTAGTGATGATATCATCCATAGCCAAGCTTCTAAGCAAGGCTCTACCATTATGATTAGCACTATTGCCAAAAACTAGGCTTTCGATTTTTTGGATTTGGGAATTTGAGTCAGAGTCTCCCCCTGAGCCACCTCCAGAACCTCCACCACCGGTTCCGCCCCCGCCAGTTCCACCTCCACCCCCTGAGCCACCGCCCCCGCCGGTGCTAGGACAGACTAAGGTCTCCCCTTGAAGACCTACAAGCACAGAGCCATCAGGACAGGCTTTTGTTACCATCATATTTGAAGCTCCACTTATGGTTATATCGGTGTTGCCGCTGATATTTCCTTGTATAAGCTGAAGGGTGCCTTGCTGGTTAATTCCATTTAAATTTGCATTAATGGTTCCTTGATTGCTAAGTCCGCTTCCACCTACAACAAGTTGCCCCATTTGACCATTGCTTTGAGAAAAATCTATGGTGGAATCTTTTCTATTTTCCATACCGCCTTTTACTTCTACTTTTCCGCCTTGAATTTCCAAGCCCGAGTGGGTATTTTGTCCTGTCGTTGTATCTTCAAAGCTTTCATTGATAAGCTTACCCGTGATAGTGATAGTTCCACCATCTTCATTGATAATTTTACCATTTCCACAGGTGCCTAGCATAGCACAAAGTTCAAGTTTATTATTCCCGCCTTCAAAATTTCCGTTTTTTACATCCCCATTGACGGTAATGCTCCCGCCTTTATTCGTCAAAGTAGCAAGCTTGAGTTCATTCCCTAGGATATCTTTTTTTACTCCTTGTATGGTTAAAGAATTGGTAGTAAAACTACTATTTTCTATCGTAGCATCTTGGGTGAAGATAGTATGGCCTTTAATATCAACCTTAGAGCTATTAGTCGCCTTAAATTCTTCTGAAGTGCTAAAGCTTCCGCCGTTGATACCGCTTACTTCTAGAGTAGAATTATCAAGTGTTATAGCCTTATGCGATGAAAAGCCTTTTCCTGCTTTATTATTTCCTGTGAAAATAAGCTTAGCTTGATTGGTTAAAGTCATTCCATCAGCGATAAAATAGTCAAAATTTTTAATATCAAAAGTCCCGCCATTTTGTGAAAAAGCACCAAAATATATAGGCACATCTTTATCGGGTTTATCGGCCGGTTGTGTGCCTGTGGCAGGGTCTTGTCTCGTGATGGTAAGGGTATTTGAGCCACCATTTAGAGTAAAATCATAACCACCATTACTACCATTATAGTTAAAGGCACAAGTTTGTGGATAGGTGCAACTAATAATAGCGTTATGGGTCTCATCTCGTGTTAGGGTCAAGCTAGTGGGAAGTTGAGTTGTATAGTCAGCACTAGCCACGCTAAAGAGTGTGGAAGTTAAGATTAGGGACTTTTTCACAAGAATTTCCTAGAAAGTTTTTTGAGCGTAATTTTACAAAAAAAAAAAAAATAAAAACTTAAAAAATGTTCGAAAAGGGTTTAAGAATTTAAATTTTTTGTGTTTTAAGTGGAATTTTATGTATTTTCGCTTTTGTTTTTCCTGTCATTGCAAACCGACTTACCCATCATTGCGAGTGAAACGAAGTAAGCTACTTTAGATACGGATTTAATTTAAGTTAAATTATAGTAAGATTCTAAGGTTTAAGTATCGATACTCTTTTGGCTTAGGTTGGAAGGGGGTTTTGATGACAGAATTAATAATTCTTTTGACTTTATTAATTTTGTTAATTAAAAGTTTAAAAAACTTTTAATTAACGCCAAAATAATCTTCACGACTTGATTATATAGTCTCGCTACTAAAAGAGAGCTTAAACAATCCATTTTAACCTAGCCACTGGTAGCGGGGCTAGGGTTTCAAAGCTTTTACAGGACAAAAACTCACAATGACAAATTTACCGCAATGACGGGGCAGGGTGCAAGACAAAATTATAATTAAAAGCAAAAAAGCCCTTGACAGAGACTAAGTATCTGCTGTTATAATTTCAAAAATTTTATTAGCAAAACGCTATAAATTATGAATTTTAAGGAGTTTTATGATGGCTTATACGCTTATAGAAGTATCAAGAAAAACGCAAATTCCCCATACTAAGCTTAAATTTTGGATTAAAAAAGGCTTGTTTTCTTATGTGGAGCGTGGGGATAATGGTGTGCATTATTTTAGCGAACAAGATATACACTGGGCTAGGTGGGTAGGGTATTTTCGCCTGTCAAAAATGAGTATTAAAGAGCTTAAAATTTATGAAAAGCTTTTATACGAAGGGGCGCAAAAATACCGACAAAAAAGGCTTGAAATGCTAAAAATTCAAAAGAAAAAGCTTGATGTTGAGCTAGAAAAACTTAGCCAAATCGCCAAACTTTTCACGCAAAGCATAGAAGAATGCGAACAAAGAATCAAAAACAAAGAAAGCCATAAGGGCATTTTGCCACCTCAAATTTAAATAAAAAGGAAAACTATGCAAAATAAAATGCAAAAGAAAATTGCTCAACTCACAGAAAAGTTGGGCTTTAAACTCGCTCTTTTTTCGGCGGCTATGATGACCTTTTTAGGTCCTACTCTCATCACTCCTGCTTTGCCGCAAATTTCTAAAAATTTTGCTTCTACGCCGCATATAGAGCTTTTGACAGGACTTAGCCTTACTATACCTGCTTTAGCGATGATATTTTTCACTCCTTTAGCGGGGATTATAATGGATAAATACAAAAAGCTTTCTATCCTTTATCCTATGATGATTTTATGGAGTGTAGCAGGGGTGAGCGGGGCTTTTTGTGAGAGTATTTATACCTTACTTCTAAGTCGCTTTGTGCTAGGTTTTGCAGGGGCTTTTATCACTACGGGAGCGAATGCTTTGGTGGGGGATTATTTTGATACGCAAAGAAGGCAAAAAGCCTTGAGTTTGCAAGGTTTTGTAATGGCTTTTGGCTCTTGTTTGCTAACGATGTTGGCAGGGTATTTGACGAGTTTTTCTTGGCATTATGCTTTTTATGTTTATGGGGCTGGAATTTTTATCATCATTTTTTGTCTTTTTTATCTTTTTGAGCCACGCAAGAAAAAAGCAATTCAAACTTCAAACGATAAATTGGAGTATAAAAACTATGCGAATATTTATTTTATAGGCTTTTTTATTGTTTTTATTTATTATTTGGTAGGGGCACACTTTCCGCATTATATGGAAGATATTTTAGGACTTAAGCCTGAATTTATGGGTTTTGCTATGGCTTTGGTAACCCTAGCTTATGCTCTTTCTTCTTATTTTTATAAGAATTTAAGAGCCTTTTTAAGTGTGGGTCAAATTTATGTTTTAGGTTTTGTTTTAGAAGCTTTGGGCTTTTTGCTAGTGGCTTTGGTGCAAGATTACAAAATAGCTTGTTTGAGCCTTTTTATCTTTGGTTGGGCTGGGGGTTTGATTATCACAAATAATTCGGCTTATTTGTTTGAAAAAACGCCACCAAATCTTAGAGCTAGAGCCTATGGCACACTTGCTAGTGTGATGTATATAGGGCAGTTTTTAAGCCCTATCATCACGACACCTTTGCTTTTAATGCTAGGCTTTGTTAAGCAGTTTTTTCTATGGGTGGCTATATTGCTTATGGTGGCGTTTTATTATCATAGAAAAAAATTATTTTAAAACACTAGCCTTGATAAGAGCGGGGGTAATAATCATTAATTCATTAGGCAAAGCCACAGAAAAAGGGTCAAATATGCAACGCTTCAGTCCAAATCTTTTTTCTATCGGCACATTAGGATTTTCAAAAGTGCCTATACATTCGTTAGAATTTAGAACCAAAGAGCGTATTTGCACGGCTGAAGTCGTTGTAGGCATTATGGAAAATACAGTTTCTAATTCGCCTTTTTCCAAATCTAGCGAACAAGATTTCGCACCAAAAAATCCACTAGGCAAGATAGCCATACAAGTATCATCTTGAGTAGGCGTTACAAACTGGACATAGCCAAAGGGGAGATGTGCCATTTTATCCTTAGCCTTTAATGCGGGGCTTAAAACGATTTCTCTAAGCCTCCAGTTTTGATGTAATAATTCTGTGCTATCCCTAAAGACGCTTAAAACTACGCCATTATCTAAACTTCTTAGGGAAAAAATTTGCGTTACATCTTCAAATTCTTGCGGGTCGGGTGCGTTTAAATCCACAGCAAAAGAACAAGTGATAAACAATAAAAAAGAGCTTAAAATTTTTTTCATTTTTCTCTCCTAAAATTTTCTAAAATTCACAGGGAAGTGGTCTGAAACCAAATGCGTCCTAAGACTAGCAAGCATTAAAATGGCACTTAGAGCCGGAGCTACATAAGCCCTGCGTCTATCTGAATTTCCCGTAACGGCGTAATCAAGCGTTCCTCCGCTTCTTTGTGTAAAACTAGGTGGAAAGACTATATTTACACGATTTGCCACTTCAAAATCAACCAATCTTAAAAGCATACTCGGCTCTCTGTTGAAATCTCCTGCTATCATCCAATTAATCTCAGGGCGGTTTCTAAAAAATTCATCAACTGCAGTGATAATCGCTCCTGCGTCATTACCACCCCTTGAAAGAGCGTGTATAGAGAAAAAGGCGTCATTGCCTATGCGTATGCCAATTATCGGGCGTGAAGCTGTGGTAGGTGGGGGCAAAACAAAGACTTCATCAGCCCGAACGCGGCTTACTATGGCAAGATTGACCCTATTTGCTCCCACATCTACGCGAGAATAATAAATAAAAACAGAATTAGGACGCGAACTTGAGCCTAAATTCCATACATATTCGTGAATGGGAATGCCACCGGGTTGCACCATTCTTTCAGTTTGCATAGCCGTGCTAGGTAAAACCCCCGCTTCTTGCACCATCAAAACATCAAGCGGATTTGCCCCTGTGATGAGCTGACGGATGCTAATGCTCCATTTGCTTTCACTTGAAGCGGATGAGCCTTGTAAATTCCAAGTGCCGACACTGAATTTTTCTAAATCAGCTTGTGCCAAACTAAGGCTTAAAATCACACATAAAAATATTTTTTTCATTTTAAAACTCCTTATAAAGTGGCTGGGCGTTAAAAGGCGGAGTGGTAAGATACCATTGCTGGTCTAAATTGTCCTTTTCTTCGCAAGGGCTTAGAAAAATACTAAAAACCTTAAAATCGCCCAAAGGATTGGTAATAGGTGCTTGGATACATTTTTTTGTTGCCATATTTTCAAGCTGGACGGCTCCATTATCCATAGGCTTTAGCTTCCATTGCTGAAAGGCGTTGGTATTATCACAAGCAAAATGCACTATGCCGTTTTTGTAAGCGTTTAGGCAGGTAAGAGTCTTTGCGTTTTTAATCAAAACCACGCCATTAGGATAGCTAAGCAGTTGCCAAACTCTAGCATCGCCAAAGCTTTTGCTATCTAGTAAGGTATAGCCCCAAATCCAATTACCCTGAGCCAAAGCCCACACCGTAAGGGCTGCACCGCTAGGTCCCAAAAGGGTCATAAAATCACTGGTTATAGGCGTGTTTGCACTACCTACAATAGGACGCAATAGGGGAACTAGGGCACTTTTTGGGACAAGATTAGAGCCATCTACAAGCTCAGGGCTTTTTTGCTTTGCAGGTGGGGTGGGATTTGCTCCAAGCTTTAAAGGGTCGCCATCATCTTTTTTGCCAAAGGCTGTGCCAAGTGGATTTATTTCTTTTGTTCCACAAGCACTAAGGGCAAGTAAAGTTAAAAACAAAAGTCCAAATTTGAGAAGTTTAAATTTTTGCATAAAAAACCTTTTTTAATGTTGATTAAAAATTGTAGCATAATTTGCAAGTTGTTATCAAATAAATTCATTAAAAATTTTTATGACTTTTTAACGATTTTTTTTCTAAAATTAGCCTTTAATTTGTTTTAAGGATTTTATTTGACTCTGCTTGCAAACCCTATTATCGTAAGCGTTGTTTTGATGACTTTGCTTTGTTTGTTTCGTTTTAATGTGCTTTTAAGCCTTTTAGTTTCAGCTCTTGTCGCAGGTGTGTTATCCCATCTTAATCTTATAGATACAATGAATATACTCATAAGCGGAATGAAAGAAAATTTAAAAACAGCTTTAAGTTACATACTTTTAGGAGCGATTGCGGCGGCGATTTCAAGGACAAATTTAACGGCGTATTTGATTAAGATGGTAAGTCGTTTTATTTCGCATAAAAAATATTTGTTGCTTTTATCTATCGCTTTGATTTCTTGCTTTTCTCAAAATTTAATTCCCATTCACGTGGCCTTTATACCTTTATTAATCCCGCCACTTTTAAGCCTTTTTAATAAACTTAAAATCAATCGTAGAGCCGTAGCTTGTGCTTTGACTTTTGGACTGACTACGCCTTATATGGTTTTGCCAGTAGGTTTTGGACTCACTTTTCAAGACCTTTTAAAAGATAATTTAAATGCAAATGGTGTAGTTGTGTCTTTAAATGATGTTACAAATACTATGTATTTAGCAGCTATTTGTATGATAACAGGGCTTTTTTTGGCACTTTTTGTCTTTTATCGTAAGCCAAGAGAATACCAAGAAATCGAACTTGCTAAAATGAATTTAGATGATATTAAAATGACACGTAAAGAATGGGGTGTTTTAGCGGGGCTTATTTTGACTTTAATTTTGCAAATTCTAACTATGAATTTGCCTTTATCTGGGCTTTTGGGTTTTATTTTGATGGTGATTTTAGGTGGGGTTGAATTTTCTAAGGTTAATGTAGTTTTTGATGATGGATTAAAAATGATGGGCTTTATAGCCTTTGTTATATTGGTTGCTGCGGGATATGGAGAGGTTTTGAAAGAAAGTGGTTCTGTGAGTGAGCTTGTCAATTCCGTCGTACCTTGGATGGAACAAAGCAAGTTTTTAGCTGTGTTTTTAATGCTTTTTATCGGACTTATCATTACTATGGGTATAGGCACTTCTTTTGGAACCATTCCTATCATAGCTACGCTTTTTTGTCCTATTTGTTTAGAACTCGGTTTTAGTGCGGCTTTGATTATATTTATCTTGGGTGTGGCTGGAGCTTTAGGAGATGCGGGAAGTCCTGCGAGTGAAACGACAATGGGAACAAGTGTGGGATTAAATGCTGATAACCAGCACGACCACATTAGAGATACTTGCATACCGACTTTTATTTTTTATAATGGCCCTTTGCTTATTTTAGGTAGTATCATCGCAATGTTTTTGTAATTTATGTAAATCTATTAAAATATTTTTGATTTATTTATTTTTAAGATAAAAATTATATCGATTTTAAAAATATATGTTATAATCCTTATAAAGTCAAATCTTATAAGGAGAGCAAAATGGATTTAGAAAATATTTTAGAAAACAATCAAAGCTTGGGTCTTTATCATCCGCAAAACGAACACGATGCCTGTGGTATCGCTGCTGTTGCGAATATACGCGGTATTGCTTCTTATAAGGTGATTTGTGATGCTTTAGAAATTTTGATGAATTTAGAGCATAGAGGGGGTGCGGGTGCTGAAGAAAATTCAGGCGATGGAGCAGGGATTTTAATCCAAATTCCGCATGAATTTTTTCTCACTCAAGAACTGGGCTTTAAATTGCCTTCAAAGGGCGATTATGCCGTAGCTCAAATGTTTTTATCACCGAATTTTGATGCCAAAGAAGAGGCTAAGAGTATATTTTTGCAGGGCTTAAAAGACAAAAAGCTTGAATTTTTAGGCTTTAGGGAAGTGCCTTTTAATCCTAGCGATATAGGCAAGAGTGCCTTAAAGGCTATGCCTTATTTCTTACAAGCCTTTGTGAAAAAGCCTAGTAAAGTCGCTGCGGGGCTTGAATTTGAAAGACTGCTCTATGCTTGCAGACGCCACATAGAAAAAAGGGCTTTGAAAGTGCCAAAGTTTTATTTTTCTAGCTTTTCTTCTCGCACCATAGTTTATAAGGGTATGTTGCTTTCTACTCAGCTGAGTGATTTTTATCTTGATTTTAAAGATGTGAATATGAAATCTGCCATAGCCTTAGTTCATTCTCGCTTTTCGACAAATACCTTTCCAAGCTGGGAAAGAGCACATCCAAACCGCTATATGGTGCATAATGGAGAGATAAATACCATACGCGGAAATGTCGATAGTATAAGGGCTAGACAGGGACTTATGCAAAGTGAATATTTTGAGAATTTAGAGGAGCTTTTTCCCATCATTGCAAAGCCAAGCAGCGATTCTGCTATGTTTGATAATACTTTGGAATTTCTAGCCTTAAATGGCAGAACCTTAGAAGAAGCCTTTATGATGATGGTGCCTGAGCCTTGGCATAAAAATGAAAATATGGAGAGCAAAAAGCGGGCTTTTTATGAGTATCATTCTTTGCTGATGGAGCCTTGGGATGGACCTGCGGCTATCATTTTCACTGATGGGGTGGTTATGGGGGCGAGTTTGGATAGAAATGGCTTTCGTCCTTCAAGGTATTATTTGACTAAGGATGATTTTTTGATACTCTCAAGCGAAACGGGGGCTTTAAAACTAGATGAAAAAAATATCAAAGCAAAAAAGCGTTTAGAGCCGGGTAAGCTTTTGCTCATAGATACGGCAAGGGGAAGGCTTATCGATGATAGCGAAATTAAAGCCCATTATGCCAATGCCAAGCCCTATAAAAAATGGCTTAAAAATTTAGTAGAGCTTGAAAAGCAAAAAAGCGGGGTGTATAAGCACCATTTTTTAAAAGAAGATGAGGTTTTAAGACTGCAAAAAGCCTTTGGCTGGAGCTATGATGAGCTTAAAATGAGTGTGATGGCTATGGCAAACACGGGCAAAGAAGCCCTAGCGGCTATGGGTGTGGATACGCCTTTAGCCATACTTTCTAAGACTTATCAGCCTTTGTATAATTATTTTAAGCAGCTTTTTGCTCAAGTAACCAATCCACCCCTTGATGCTATAAGAGAAGAGATTGTTACTTCAACACGAATTTACCTAGGACGCGAGGGGAATTTATTAAATCCTGATGAGAATAACGCTAAAAGAATAAAAGTATCCCTGCCTATAATCAGCAATGAAGAGCTTTTTGAGATAAAGTCTTTAAACTCTTTTAAAGTGAAGGAATTTTCCCTACTTTATGATTACACTAAAAGCACTTTAGAACAGGCTTTAGATGAGCTTTGTGAGCGTATAGAAAAGGAGATTAAAAAAGGCACTTGTATTACCCTTTTAAGCGATAGGGGTGTGGATGAGAAAAATGCTTATATACCGGCTTTGCTTGCGGTTTCTGGGGTGCATCATTATTTGGTAAGAAAGAATTTAAGAACCCACACTAGCATTATCATAGAAAGTGCTGAGCCTAGAGAAATCCATCATTTTGCTTGTCTTTTAGGTTATGGAGCCACAGCTATCAATCCTTATTTGGTTTATGAGAGCTTACACAAACTCATAGAAAATAAAAATTTAAAGCTTAGCTATGAAAAGGCGGTGCAAAATTTCATCAAGGCAAGTTCCAATGGCATAGTCAAAATCGCTTCAAAAATGGGCGTTTCTACCCTACAAAGCTACAATGGCTCGGCACTTTTTGAAGCCTTAGGTTTAAACTCAAGCGTGATAGAAAAATACTTCACTTCCACCATCTCACGCATTGAAGGTATGGAGCTTGAAGACTTTGAAAAAGAGCTTATCGCCCTTCACAAACAAGCCTTTAATGACACCCATAAGGCTTTAGATTCTAAGGGAATTCACAGCTTTAGAAGTGCTAAAGAAGAGCATTTAATCGACCCGCTTGTGATTTTTAAGCTTCAAGAATCTTGCCGCAATAAAGATTATAAAAGTTTTAAAGAATACTCAGCCTTAGTGGATGAAAAGCAAGTGAGTTTGCGTTCTTTAATGGAAATGGATTTTAGCGAAGCTATTAGCATAGACAAGGTTGAAAGTGTTGAAAGCATAGTAAGACGCTTTAAAACAGGGGCTATGAGTTATGGTTCTATCTCTAAAGAAGCTCACGAATGCCTAGCACAAGCTATGAATGAAATAGGCGCTAAATCCAATTCAGGAGAAGGCGGAGAAGATGAAGAACGCTACGAAATCAAAGATGGCATAAATAAAAATTCAGCCATCAAACAAGTTGCAAGTGGGCGTTTTGGCGTGGATTTAAATTATCTTAATCACGCTAAGGAAATTCAAATCAAGGTTGCTCAAGGTGCAAAGCCGGGCGAGGGCGGGCAATTAATGGGCTTTAAAGTCTATCCGTGGATAGCTAAAGCTAGGCATTCAACTCCGGGCGTTACGCTCATATCCCCGCCGCCTCATCACGATATTTATTCTATCGAGGATTTAGCTCAGCTTATTTATGACTTAAAAAATGCCAACAAAGACGCTAAAATTTCAGTCAAACTTGTAAGCGAAAACGGCATAGGAACGGTGGCTGCTGGCGTGGCTAAGGCGGGTGCGAATTTAATCCTTGTTTCAGGCTATGATGGAGGCACGGGTGCAAGTCCTAGAACTTCCATACCCCATGCAGGAATTCCTTGGGAGTTGGGTTTGGCTGAGACACATCAAACTTTGATTTTAAATGGTTTAAGGGATAGGGTAAGATTAGAAAGCGATGGAAAGCTTATGAATGGGCGTGATTTAGCCATAGCAGCACTTTTGGGGGCTGAAGAATTTGGCTTTGCTACGGCACCTTTGATTGTGATGGGATGCACGATGATGCGGGTGTGTCATTTAAATACCTGTCCTTTTGGTATAGCCACTCAGGATATGGAGCTTAGAAAACGCTTTAAGGGTAAGGTAGCTGAGGTGGTGAATTTTATGTATTTTATCGCTGCTGAGCTTCGTGAGTATATGGCTAGGCTTGGTTTTGAACGCCTTGATGATATGATAGGGCGTGTGGATAAACTGCGTCAAAAAAGCCTTCAAGGCAAGGCAGGAAAGCTGAATTTAGACAAAATCTTAAAAGCTTTGCCTACTTACAATAAAACCGCCGTGCATTTTAAAGAGCATAAGGAAAATAAGCTTGAAAAGACTATTGATTACAGAATTTTACTCCCGCTTTGTAAAAATGCTGTGGAGAAAAAAGAGCCTATTAAGCTTTGCTTGGAAGTTGGAAATCAAAGCAGAACCTTTGCAACTATGCTTTCAAGTGAAATTTTAAAAAATTATGGCAAGGACGCTTTAAAAGAAGATAGCATTCGTATCAAAGCCATAGGCAATGCAGGCAATAGCTTCGGGGCTTTCTTGCTTAAGGGTATTTGTCTTGAGATAAATGGCGATAGCAATGATTATTTAGGTAAGGGCTTGAGTGGGGGCAAGATTATCGCTAGGATTAGCGATGAGGCGACCTTTTCGCCTGAAGAAAATATCATAGCGGGTAATGCTTGTTTGTATGGGGCTACTGAAGGCGAGGTGTATTTAGATGGCATAGCAGGGGAAAGATTTTGTGTGAGAAATTCAGGAGCTTGTGCTGTGGTTTTAGGCACAGGCGTGCATGGGTGTGAATATATGACAGGGGGGCTTGTAGTCGTGCTTGGAGATGTGGGAGCGAATTTTGGTGCGGGTATGAGCGGGGGTGTTGTTTATATCTTTGGAAGGCATAATGAGGCTAATGTCAATACCGAGCTTGTGGATATTAAAAATTTGGATTTTAATGATGAAAAAGAGCTAAAGACTATGATAGAAAGGCACATACACTACACAAATTCGGCTAAGGCAAGGGATATTTTGGCTAAATTTGATAAAAAAGACTTTTTTAAGATTATGCCTCGTGATTATGAAAAAATGCTTAAAATGCTTGAGCTTTGTAAGGATGAAGAAGAGCCAAATTTAGCAGCATTTTTGAAAATCACACAAAAATAAGGAGTGAAAAATGGGAAATGTAAGAGGTTTTTTGGACTTTAAAAGAATGGATTGTAAAAAAATTGCTCCTAAGGAAAGGGTTTTAAATTTCAAGGAATTTACAAGAGCTTTGGATAAAAAAGAGCAAGAAATTCAAGGGGGGCGGTGTATGGATTGTGGGGTGGCTTTTTGTCATACGGGTGTGATGAGTGAAGGTAAGGATGTGGGCTGTCCTTTGAATAATCTCATTCCTGAGTGGAATGATTTAATATACCGTTCTTTGTGGAGCGAGGCTTATGAGAGACTTAGGCTTACTAATCCTTTCCCTGAATTTACGGGTCGTGTTTGCCCTGCTCCTTGTGAAGATTCTTGCGTGTGTGCGATTAATGGGGCTAGCGTGAGTATTAAAAATAACGAACTTGCCATCATAGAAAATGCTTTTAAAGAAGGCTTGGTAAGCGTGCAAAAGCCTAAAAAATACAATGGCAAGAAAATTGCTATCATAGGAAGCGGACCGGCTGGACTTGCTTGTGCTGATACCTTAAATTCTTTGGGCTATAAGGTAAGTGTCTTTGAAAGAAGCGATAAAATAGGCGGACTTTTGATGTATGGTATCCCTGATATGAAGCTTGAAAAAAGCGTGGTGGATAGACGGGTGGATTTGCTTGAAAAAAGCGGGATTGAATTTAAGGTAAATGAAAATATCAATAGCAAAGATAAGGTTTTAAAACTTCTTAAAGAATTTGATGCTTTAGTGCTTTGCACGGGTGCGAGTAGGGCTATTGATTTGGATATAGAAGGTAGGAAGCTAAAAGGCGTGGAATTTGCCCTTGATTTTTTAACGCAAAATACTAAAACCTTGCTAAAAACAGGCAAGGGTGCAGATACAGCTAAAGGCAAAAATGTCTTAGTTATAGGAAGTGGGGATACGAGTGTTGATTGTATCGCTGTGGCAACAAGACAAGGAGCTAAATCCATAGTGCGTTTTGAAAGAAGCCCTAAAAGAGCTTTACAAAGAAGTCAAAACAATCCTTGGCCTTTAAAAGCTGATATTTTTACGACAGATTATGGTTTAGAAGAAGCCATTGCCGTGTATGGAAAAGACCCTAGAGAATATCAAAAAATGACTCAAAAATTCTTAGGCAAGGATAGGGTAGAAGGGGTTGTGGCAAGTGATTTAAAACGCGAAATTCAAAAGGGCAAGGCTGTGAATATAGAGCTTGAAAATTCCAGCAAAACTTACAAAGCTGATTTGGTGCTTTTGGCTATGGGTTTTAGCGGGAGTGAAGAAGCTATCGCTAAAAATTTTGGAGTGAAATTAGATGAGAAAAACAACATAAGCACAGAAAATTTCCAAACCACTCATAAAAAAATCTTTGCTTGCGGGGACGCTAGAAGGGGTCAATCTCTAGTCGTTTGGGCTATAAAAGATGGTATAGAATGTGCTTTGAGTTTGCATAAGAGTTTTATGAAAGCTTAAAGCTTTTGCGGTGGAGTTTGCAAATTCCAAATTTAGCTATAAGTTCTTTATGAGCTTTTGTGCCATAGGCTTTGTTTTTTTCAAATTCATAGCAGGGAAAGTTTTGGGCTAAGAAATTCATCGCTCTATCTTTGCTGACCTTTGCTAATATGCTAGCGGCACTTACTTGCTGTATGGTGGCATCGGCTTTGATTTGTGTTTTAATTCCACTTACACCAAAATCACTATTGCCATCGTATAAAAAATTTTGCGTTCTAAAATGCTTTTTTATAAGCTTTAAGCCTGTTTTTAAACAAGTGCTTAAGCCCAGTGTGTCGATTTGTTCATTGGAAAAGGCAAGGATAAGATAGCTTGAATTTTTGATGATGATTTCATAAAGTTCTTCGCGTCTTTTTTCGCTGAGTTTTTTAGAATCACACAGCCCTTTAAGTTCTTTATGCAATTTACAAGCTGCCATCATCATAGGACCTGCTAAAGCACCCCGACCTGCCTCGTCAATACCGATTAAATTTATATCAAATTCGTTTGAAAGTTCTTTTGCGTCAAATAAGCTTTTCAAATTTTTCTAAAAAGAAGGGCAAAAAATGCCCTTTTATTCTACAACAATATCATTTTTGATTTTTTCAAAAAGCTTTTGCCCTATGCCCTTAACCTTTTTTAAATCATCAATGCTTGTGAAATTCGCTTCCCCTCGGTATTCTAAAATGGCTTTAGCCTTAGCTTCTCCTATGCCATTTAGTGTTTTTAGCTCTTCTAGTGTGGCTGTATTGATATTAACAGCACCAAAAAGAAAAGCCGTTAAAGCAAAAAATAAAAATAGTAATTTTTTCATTTTCTTATCCTTTTTATTAAAAAATAATTATAATACTATCTTAAAAAAGGATAAGAATTTCTTAACTTAACCTAAAAATTCACGTTTAAAATACTCTTTTGGTGCTTTACATAAAGGACAGGCTGCTGGAGCTTTTTTGCCACGATGTATATGCCCACACACTTCACAAACCCATAGTTCTTCTACTTCGCTATTGAAAAATTCTTCTTCTTCAAGCATTTTTTTGAGTGCTAGATACTCTCTTTCGTGTTCGATTTCCACTTTACCAATAGCTGTAAATAATCTTGCTATGGTTTTTTTACCTTCATCTTCAGCGATTTTTGCAAAATTTGGATACATAGTTGTATGCTCATAGTTTTCACCTTCTGCGGCACTTACTAAATTTTTGGTTGTAATTTCTAAAGCTTTACCATCAACGATTTCATGATAAGCTTTAAATTCTGCTCTTGCGTGCCATTTCTCATTTTCAGCTGCTTCTCTAAAATGTCTTGCAACCGCATGCCAACCTTCTTCTTCGGCAACATCAGCAAATAAATCATATTTATTTCTTGCCATAGATTCGCCTGCAAAAGCTTTCATTAAATTTACTGCAGTTAAATCTGTAGTGATACATTGCATTTCTTCGCCACAACAACTAAGTTTGCCTCCACCCACATTTTGAACTTCTACTTCATTGCCACATTTTTGACATTTATAGGTTTCGTATTGTCTCATTTTGACTCCTTTTTTGATTATCAAAAAGCATTGTATTATAAAAAAATATCTTTGTCAATTGATAATTTTTATCATTTATGAAAATGTATATCAAAATTACTTCACTAAAATATAAGCTTAATTTCCTATAATATTAAAAATTTTTTAAGGAGTTTTTATGCGTAGTGATGCGATTAAAAAAGGAGCTTTAAAAGCACCTAACCGCTCTTTGCTTAGGGCTTGTGGTTTAAAGGATGAGGATTTTGATAAACCCTTCATAGGCGTAGCCAATTCCTACATAGACATCATTCCCGGACATTTTTTCTTAAATGAATACGCTAAGATTATCAAGGATGAAATTCGCAAAAATGGCTGTGTGCCTTTTGAGTTTAATACCATAGGCGTAGATGATGGCATAGCGATGGGGCATGGGGGTATGCTTTATTCTCTGCCAAGTCGTGAAATTATTGCAAATTCCATTGAAAGCGTGATGAATGCCCATCAGCTTGATGCACTTATTTGTCTGCCAAATTGCGATAAAATCACGCCGGGTATGCTTATGGGGGCTTTAAGGGTGAATGTCCCAACCATCTTTGTAAGCGGGGGTCCTATGAAAGCAGGAATGACCAAAAAGGGCGATAAAATCAGTCTTAGCTCGGTCTTTGAAGCGGTGGGAGCTTATGAAGCTAAAAAAATCACTGAGGAAGAATTTAAAGAAATAGAGTGCAAGGCTTGTCCGGGTGGGGGCTCTTGTTCTGGAATGTTTACAGCCAATTCTATGAATACCCTGTGTGAAGCTATGGGTATAGCCTTAGAAGGCAATGGCACCTTACTGGCACTCACACCGCAAAGAGAAGAGCTTTTAAGAAAGGCGGCTAAGAGAATTTGTGAAATAGCCCTTGATGAAAAATTTAAAATCAAAAACATCATCACCAAAAAAGCCATTCAAAACGCTTTGGTAGTTGATATGGCTATGGGGGGAAGTTCTAATACCATCTTGCATATGTTAGCTATTGCTAGGGAAGCGGGCGTGAAGCTGGATATTAAAGAATTAAATTCCATCTCGCAAAACACCGCTCACATTGCTAAAATCGCCCCTTCTTTAAATAGCGTTTATATGGAAGATATTCATAACGCTGGCGGAGTGCGTGCGGTAATGGCTGAAATTTCAAGCAGACAAGAGCATTTACTAGAGCTTGATGCTTTGATGATAAATGGCAAAAGCCTTAAAGAGCATTTAAAGGGTGCGAAAATTGAAGATGAAAATATCATTCGTAAAATAACTAATGCTTATTCTAGCGTGGGTGGCTTGGCTGTTTTGTTTGGGAATTTAGCTACGCAAGGTTGTGTGATAAAAACAGCGGGTATCACGGGGGAGCGGAAATTTAAAGGCAAAGCGGTTTGTTTTAATTCTCAAGATGAAGCCATTAAAGGCATAATGAAAGGCAAGGTGCAAAAGGGCTGTGTTTGTGTGATTCGCTATGAAGGTCCTAAGGGGGGTCCGGGTATGCAAGAAATGTTGAGTCCTACTTCGCTTTTGATGGGAATGGGACTGGGTGCTGATGTGGCTTTAATCACAGATGGGCGTTTTAGTGGTGCCACTAGGGGCTTAAGTGTGGGACATATTAGCCCAGAAGCTGCTGAAGGTGGGCTTATAGCTCTTTTAGAAGATGGAGATGAAATAGAAATTGATGTAGATGCTTATACTATCTATGCTAATTTAAGTGAAGAAGAAATAGCTAAACGCAAAAAAGAATTTGTATGGGTTCAAAAAGAAGTGCCTTCAAGATGGCTTAGAATGTATCAAAAACTTGTTAGTAATGCCAGTAAAGGTGCAGTTTTGGATATGGAATGAAAGGAAAACCTTTCATTCTTCTATTTCTTTAGTGAAGCGATTTCTTAAATCCCTACGCACGATTTCCATACCCCAAAGCCAAACAATGTGTCCAAAAAGTTCAGATAAATGTTCATCAAGTGGAATTTGTGGTAAAGGCGGCACTTCTGCTATCAAAGGCATAACGATAACATGGGCAAAAAGATAAACAAAAAAACCAAAAACAGCTCCTTGCCACATCTTAATGCGAGGCCAATTTTCCGCTATCATACAATAAGCCACGCCAAAAACTACGGAAAACCCTACATGCACGATGAAAATAGATAGGGGTTGGGATATGCCTGAGAATAAATAAGTCCAGTCCGTAGGAAGTCCTAATTGCTCAAGAAAAATTTTAGGTGGTGTTACACGCTCCATGGCATCAACAGGCCAAGGTATGCTAGGATTTCTTGGTGGAAAAGGCACTTCCCAGCCCCATTTTACAATAGCTCCAAATACCCCTGCTATAATACCGATGAAAAAGGCTAGGGTGTATCTTTTTTGCGGTAGATTAGAGTAATTCATTTTCTCTCCTTGGGTTTAAAATTAAGGGTATAAATTTATGAAATTTTTCTTTAAAATTTTATTAAAATCAAATTTTTATGTCAAAATAGCACAAAAAATCTTCACAAATTTTTAAAAAGCTCACTCCGTCTATGGTTGGATTTTCTTTAAAGCTTTCATACATTCCCAAAAAGCCAGTTTCAAGCTCTTTAGATTTTACTCCGTAGCTTATGCTAAGTCCTGCTTCTATGAAGGCAGCGATTTTATCGCAATATTTTAAGGCTTTACCATCGATAGCTCCCATTTCATTTTCATTACAAGCATTTAAACTCCCACTACAAAGCTCCACTACCCCATTTTTAAAAGTGCGATTTTCAAACTCATTCTTTATCCAGATTGGCTCTTCATCTCTACCCGCTCTAATGCCTAGTATATAGGCAAATTCAGCTCTTAAATTTTCAGGCACAAAGGGCAGGATTCTTTCATTGATAAGTTTCATTTCATAATCATTAATGATTAAGTGAAGTCCTTCTATGCCGTATTTTACGGGGCTTATGATGTCTCTTGTAAGACTTTCAGGAAGGTCGTGAAAAAGCGCACAATAAAAATTATTCTCAAGCCTTTTATCACAAGCTTTTATTTTAAGCGAATAAAAATAGCTTAAAATCGCCACCACAAGCATATGTCCTAAAACCGCCGTTTCAGGTATGCGTGGAGTTTGCGCCCATCTTTTTTGAAAACGCAAGCGACCGCTTAAATCGATGATTTTAGCGATTTTTTGATTTAAAGCTATTTTTCTGGCTCCTATAAGTTCGTAATAATCTTCTAATTCTTCTTCTACCTTGTTTTTAATCTCTTCTATGTCGCTTAAAAAAGATGAGGTTTGATAAATGATTTTAAATTCCCATCTTGTAGCAAAATACGAAGCCGCTTTTAAGATAAGCCTTTCTTTAGCGTAAGTATTGCTGTTTAAATACGCTTCAAAACGCTTTAAAAATTCCCCCTCTTCTATATCTTCTATCATAGGCTCGATTTTGCTTAAAACCCAAGCATTCACTTCGCCCTTTTTTTGTCTTACGATTTCGTGATACACATCAGGGCGTATATCCGTAACCACAACGCGACTTAAAAATTCAAAAATCCCCCCTTCTATAAGGGCTTTCATATCGATATTCTCTTCCATTTTAGCGATAAAATAGGCGATGATGAATTTGTGAGCTTGTTTGTCAAGTTCGACTAAATTTGCCATTCTTGGATAATCGTTCCAGCGGCTAATCGAAGCGGCTTTAAAGATATGTTCTATGAGTTTTATGTTTATCATTTAATTTACCCTTTGAAAAATTTGTTAAAATTAGTGATTATATCAAATTTAAGGATAAAAATGAGTAAAAAAGCCCTTTGTATTATAAGTGGGGGTATGGATAGCACGCTGTGTGCTTATTTGGCTAAAAAAGAAGGCTATGAAATCATTGCTTTGCATTTTGACTATGAGCAACGCACTCAAGTTAAAGAAAGGGAGTGTTTTAAGCAAATTTGTAAGGCTTTGAATGTGAAAAAATCTTATATTTTAAATGTGAGTTTTATCAAAGATATAGGGGGCAATGCTTTGACAGATGAAAATTTAGCCATACCTAAAAATGAGCTTGAAAATGAGCCTAGCGATACTTTGCCTATTACCTATGTGCCTTTTCGCAATGGAATTTTCTTAAGTATAGCAGGTGCTTTAGCCGAAAAGGAAAATTGTGAGAGTATTTTTATAGGAGTGGTAGGAGAAGATGGTAGCGGTTATCCTGATTGTGGCTATGAGTTTATACAAAAGGCACAAGAATTTATCAATGAAGGCACAAATAAGCAATTTAAAGTGTGTTTAAAAACCCCATTAATCCACTTAAACAAAGCTCAAATTGTAGAACTAGCTTTAAAAGAAAATGTGCCTTTAGAACTTACTTGGTCTTGCTATGAGAGTGAAGATGAGGCGTGTGGGGAGTGTGATAGCTGTTTGCTAAGGCTAAGGGGCTTTAAACAAGTAGGTTTTAAAGATAAGATTAAATATAAGTCCTAGCTACACTAGGACTTAAAGCTTAATTTAAAGTATAAAGCTTGTTTGCTCCATCTTGATAAGAAAGAATGTTGATTTTTCCATCTTTAAAGAATATACTTCTAGCATTTGTGATAGAGCTTGGGAAAGCGATAGTTTTTACAACTTCTTCTTTGATAGGGTCAATTAACGCAATCACATTGTGATTTTTGCTAAGTGCATAAATTTTTCCATCTTTAAAAGTCATAGAAGTAACATACAAGTCTCCTAAGCTTTTGCCTTCTTTAAGTTCTGCTTTTGGAGTGAATTCGCCTGAAAGCACTCTGTCTTTAAGAGAAAATTTAGAGATGACAAAGCTTTTTGCGTCTTTATTGTTTGGTGTAGTGGCTAGATAAAAATACTTCTCGTCATTTGTCATACTTGCTACATGGTTAAATTTAGCTCTTACCGTGTCAAGTCTTCCGCGACCCAAACCTTCGCCTTGTCCTTTGAATTTGTCATTGCCTTTTACAAAATCAGCGTATTGCTTGGCGATGTCTTCTTCACTTGCATTAGGATTTTTTGCAAATCTTAAGAAAGATTTGTTTGAACCCATAAGTATAAATTTGTCATTCATATAAGGGATAATGCCTATGATAGGGTCGATAGTAGCTGAAAAATAAGGGTCAAGCTCAAAACCTTCCTTAACGCTAAAATCATTATCCAAGAAAGCCACATCCCATTTAGAACTCGCCACAAACTCACCATTGATATAATCAAGAGTGTTGATAGGTTTATCAAAGGCTATGGTTTTTTCATCTGTTATTTTAAGCTCATCGTCAATTTTTGCAAATGGAGCATTATTTGTGTCATTATCAAATTTCACATTGAGCTTATCGCTTGCAGGTGCAAAAGCATAATCAGGAGCTTTAACATCGCGTTTGCCTAGGAAGGAGATATTTTGCCATAAACCCTTCCAGCCATCTGTACTCCAAATGATATATTTTGGATTTAGGCTAAATCTTACAGGGTCGCCTTGTCCAACATAAGGAGGAACGCCTGTGCTAACAAAAGCTTGGAAAACATTTGACGCTACGATAATGGTGCTGATTGCAACTGCTGCGAAACTAAATTTGGTAAATTTTCTAAATTTTTCTCCATTAAGTTCGCTTTCAAAAGCATTAAATTTAGGAGCAAAAGCAAAAATCACGCCCAAAAGCAATACAACAGCCCAAAATACTACTTCAGCCCAAAAATAAGTATGGATACCAAAAACCGCTAAGCCAAAGCCTTGGTCTAAATCTCTATGAGCGTGGTTGCCATAGTGGGCAAAAGACTGATAAAGACCTACTGCAGTCATAATTAAAAGAGCGGCAAGGTATTTTCCTTTCATACCATATCTAACAATAAAAAGTGCCATCACACCTATGAAAATCATCGCTTCTCTTTGACCCCAGCAAAGCGTGCAAGGACTATCGCCCAACATATAACCAAATACAAAATTTGCAATACCCACAGGCAAAAGTATGATTAAAAAACCCGCCCAGCACATAAGTGCGTAAAAATTTCTTGTTTTATTGATTTCGTTCATTTAGCCCATCCTTACAGATTCATTATCGTTAAAAGTGCGCCTGTTTTGTGGCCAACGTAGAAAAAAACCATTAAAAGCCAAGCTATCATTACCAAACCAAAAGCTAAATTTTCTTTTTCTGGTTTTTTGATAATTAATATCAAGGCGATTAAAACTAATAAAAGTTCAAGAAACTCCATAGTATCTCCTTTGAAATAAAAACCGCTAATTTTACTCTAAAAATATAAAACAAAAATAAATTTTTAACAAAAACCGCATTAATTTTTAATGCGGAGATTATTGAAAGCTACTGAGTTTTTTGGAGAGTTTTGAAGCCCCATTAAGGACATTTTCAGAGATATTGTTAATTTCACAAGAAAGAATTTTAACAGAATTTGCAAGTTCATTTACTTTATCGATATTGCTTCCTAAAATGACCATTTTGTCTTTCACATCCATACTTTTATCTCTCATAGTTTGTGTTGATTTTATGGAGCTTTCAAGCTTATGTATAGAATTGACAAGTTCTTGTTGCAAGTCATTGGTTTTAAGTGATGTTTCTTTCATAGATTCTTGGATAATATCCATTAGGGACTTATTATCATTGATTTGTTGGACTATGGTATTTACGGTTGCGTTGATATTAAGAAGAGATTTACTTGTTTTATCGGCAAGCTGTCTAACTTCATCTGCCACAACAGCAAAGCCTCTTCCGTGTTCGCCTGCACGTGCAGCTTCAATGGCGGCATTTAAAGCAAGAAGATTGGTTTGGTCAGCTATATCTTTGATGGAATTTGTAATCTCTGTGATATTATCAGCACTTTGAGTGAGATTATCCATATTTGAAACAATGTTTTGTTCTTTTTCATTGTTTTCGTTGATGAGTTCTACAAGTTGCGTTAAAGTAAGCTCTACCTTATCCATTAGGATATGCATATCTTGCATATTGACTATACTTTCTTGGGCTAAATTTCCTGCAAGATTGATATGGTCATCTAAAACTTGAGTGATTTCTCTTACTTCTTGAATTTGTTCGTGCTGTGAGTTGGAGCTATTTTCAAGCAGGGTGGAATTATTTTTAAGCTGTTGAGAATTTTCGTGGCTTGATTGAGCATTTTCCACAGCTTCTATGATGGAATTTTGAACGGTTGCGATAAAAGCATTGATGTATTTAGCACTTTGCCCTAGCTCGGTTTTTGGGTCAATGTTTAAACGAGAATGAAGATTGGCTTCTTCTCCGGCTAAATTAGCACTCAGTCTTTCTAGGGTGTGGATAGGTATAATGACTTTTTTGAGAGTTAGATAAATGAAAAAGATAAAAAGCAAAAAAGTAAAACTAAAAACACACAAGGCGACGTAGAATTTAAACAAATTGGTTTTTTCTATGACTTCTTGGGTTGAGATATTAAGTTTTTCAAATTCTTTCATTAAGGTGTTATTTTCATATAAAATAGAATTATCCTGCATAATGCTAATTTGCTTTACTATCATCTTATAGTGTTTTAAAAAGAGTTGTAAGTCTTCACTTTTTGTATCATTTTTAATCTCTCTTATAAGAGCGTTAAGTTGGTTTAGTGTTGTTTTTTGCAAGATGTTTTCATTGGAAAGAACGCCTAGCATAGTGCTGATTGTTCTATAATTGTTTTTGTCTAAATTTTGATTTTGTTCCAATTCTTCAAAATAATTTTTTGCAAGTTCAAACAAGTAAAGCTTAGAATTAACGGCAATGGAGTTAGCGGATTTAAAGAATTCAAGCTGGGTGAGCTTTTCGTTAAAAATTCTTTCAACTTCATTTGTATCGATTCCAAATGATTTAAGCTTTTCTAAATCTTCTCGCATTTTTATCACAGCTTGATTGCTTTGGTCGTAGTTAGTAAAGCTAAAGCTATTTTGAAATACATTGTTAATTTTTTCATCTTGTTTTTCAAGCTCTTGAACGATATTTAAAAGCTCTTTATTGTTTTTGTAAGAAGAATAATTGTTAAAAATAATGCCTAGCAAGACAAGGATAAAAATCAAAACCAAAATAGATAAAACAATGAATTTGATTAAAAATGGACTTTTCTTATTTGCCATAATACTCTCCCGTTAAGCTTTCTAAAAAGGCTACGATATTATCAACGGTTTCTTGGTTTAAGAATTTACCCAATTGATAATAAGCCATAAACTGAACGCAAGCGTCTAAAGTTGGAATAGAACCATCGTGAAAATAAGGAGCTGTTTTGGCTACATTTCTTAGACTAGGGACTTTAAAGACCATCTTATCTGCTTCTTTTTTTGTGATTTCATATCTTCCAAGATTTTCTTGATTAGGGTATGTTTCAAAAATACCGATTTTTTGAAACATATTTCCGCCAATATTTTGCCCTTGATGGCAAGAGATGCAACCATTAGATTTAAAGG
The DNA here is from genome assembly GCF_046764905.1 of Campylobacter parajejuni. Classification (NCBI taxonomy): domain Bacteria; kingdom Pseudomonadati; phylum Campylobacterota; class Epsilonproteobacteria; order Campylobacterales; family Campylobacteraceae; genus Campylobacter; species Campylobacter parajejuni. The sequence continues at coordinate 200,523 of NZ_JBKORB010000004.1, forward strand.
CTTCATAGCCCTTTTTAGCTTGTTGTGAAATAGCATTTTCATCTCCTAAAAGATAGCGGTCAAAAGGTGAATTTGGAGTGATGAGGGTTTTTTCAAATTCCGCCACAGCATCAGCTATGCTGTCTAGGTCAATTTTTCCATAGATTTTTTTAAATTGCTCGACATAGCTTTTATTAGCGTTGATTTTTTGTAAAAGAAGTTCAGGGGTTAAGCCCATTTCTTTCGGGTTAAAAAATGGGAAATTTGCTTGTTCTTTAAGGTCTTTGGCTCTACCATTCCAAAACTGGACAAAATTAAAAACAGAATTAAAACTTGTAGGGGTGTTGAAGGGTTTGTCAAGTTGATTATCGACCCCTATGGAAAACTCAAGTCCATCGACACCATATTTATCAATTCTATGGCAAGAATTACAAGACACCTTTCCATCTTTAGAAAGGCTTGTATCCATATAAATACTTTTCCCTAAATTCATTTTTGCTTTATCGTATTCGATATGATTTGGGATAGGGGTTATCATATCAATTGCAAAAATGATATTGACACAACATAAAATAGCTATTATTATTCTCACGACGAATTCCTAAAATTAATTTTTAAAAAAATATTATAATATAATTTTTATTTAATTATTCTTTGCTTATTTAATATTTTTGCTTTTATTTTATTGTATTGCAAAGCTCTCCTAAATTTTCTATGACACAACGAACCTTATCTCCTGACTTAAGAAAAGTGGGTGGATTTAGCCCCATACCCACCCCGCTAGGAGTTCCCATAGATATAATACTTCCCGCTTTTAAAAGCATACCTGCACTCAACTCTTCTAGAACATAAGCAATATCAAAAATAAATAATTCGGTATTAGAGTTTTGGCGTAGTTCATCATTGACATAGCTTTGAAGCTTTAGTTTGGGTGGATAAGAAATTTCATCTACGCTTGTAATATAAGGTCCCATAATGGTGCTACCTTCTAGGCTTTTTGCTCGATAAAATTGTTTGTGCCGTTTTTGAAGTTCGCGGGCTGAAATTTCGTTGATAATGGTATAGCCAAAAATATAATCCTTGGCGTCTTCAGCTTTAATTTTATAAGCGTCTTTGCTTAAAACAAATGCAAGCTCACATTCATAATCAAGCTGGGAGGTTACATCTGCGTGCAAAGGCACATCGCCGAAGGGAGATGTAGCTTGGTTGCAGCGTTTTCCAAAATATACAGGATAAGCCCTTTCTTCAAATTTTTCGCCTTTAAATTGGGCGGATTCTTTAGCGTGGTCTAAAAAATTTATCCCAAGACATATGATATCTTGTCGCGGTTCGATAATGGGAGCTAGATAGTTTTCTTTTGGAAGTTCATAAGCTGTTTTAGAGTCTAAATCAACAAGCTTGTGTTTGAATTGATTAAAATAGATGATAAATTCATTCATATCATTAGTTTCAATACCAAGTTCGGCAAAACTTACAACTTTTTGACTAGAATTTAGCACTCCTAAACTAGGCTTTTGGCCCAGTAAAAAATTAACAAATTTCATTGATAAACCTCGTTTTTTGTTTAATTATACTAAAATTTTAATCAAAAATTTATTTTATTTTAAAATTTTGATAAAGATATAAATTTTTTAAGCTATCAATTTTATCTCATAAAATAGTTAAAAATTTCTTTTACATTGATTTTTGATTTCAGGTCAAAATTTTGTTCTTTATATTTAAATTTTAAGCGATAAGAATGCAAGCACAAACGCTTCGCACCCGTGAGTCTAAGCCGCTTTTTTGTGCTTAATTTTCCATCTAAAATATCTTCGACTTGTTCTTTATTAAGCCCGTAAAGGGGTTCGCCTAAAAGGGTGTGATTTTTATGATATAAATGCACTCTTATTTGATGTTGCCTACCTGTTAAGGGTTTGCAAAGCAAAAGCGTAGCATTAAACTCAGGAAAATAGCTTAAAACTTCAAATTCACTCAAGGCTTTTTTGCCCTGCTTGTGAATTTGCATTCTCGTTTTTATATTATCATAATTTTTGGCTAAAGCTAGGGCTTTATCCACTATGAAATTTTCTTTGATTTGTCCCCTTGCAAGGGCTAGGTATTCTTTTTGTATTTCTTTTTTTTCAAACATTGTCTTAAGACTAATTTGTGATATTTTATTCTTAGCGACCAATATAAGACCGCTCGTTTCTTTATCCAGTCTATGAGCAACGCAAGCTTCTTTTCCCCACAAAGACCAAATTTCATCACACAGGCTATACTCACAATGCCTACCATTAGGATGACTTAGCACCCCACTTGGCTTTTCAAGCACGGCAAAATCTTCGTTTTCAAAGACAATTTCCACTCCTTTAGGATGGTTTTCATAAACGACAAGCTCAACCACTCCTTTTAAAAGCTCATTCTTTTTTTCTACCAAAATTCCATCGCAAAAAAGTCTTTTTTTATCAATGAGCTTTTGGGCTTCATTCATAGTGATTTTTAAATTTTCCATAAGGATTTGAAAAGCCTTTTTTCCATTGTTTGCTAGTTTTATTTTCGTATAAGCCACTTTAACCTTTCTCTTAACCTTTCTCTAAATTTTTTTTAGCTAAAATCGCATTTCTTTTTTAAAAATTATAACCAAAAAAGGTTTGGGAAATGGTTCAAAGATATAGCCGTGAAATTATGGCTAAAAAATGGGATTTAAAGGCAAAATACGATGCGTGGTTAAAAGTAGAATTAGCCGCCATAAAAGCTTGGAATAAACTAGGTCTTATCAATGACACAGACTGCGAAAAAATTCTTAAAAACGCAAAATTTGATATAGCCAGAATAGACGCCATAGAAAAAACTACAAAACACGATGTCATAGCCTTTCTTACTAGCGTGAGTGAGAGCTTAGGAGAAGAAAGTCGCTTTGTGCATTATGCAATGACAAGTTCAGATTGTATCGATACGGCTGTGGCTTTGCAGATGAAAGAGAGTTTAGAGCTTATTTTAGAAGATGTGTCTTTGCTTTTAGAAGCGATTAAAAGGCGTGCTTTGGAGCATAAAAATACCCTGATGGTAGGCAGAAGCCACGGCATTCACGGCGAACCTATCACTTTTGGTTTAGTGATGGCTATTTGGTATGATGCCATTTTAAACGCTAAAGAGCTTTTAATCCACGCAAAAGAAGTGATAAGTTATGGAAAAATAAGCGGTGCTATGGGGAATTTCGCCCACGCTCCTTTGGAATTTGAAGAAGAAATTTGTAAGGATTTGGGTCTAAAACCCGCTAGGGTTTCTAATCAAGTCATTCAAAGAGACCGCTACGCTCAGGTGATTTCTGCTATTGCGATTTTAGCTTCAAGTTGTGAGCAAATAGCTGTGGCTATAAGGCATTTTCAAAGAACAGAAGTTTATGAAGCTGAGGAGTATTTTAGCGTTGGGCAAAAGGGAAGTTCAGCTATGCCTCACAAAAGAAATCCAGTGCTAAGCGAAAATATCACAGGGCTTTGCAGGGTGCTACGCTCCTTTGTAACTCCAGCCCTTGAAAATGTCGCTCTTTGGCACGAAAGAGATATTAGCCATTCAAGCGTTGAAAGATTTATATTGCCTGATGCTTTTATCACGGCTGATTTTATGCTAGTAAGGCTTACAAATTTAGTGGATAAGCTTTTGGTTTATCCACAAAATATGATGAAAAATCTCAATCTCACAGGCGGTTTAGTCTTTTCAGGGAGAGTGCTTTTAGAGCTTCCTTTTAAGGGTCTTAGCCGCGAAGAAGCTTATAAAATAGTCCAAAGAAATGCGATGAAAGTTTGGGCGGATTTACAAGAAGGTAAAGCGGCTATCAATGAAAAAAATGAGAGTTTATTTTTGCTTGCACTCTTAGAAGATGAGGACTTAAGGAAAAAATTAAGCGAAGAAGACATACGCAAATGCTTCGACTATGCTTACTACACGAAAAATGTAGATGCGATTTTTGCAAGAGTATTTAAATAAAAGGCAGGGCAATGAAAGTTATTAAAAGAAATGGTCGCACAGAAGAATTAGATGTTTCTAAAATCAAAAAATGCACTTCTGATGCGGTTAAGGATTTAGAGGGCGTGAATTTAAGCGAACTAGAACTTGATGCGAAAATTCAGTTTCGTGATGGAATTTCAACAGAAGAAATTCAAAAGACTTTAATCAAAACCGCAGTGGATAAGATAGATATTGATTGTCCTAACTGGACCTTTGTTGCGGCTAGGCTTTTTTTGTTTGATTTGTATAAAAAAGTCAATGGTATGAATCGTTACAATCATTTGCGTGAATATTTTGAGAAGGGCGAAAAAGAAGGAAGAATTTTACTTGGGCTTAAAGAAAAATATGATTTAGATGATTTAAATGCTTATATCAAGCCTGAACGGGATATGCAATTTACTTATTTGGGGATTAAAACCCTTTATGATAGATATTTGATTAAGGATAGCAAGGGTATGCCTATGGAGCTTCCTCAGCAGATGTTTATGGCTATTGCGATGTTTTTAGCACAAAATGAATTTAACCCTCAAGAATGGGCGAAGAAATTTTATGATTTGATTTCTAAATTTGAGCTTATGCTTGCTACTCCTACACTCTCAAACGCAAGAACAACCCGTCATCAACTTAGCTCTTGTTATATAGGTTCAACCCCTGATAATATCGAGGGTATTTTTGATAGCTATAAAGAAATGGCTTTACTTTCTAAATTTGGTGGAGGTATAGGCTGGGACTGGTCTAAGGTGCGTGCTATGGGTGGAAGCATAGATGGACATAAAAATGCTGCTGGAGGGATTATTCCCTTTCTTAAAATCACTAATGATATAGCCGTAGCTGTTGATCAACTAGGCACAAGAAAGGGAGCCATTGCTGTTTATATTGAGACTTGGCATATGGACATCAATGATTTTATAGATTTGCGTAAAAATTCAGGCGAAGAAAGGCGTAGGGCTCACGAGCTTTTTCCAGCCTTATGGGTGAATGACCTTTTTATGAAAAGAGTTAGGGCTAATGATAAATGGACTCTTTTTGACCCTGCCGATACGCCTCTTTTATGCGATTTATACGGCGAAGCTTTTGAGAAGCGTTATGAAGAATATGAAAAAGATGAGAGTATAGTCAAAGAAATTGTCGAAGCTAAGGAGCTTTGGAAGAAAATTTTGCTTAATTATTTTGAAACAGGACTGCCTTTTTTATGCTTTAAAGATAGTGCCAATAAAGCTAATCCAAACGCCCACACAGGCATTATTAGAAGCTCAAATTTATGCACGGAAATTTTTCAAAATACTGAGCCAAATTATTATCAAATCAAAGTGGTTTTTGAAAATGGCGAAGAGCTTCATTTTGATGAAGAACAAAAGGTTGTGGTGGATGGAGGCTATGAAAAATTAGCTAAGAAAATTTCAACCCTAGATAGCATTAATGGCAACAAGGTTTATATAGTAGAAAAATATAAAAATGATGGAAAAACTGCCGTTTGTAATCTAGCTAGTATTAATCTTAGCAAGGTGCATAGCAAAGAAGATATTGCTAGGGTGGTGCCAACGGCTATCCGTATGCTTGATAATGTGATTGATTTGAATTTTTATCCGCATAGAAAAGTAAAGGATACAAATTTAAAATCCCGTTCCATAGGACTTGGCGTGATGGGTGAGGCACAAATGCTTGCTGAAGCTAGAATTCACTGGGGAAGTGATGAGCATTTGAGTAAAATCGATGAGCTTATGGAGCAAATTAGCTATGAAGCTATTAGTGCAAGTTCGAATTTGGCTCTTGAAAAAGGAGCTTATGAAGATTTTGAAGGTTCAAATTGGAGTAAGGGGATTTTTCCTATTGATGTGGCTAGTGCTAAGGCTAAGGCTTTAACTTTAAGAGATGGGCTTTTTGACCAAAGTGAATGTGATTGGGCTAAACTGAGAGAAAAGGTTAAAAAAGATGGTATGAGAAATGGTTATTTAATGGCTATTGCACCCACTTCAAGCATATCCATACTTGTAGGCACGACTCAAACCATAGAGCCTGTGTATAAGAGAAAATGGTTTGAACAGAATTTAAGCGGTATGATACCTGTGGTAGTTCCCAATTTAAGCCTTGAAACTTGGCAATACTATACCCCAGCCTATGAGCTTGACCAAAAAATTCTTGTAAAAGCTGCAGCTGTGCGTGGCAAGTGGATAGACCAAGGGCAAAGTTTAAATATCTTTTTATCGCTGGATAAGGCAAGTGGGGGATATTTAAATGAAATTTATCAACTCGCTTGGGAGTTAGGTGTAAAATCGACTTATTATTTAAGAAGCGAAAGTCCTGATAGCGAAAAGGTCAATGTGGCTGATAGAAGTGTAGAATGTGAAGGGTGTCAGTAAAAAAAGAAGCTGCCCTTTGGCAACTTCTTTTAAGAATTATAAACTTCCTTATCTAAGGCTTTTAAATTTTTTGCCGTGCAAAGAGCTGAGGTCATAGCACCTGAGACATTGCTGGCTGTTCTTGCCATATCGATTATGGGGTCTATGGCTAAAATAAGACTTAGCATTACAAAATTATTACCAAATCCAATTCCAGCTAACATTATAGAAGCCGCCATAGTCGCACTGCCCGGCACTCCAGCTATACCCAAAGAACCGATTATGGCTACTAAAACTATCATTAAAGCAAAAGTAAAATCAATAGGCGTATGCGTAGCAAAGGCTACAAAAACCGCAGCCAAAGCAGGAAAATAACCCGCACAACCATTAAGTCCAGTAGTGGTGCCTATACTAGCGACAAAATTTGCCACAGCTGAATTGACTCCAAATTTATTTTCTAAAGTGGAAGTTGTCATAGGTAAAGTGCCTAAAGAAGATCTTGAGCTAAATGCAAATAACCACACGGGAAAAGCTTTTTTTGCGTATTTTATAGGGTTTAATCCTTGTGAAGCAAGAAGTAAAAAATGCACTCCAAACATTATAAACATAGCCACATAAATGAGCATGATGAAAAGTCCCGCTGTCTTAATCGCCTCAAAACCATTGCTAAGAAGCACATTTGCCATCATACAAACCACAGCATAAGGCATAAATCTAATAACTATGGCAGTCATATTCATCATAATATTATAAAAGGTTAAAATAAAATTTTGAAAGCTTTTAAAAGCTTGTTCGTATTCTTCTTTTTTAGAAATTTTCTTTGCACTAATGCCTATAAAAAAAGAAAAAATGACAATAGCTATAATATTTTCTTTATTAATAGCTGCGATAATATTGCTAGGAATTAGTCCTAGTATGATGCCTGAGAAAGTTTGAATTTCTCTTATTTGTTTGCCACTCTCACCCACTGCGAAATTTGCTCCCAAATCAAAGCTCACACCCAAAATAACACCTATAATAGCCGCAATGGCTGTGCTAAGGAGTATCCAAAAAAGACTTACCCCAAGCAAAGAAGAAATTTTGATGTTTTTATCAATTTCTATAATAACTTTTACAATACAAATACTTACAAGGGGGACAACTAGCATTTTTATAAAAGCTACAAAAACGGAGCTTATAAAAGCAAACCAATGTTTGGTTTCGCTATACCAAAGTATATTGCTTGCTTCTTTGCTATCTGGAAAATCAGCTAAATATTGCAAAGCAAAACCCAAACTTAAACCTATCGCAAGTGCAAATAACATACGAAGAGAAAAGTTGATTTTAACATCACGCATCTTTTTTAATGCGTAAAAAACAACACAAAGTATAGCAAGAATAACTATGGTATGAACTTGCGAAAGCATTAAAAAATCTTGAAAAAATTGTTTATCCATAAAAAGTCCTTTTTAAGAAACTATAATCAAATGTGAAATATATGAAAATATACCCACATAAAAGCTTGATTTGATAAATACTAACACAAAAATATTTTAAATAAGATAAAATTAGTATGATTTATTCTATATCTTTGTGTAGGCAGTGTTCAAAGACAAATTGATGTTCTTGGGGTAGGGCTTTAAATAAAGCATTAGCTAAAGCTCTAATCTCCCAAAGGGCTGATTTGGAGCTACGAAGTGAGACAAAATTTTGCAAACTCCTTGCATTAATTGTTAGAGTAAGCTCGGTTTTATAACTCTCAGGTAAGCAGTATTTAGCTAAGTCTAAACTAATGCTTTTTTGCAAGATAAGACGCAAATTTTCTAGGGCTTTGATACTGGCATTATCAATCTCTTCGTTTCCACAAAGCACCAAATAACGCCCCGCATTTTCAAAATCTCCTATTTTAAATTCGCTCTCATTACGCAATTCTTTTAAAGTATAACGCGTGCTTTTGACACTAGGACTTGTATGACGGTGCCTTGCCACTTCTTGCAAGCAAGCTCTTGAAATTCCTTGTATATAAAAAGTGTAATTTAAGTGTTCTAAAGTGGATGCGTGTTTGAATTTATTTCCCACTCTATCGATAAGTTCTTTATCTTTTTCACCACCACAATCGCCTTTATCAAAGCTTTGCCAACAAGTGCGAATAGCGTGAGAACAAACAGAAAGCGGGGTATGAAAAAGTAAAGTGATTTGCATAGTTATTCCTTTATATATCAAAAAATATTTTCGTAATTCTTGCATTTTTTACTTAAAATTCTAATGAAATAAAAAGTTTTATCAAGTTATAATTAGACAAAAAAATAAGGCTTATTATCAATGAAACAAACAAAATATATTTTTGTAACAGGCGGGGTTTTAAGTTCTTTAGGTAAGGGAATAGCCGCTGCTTCTATCGCAACACTTTTGAAAAATTCAAGGCTTAAAGTGAGTATTTTAAAAGCTGACCCTTATATCAATGTAGATCCGGGCACTATGAGTCCTTTTGAACATGGAGAAGTTTTTGTAACCGATGATGGGGCGGAGACGGATTTGGATTTAGGGCATTATGAGCGTTTTTTAGATGAGAGTTTAACTCAAGATAATAATTTCACCACAGGACGCGTTTATCAAAGTGTGATTGAAAAAGAAAGGCGTGGGGAATATCTTGGTAAAACCATTCAGGTTATCCCCCATATAGTAGGAGAAATTAAAGAACGCATTAAAAAAGCAGGAGAAGGCAAAGATATACTTATTGTTGAAATAGGTGGCACCGTTGGGGATATAGAGGGTTTGCCTTTTTTAGAAGCCATTCGTGCTTTGCGTTTAGAAGTGGGTAAAAATAATGCTATGAATATCCATCTTACTCTAGTGCCTTTTATCAAGGCTGCAGGGGAGTTAAAAACCAAGCCAACCCAACACAGCGTAGGCGAGTTAAGACGCATAGGCATTAGTCCTGATATGATTATTTGTCGTAGTGAAAAGGCTTTGGATAGGGATTTAAAGGATAAAATCGCTATTTCTTGCGGAGTGGAGAAAAGTTGCGTGATAGAAAGTGTTGATGCGGCAAGTATTTATCAAATTCCACTTAATTTTTTAAAGCAAGATATTTTAAGTCCTATTGCTGAAATTTTGGATTTAAAAAATTTAAAACCTAATATGGAAAATTGGGATTCTTTAGTAAAAAGGGTTATAGCACCAAGCAATGAAGTTAAAATCGCTTTTGTGGGCAAGTATGTGGATTTAAAAGAAAGTTATAAAAGCCTTACTGAAGCCCTTATACACGCAGGAGCAGCTCTAGATACTAGAGTTGAGCTTAAATGGGTAGATAGTGAAAAACTTGAAAATATGCAAAGTTCTGAAGTATTTAAAGATGTGAGTGGAATTTTAGTCGCGGGGGGATTTGGATATCGTGGCGTTGAGGGTAAAATAAAAGCTATTCAATACGCTAGAGAAAATAAAATTCCTTTTTTAGGAATTTGTTTGGGTATGCAACTGGCTTTAATAGAATTTGCTAGAAATGTTTTAAAGCTTAAAGATGCCAATTCAAGCGAATTTAATGAGAAATGTCAAAATCCTGTGGTTTATTTGATTGATGAATTTATGGATGGTAATGGCAAAAAACAAATTCGCACCGCAAAAACCCCTTTAGGCGGCACTATGCGTTTGGGAGCTTATAAATGCGATATTAAAGAAAAATCCCTTTTAGCTAAGGTCTATAATGAAGCAAAAAATGTCAAAGAACGCCATCGCCACCGCTATGAAGCCAATCCAAAATATAGAAAAGCATTAGAAGAAAAAGGCTTGATAGTAAGTGGAGAAAGTGAAGGCTTGATTGAGGCGATTGAGCTTGATTTACACCCTTTCTTTTTAGCCGTGCAGTTTCATCCTGAATTCACTTCAAGACTTGAGCGTGTTAATCCCGTAATTTGTGCTTTTATCAAGGCAGCTTTAAGCTATGAAAATCATTGATAAAAATGAAATCAAAAAAATTCTAGCCTCCCGTTTTGAAAAGGATTTACACACCAAGCTTTGTGATTTGCCTTTGCCTTGCTGTTTAAAGGATGCTTATAAGGCGGCACATCGCATCAAGCAAGCCATAGAAAAAGATGAGAAGATAGCCATAGTGGGTGATTATGATGTGGATGGGATAATTTCTTGTGTGATAATGGCGGAATTTTTCGATGATATAGGTTTTGATTATATAGTAAGAATTCCAAATCGTTTTAAAGATGGATATGGATTAAATGCTGAGCTTATTAATGAGCTTGATGTGAAATTAATCATCACTGTGGATAATGGTATAGCTGCTTTTGAGGCGGCGAAGCTTTGTAAGCAAAGGGGAATTGATTTAATCATTACAGACCACCATTCGCCTCAAGAGCTTTTGCCTGAAGCTTTTGCTATTATCAATCCTAAGCAAAAAGATTGTGATTTTCCAGAAATTGAAATTTGTGGAGCACAGGTGGCTTGGTATTTGATAGCGGCTTTAAAAGAGGTGTGTAAGCTTAAATACGATATGAGTAAATTCTTAGAGCTTTTAGCCATAGCCATTATAGCCGATATGATGGAGCTTAGGGATTTAAACAGAGCCTTAGTTAGAAGGGGTATAGAGCATATTAACAAATCCAAAAGAGCTGCTTTTAAGGCTATTAAGCATTATTATCAAAAAGATAAATTTGCTATTGATAATATAGGATTTTTAATTGCTCCGCTCATCAATAGTGCTGGAAGAATGGATGATGCAAGTATTTCTTATGAATTTTTACACACTAAAGATTTCAACAAAGCTTTAGAATATTTAGAGCAAATTGTTAGTTTTAATGAAAGTCGTAAAGATGAAGAAAAACAGCTTTTTGAAGATAGTTTAAATCAAATCGATGAAAAGGATGCCTGTATAGTGGTGTCGGGTTTAAATTGGCATGAAGGGGTTTTGGGCATAGTGGCAAGTCGTTTAGCTAAACATTTTAACAAACCTGCCTTTGTATTTTCTCAAAATAAGCAGCGTTTAAAGGGCAGTGCAAGGAGTGTGGGTAAGATTGATATTTTAGCTTTGATTTCTAAGGCAAATTCTATACTGAGTAATTACGGCGGTCATAAAGGTGCTGCTGGAATTAGCTTAAAATTGGAAAATTTTGAACAATTTAGAAGTAAAATTAAAGAAGAATGTTCGCAAATTTCTGAAAGTGAATTTTTGGATACAGATGAAATTTTAGGAATTTTAGAACCTAGTGAAATTGATTTTGAAATGCTTGAAATTTTAGAATCTTTTGAACCTTTTGGGCATAAAAATCCAAGACCTTTTTTTGTTTTAGAAAGTCTTTGTGTGAAAAATAAAAAGCTTTTAGGCAAGGATGAAAAACACTTAAAGCTTATTTTAACTAAGGAAAATAAAACCATAGAGGCTTTGTTTTTTAATTTTGATAAAGAGCCTGAGTTAAATCAAAATATTTCTTTGCTTGGAAGTATTTCTAGGAATGAATTTAGAGGATTGGTAACTCCACAATTTGTTATTAAAGAAATTTTATAAAATTTTCATAAATTTATAAAAATTTTATTTATTATTTATTAATATAATATATAAGTTTCGTTATGAAACTAAATTTCAACAAATAAGGGGAGAGTCGTGAAAAAGTTATTATTGTGTATATTAGCATTTTTAACCATAGGAGCAGGTATGGCAGAAGCTAAGCCTAAAATTGCTATTTTAGCAACAGGTGGAACGATAGCAGGTTCCATTGATAGTGCTGTTGCTACAACAGGTTATACAGCGGGGGTTGTTGGCGTAGATGTTTTAATCAAAGCGGTTCCGGAAATTAAGGATTTGGCCAATATCAGTGGAGAGCAAATAGCAAATATTGATAGTTCAAATATGCGTGATGAAATTTGGCTAAAGCTTGCTAAAGAAATCAATAAGCTTTTTGCTGAAGGGGTAGATGGAGTGGTTATTACCCATGGGACTGATACTATGGAAGAGAGTGCTTATTTTTTAAATTTAACCCTTAAAAGCGATAAGCCTGTGGTTTTAGTTGGTGCTATGCGTCCATCAACTGCCATAAGTGCCGATGGTCCAAAGAATCTTTATAATGCTGTGGCATTAGCTGCTAGCAAAGAAGCTAGGGGTAAAGGTGTTATGGTAGCTATGAATGATAAAATTTTAAGTGCTAGGGGTGTGGTAAAAACCCATAGTTTAAATGTAGATGCTTTTTCTTCTGTCGATTTTGGGGATTTGGGTTATATAGTAGATGGAAAAGTCTTTTTCTACAATAATGTAGCTAAGGCACACACAAAAAACGCCCCATTTGATGTAAGCAAACTCACAAGCTTACCAAAAGTAGATATACTCTATACCTATTCAAACGATGGTAGCGGCGTTGCGGCAAAAGCTTTGTTTGAAAATGGCACTAAGGGTCTAGTTATAGCTGGAAGTGGTGCAGGAAGCATACATGAGGACCAAAAAAATGTTTTAAAAGAGCTTATGAAGCAAGGACTTGATGTTGTTGTAAGCTCAAGAGTTGTAGCAGGGCGTGTTGCTGTGAGTGATTCGGATAAGAAACTAGGTTTTATCAGTGCTGAAGATTTAAATCCGCAAAAAGCAAGAGTTTTGCTTATGTTAGCACTTACAAAAACAAGTGATCCTAAAAAAATTCAAGAGTATTTTTTGAAGTATTGAAATTTTAAATATTTCTAAACTTAGGGAATTCATCTTCCCTAAGTCATATATTTCTGTATATTGCTTAATCTTATAATTTTTTATTATCATTAAACTTCCAAGTATGTTTTACCTCCCCCCACCTTTCTTTCTTTATCCAAACCTTAATTTCTTTTACTTTACCTTCCCATCTTTACTTATCCCCAAAACCCAACAAATATTTATATTATTTATTTTATTTATTTAATTCCCCTTTAAGCTTAAATAGTTATAATTTCATTTCCTTTTTTTGAAAAAGGACTTAAAATCTTTTAAATTATAAAGTTTCACTAGCTTAGTAGATTTT
>NZ_JBKORB010000005.1:0-156856 GCF_046764905.1 Campylobacter parajejuni
TTTAAAAGATTTTAAGTCCTTTTTCAAAAAAAGGAAATGAAATTATAACTATTTAAGCTTAAAGGGGAATTAAATAAATAAAATAAATAATATAAATATTTGTTGGGTTTTAGAGTGAAGATAGGGGGATTATATTCTAGAACATTCATAGTTTTTGTTTTTTAGGGTAATAACTTGGCTATTAAGTGTTTTAAATTCTGGAATATAAGCATAACCGCTAAGTGTATCTATAACGATACAAAGAGTATGCTTTTTTGATGATAAGCGTATAATGCAATCTGAATTATTCTTTGCTAAAGTTTTTTCATAGGCATAATTGGCATTTTTTAATGGAGAATACACCCTACCCATTTTATCAAAAACCAGCCTAGTCGAACCAGAGCAAGAACCTTTAAATTCAACCTTTTCTATGCCAAATCTTTTTGTGATATTAAATCTTTGAGTTGTTTTTTCATCATCTTTACTAATAACCCCACTTTGACCCGAGTTCATTAGCTTATTAGGATGAGTTATATCCACAGCAATTTCTCTGTCTTTATTTATTTCGCTTTTACCTAAATTCGCATTTCCATCTCCATTTTTATCTAAAAAAATGGTATAGGTTTGATTATAGCCTGTGGCGGCTGATTTGATAAAATAAATTTGCCATTTACTTTTAAACCATTCTCTTTTTGCAACAGCCAATTCATCAGCTCTTAAATCTTCTTGCATCATCGCTAAAGCTTGCGTGTATTGTATATCATTAAGAATTTGAATCGCACCTTCTAGTAAATTATCTTTCTTTAGATAAATACTACCCAAGCTAAAAACCATGCCCAAAATCAACATAACTAAAACAAATTCCAAAAGACTAAAAGCTCTATTCATAAGATAAAATTTGATAAACCTTCTCGTATTTTCCAAATTTTATCCTAATATTTTTTGGATTATCCCCACTCTCTTGCTTGAGAGTTTTTAGATAAAATTTGTTGCTATTTCTTATTCCATAAAATCGCAATCTTTTTTGTAAATTTGGAGCTGTTGCAAGCTCTAAAATATCGTGTTTTTTTAATTCTAATGCTAATTCTTTAGCAAAATGATAATTATTGGCAAAATGACGCTCTGGTTTGCTTATGAAATAATACAATAACTGATTTGCCACAATTAAAAAATAGCAAAATATTAAAAAAATTACAGCGCATTCTATGAAGATTTTATATCTCAACCTAAAAACTGGCAATCTTACCCTATAACTTTGCATTAATGTTTTTATAAGCAAAGGAGTGCAAATCACACAAAAAGGTAAAAAATCATCTAAAAAAAGTTTTTGTCTTAAAGAAAGCAAAGAGCAAAAAACAAAGCTTACGCCCATTAAAAACCATAATAAATTTTTATCTTTTTGAAAGCTTAAACGATAAATAGTATAAAAAAAATACACAAAAACCAAAGGAGAAAAACAAGCCGCAAAAATTCCTAAAGTGTCTAAAAAATAACCCCTTGGGCGTCCACCCGTATCAAAACCATAAAAACTAATACTCGCTCCAAATAAAACAAGAGATAAGGTAAATAAAATAGCATTTCTTTTGTAAATTCCAAAAAAGAAAAAGGTTAAAAACAAAATATTAAAAGACTTATCAACAAACAAAGCCACAATGAGTAGCGTATAAAAAAGCCATTTTTTTTCATACTCATAAGCACAAAGTATGACAAGGGTTAAAAAAATCACCAAAGATGCAGCATTAACCAACAAAGCACTTGCAACGCTTCCGGGCAACAAAACAAAGAGCAATAAAGAAAAAAAAGCATCAAGTCTGGTTTTGGTATATTTTAAAGCCAACAAATACAAAAGCAAACAGCTCAAAAAATGAAAAAATAAAAAAGGAAGTCTTAAACCAAAATCATTTTGCCCAAAAATAAAAGTTCCAAAATGAGAAATATAATAAAGCAAACTATGAGAAAATATGAGCCAATTGCCCTGCTTTTCAAAATAAATATCAGCCTCATCAGCACTAATACTTAGCGTTGAAATTCCATAAAGCAAAGAGAGTAAATCAAGACCAAGCAAAATGATGATAAGTTTATAATTTTTGATTTTTTCCATAAGAAAGAATTCTACAAAATTAAACTTAAAATATCAATCAAAATTACACAACACACAAGGCTTTTACGAGCAATAAAATCAAAATTTGAGTTTTTTATCTTTGCTTAAAATGACTTTTAAATTTTTAAAATTGCCTTGAAATTTTTTAATTCTCTTTGTGGCATAAAATTTTATCAAATTGATTTTAGTTTTTACCAGTATAATTTCAAACAAAAAAGGCGAAAATGCAAACAATCCAAAAGATTTTTCAAGCACAAATTGAAGTCAAAAAATCAAATTTTTTATCCTTTCTTTGCCCCTTTAAAGAATACAAAAATCTCCTTAAAGAGCTAAAAGACAAGCACCCAAAAGCTGTTCATTTTGTTTATGCTTACCGTGCTTTGAATGAATTTAATCAAATCATAGAAGATAAAAGCGATGATGGCGAACCTAAAGGCACTTCGGGAATGCCGACTTTAAATGTCTTAAGAGGCTATAATCTTATCAATACAGCCTTAATTACAATACGATATTTTGGCGGTATAAAGCTTGGCACAGGGGGTTTAGTAAGGGCTTATAGCGATGCAGCAAATGAAGTGATTTGTAATTCTACTTTGATTTTATTTGAATTTAAAAAAAATATAAGCATTGCCATTGATTTTAAAATTTTAAATCGTTTTGAGTATTTTTTAAAAACACATTCTTTAGTCTTTCAAAGAGACTTTAAAAATTGCAAAGCAGTGTTACACATCGAGTTAAATGAAAAAGAAGAGCAAGAATTTGAAATTTTTTGTAAAAATTTTGCACCTTTTGAAATAGAGAAATTCTAAATTCTTACAAGCAAAAGCTCCAAAATGGAGCTTTTAACTTAAATCGCCTTTAACAAGTCATTTAACAAAGTGTTATTCTTACTTTGCTCATTGACTCCTTGCCCATTAAGGTCATTGTGTATAGTAGCACTTTGAGCCTTCATAGATAATTCGCCTTCGTTTTGCCTAAAACGATAAGCATAAACGCTTGACATCCCAGCATAAGCACTTGAGCTTGAATTTTGAGCATTATTTTGAAAACTACTGCTAGAATTTAAAGCATTTTCACTTGCATTTGCGTTTTCATCCATCTTGTTTAACACGCTCAAAAAATCAGAATCTTCAGATGAAGAATAATCCTCAAGCTGTTTATCCACCTGTTTATACTGACCGCTGATAGCATCGTATTCATACGAGCTAATCGTTCTATAATTTACTTGCATAGTCTTCTCCTTTCAAAATATGCAAAAACTACACAAGCAAAAAGCGTTCCTTTTTAGGCAAAATCAATATTTTCAATCGTGATGTGTAGGCAAATGCTCCACTTCAAGCTCATTATTGGCAATAAATTCTTCTTTGGCTTTTTTGCAATTTATATCCCGCATTCTGCGATATTCATTGCGTATTGTGATTTCTTTATCGCTTAAAGGTCTGTCTTCTAAAAAAGAGATGTGAAAATAAGTATCATCGCTTTTTGAGTAAGTTTTATAAAAATCTATATAGTCAAAATAGTCCTTGCCATTGTCAAATTCCACCACTTCTTCTATGTAAATAGTCGGTCCAAAGCCCTTGTGATTTTGCGTAAAATGTCCAAAACCTGCGCTGTATTGAATTCTAAATTTAGCCATTATTTTCTCCTAAAAATTCTTGATAAGTTCCACGAAAATCTGTAAATTTACCCCCTTCTAAATGCCAAATGCGATTAGCAAAAGCAGAAACTAACTCCCTGTCGTGGCTTATGCAAAGCACTACACCCTTAAAATTATATAAAGCTTCGCCCAAAGCGATAATGCTTTCAAGGTCTAAATGATTATCAGGCTCATCCAAAAGCAAAAAATTCGGTCGTTCTAACATAAGACGCGAAAGCATTAAACGATGTTTCTCGCCCCCACTTAAACTTGCTGTCATTTTTTCCTGTTCCGTGCCGCTAAAAAGCATTCTGCCTAAACACTTGCGGATTTCGTCTAAATCCTTAAATTTTTCACTCATAAGCCACTCATAAAGCTTTAAATTTTCACAAATTAAATTGCTTGTATCTTGAGGAAAATACCCCAGCTCTATGGTAGCTCCAATATGTATAAACCCGCTATCTGCTTTTATCGCACCCGCTATAATCTTAGCCAAACTTGACTTGCCCACGCCATTTGCCCCAATCAAAGCAATTTTGTCATTTTTTTCTATCTTAAGTTCTAAATTTGAAAATAATTCTTTATCATAAGCCTTACTAACACCTTTAAATTCCAAAACTTCATTGCCTATTTCTCGCTTAAGACGAAAGACTATACTAGGGTCTCTGCGGCTTGAAATTTTAATCTCTAGGGGTTCTAATTTTTCAAGTGCCTTAGCCCTGCTTGTAGCTTGTTTTGCCTTAGAAGCATTGGCACTAAAACGGCGTATGAAATTTTCTAATTCTTCTCTTTCTTTTAAGGTTTTATCGCGTTTAAGTTCAGCTTGTTTAGCTAATAGCGTTGAAGCCATATACCAATCATCATAATTTCCTGCAAAATCGCGAATTTGCTTAAAATCCACATCTAAAATTCGGGTGCAAATTTTATTAAGAAAATGCCTATCGTGGCTGATGACTACAAGAGTGCCTTCGTGTCTTAAAAGCTCATTTTCAAGCCAAGAAATCGCTTCTAAGTCAAGGTTGTTAGTAGGTTCATCTAAGAAAAGCACATCCGCACCCAAAAACAAAACTTGAGCTAACAAAACCTTAAATTTATCCGCACTTTGCAAGGTGCTCATTGGGGCATCAAAATCTTTGATTTTTAAAGAGCTTAGAATTTTCTCACAACGCATCTGGCAATCATAATTTGGGTCCTCTTCGGCTGTTATCAGCTCAAGCTCACTTAAACGCTCATTGATTTCATCTGTAAATTCTTCACTCATATAAAGCTTTTCTTTTTCTTTCAAAGCTGCATACAAACGCTTGTTCGCACACATTACAGCGTCTTTAATGGTGTAATTTTCAAAAGCAAACTGGTCCTGCCCTAAAACTGCGATTTTCAAGCCTTCATCAAATACTATTTCACCACTGCTTGACTCTAACTCTCCTGAAAGGATTTTTAAAAAAGTAGATTTTCCCGCACCATTAGCACCGATAAGCCCGTATCTTTGACCGCGAACAAGCTTTAAATTCACATTTTCAAATAAGAGCTGATTGGCAAAACGCATAGTAAGATTTTTCACTTCAACCATAATTGTCCTTAAATTTTTACTTCATAAAATTTTTAGGTAATTGTAACAAAAAAAGGCTTGAAGTTAATTGAGTATAAATTTTTTAATAGACAATGAAATTAAAATTTCACTGTCAAAATAAAAAAACCAACATCAAACTTAATAAAATATTTTTCATTATTTCTCCGTTATTATTTTGATAAATTTTATAATTTCATCATTTTTAGCTCCATCTTGACCTAAAAGATTTCTTAACAAATCTAAACTAAGTTGTGGCGGAAATACAAGATAAGAATTGGTTGGAAAACCATTTGATTTTAAGCCTATGCAAAATTTTTCATCTTTATTTGTATATGCTTTTCCTGCAACAATTTTATAAGTATCTTTCTCATAAAGCAAAGTAGGCTCTACTTCAAAAGGTGTATGTTTTTCACTCATTTTCATCTCCATTCTCTACATCCTTTATCAAATCCATAATTTGATAAAAATTATAATCATCCACCAAAACATCAATCCTAATAAAGTCCCAAATCCATAAAATAATTATTGAAACTTTGATACAAAATAATATTGAAACTTTGACAAACATTGCAATTAAGTGTTCATCAATATCTTTTTTAGGAATAAGAAAACTTCCAATTAAAACACTAGCGAATAAAATTGGTAGAGATAATCTTATCCAGCCTGCTATTTTATGCCCTGTCATAAATCTAGCTACCCCCAAAGCACCAAATATTAAAGTATATAATCTTGCTCTTACCACTTCTTTCAAATCAAGCTCATCAATTCTTTCAGAAAAATTATCAAGTTCTTCATTTGACATTTTTCTTAATTTTCTCTCTACTAAATTTATCCTATGGCCGTCATATAAAGCCCATCCTATTTTTGCCATAATATCTTCTCTATCCACTTTTACCCCTTGAAAATTAAAAAATATCTCGAATTATTCCATACTATAACTTAATTAATATTGAAATATTAAATATATTTTATATAAAAAGTTGAATATTTCAAGTGTTTTTGATAAAGAAATTTTAATGTACAATCCCAAAAAAGCTAAAATTCTTAAGGTAAAAAGTGGCAAAAAAGAGCAAACGAGATATGGCGTATGAATTAGACATCGATGTAAGCACGCTGTATAATTGGAGAAAATATAAACCTAATTTATATCGCATTGTTATGCTTGGTTTTAAATTCGACGAACTGCTAGAAAAAAATAAACAAAACTATGAAGAACTACTACACATAGAACAAAAAATACAAGATGAAATCGCCAAATTTAAATAAAACCAATTTTTAAGCTTTTTTCTATACAATTACCCTTCTATATCCTTAAAAGGTTTTTCCAATGTTTTTATTACAAACCCTAAGTGTTTTTAGTGTATTTTTTGAAATTTTAGCTCTGGCTTTGGCGTTTTATTTTAAACACACAAGAATCTTTTTTCTCACACTTAGCCTATTCATTTTTCATATGCCTTATCTTTATACAAGCACCTTACAAGCACATTTATTTGTTTTTTTATTTTTACCTTTAATCTTCTTTTTACTCAGCGTAAAACAAATGGGAAAGCTAATCGTAGAGCAAAAAAATTTAAGCTCGGTCATTTTGCTGATTTTTATCGCATTTTTAAGCTTTTTCTTATCCAAAAATACAGCTTTTAACTCTGCGAATTTAAGTTTTCATTTTCTTAGTTTCAGTTTTTTTAAGCCCCTAAGTGAGCTGGGCTTTTTATTTTTCATTTTTATGGGTGCTGTTTTAATCATCAAAGCTTTTAAAAGCAAGGAATTTTATCTTTTTTTAGCCTTTTTAGGAGCCAATTTACAATTTTTATTTGAAAGTTTTTGGGGCTTTGCATATTTTGAATTGGCAAGTTTGATTTTTTGTATCTTTTTGATTTATAGGGCTTATCAAATCACATTTTTTGACACCCTAACCAAACTTCCAAATGAGAAAAATCTCCATCGTTTTATTAAAGGTAGGGCTTCTTATACCATAGCTTTGCTTCATTTTAACGAATTTAAAGACACCCAAGAAAGCTATTCTAAGCTCATTTTAAAGCAAATTGCTAAAATTCTAAAACGCTTTAAGGCAAAAATTTTCATAGTAGAAAAAGACTTTATCTTAATTTTTGATGATAAAAACACAGCCTTAAATCATCTTGCCTTTTTAGAATCCACTCTAAAAAACACAGATTTTAAATTAGAAAATGAAGTTTTTAAACCTGAATTTAAGCTACTATGGAAAGAAAAAGAAGGGAATTTAAATCAAAATTTACAAAGCCTAAGAGCAAAACTCTAAGGCTTAAAGCTTATTTTTCGTTAGCTTCCACTTCGATATTTAAATTAACTTCATCACTTAAAGTGATAGTAGAAGTATCCGGAGCAAATTTAAAATCAGAACGCTTGATTTTTCCGTTTAAAGAAAATCCTAGCTTTTCTTTACCATCTTTGCCTTTTGCAACACCACCAATTTCAGTATCTAAAACAATATCTTTAGAAACCCCTGCCATAGTAAGCGTTCCGCTCATTTTACCTTTTTCATTATCGATTTTTTCATATTTTTTCATTACAAAAGTCATATCAGGGTGTTTTTTTGCCTTAAAAAAATCATCTTGTTGCAAGTGGTTGTCTCTTGTTTGATTTTCTGTATTAACCGATGCGACTTTTATAGTGGCTTCAAGTTTTTTAAATTCAGCACTCGCAGGGTCAAAATCAATCACAGCAGAATAATCCTTGAAATTTCCTTTAACATTGCTAATTTGCAGATGTTTAATCTTAAAGCCTACATCTGTATGAGCTTTATCCAAAGTGAATTCTTTAGCAAATAAGCCTGTGCTTAACAAAGACACCGCAACTAATGAACTGAGTAAAACTTTTTTCATTTCATTTCCTTTTTTGTAGTAATTTTGAATACGAAAAATTTTATTAGATAAATCATAATCAATGATTAATGCAAAAATTTAGCATTTAAAAATTTCACAAAATCATTAAAATCAGGCAAATTCAAATCCCTTGCCGCTCTTTGCTGCTTTCCCCACATACATTCTGGGAAAAAAGCATCTTCTTTAAAGCGTGCCATAATGTGAAAATGCACTCTTGGAACATAGTTTGCAAAGGAAGCTATATTAATCTTTTGAGGCTTATAAAATTCTATCATCGCCTTTTCACAAAGCAAAATTTTATCAAAAAACTCCTTTTGCAAATTGCAAGGACAATCGCTTAATTCTTTATAATTTTCTTTGGTAAAAATTTTTACCCAAGGCACCTGAGCCTCTTCTTTTTCTATATAAATTAAATCATTTTCGTAAATCATCATCTTCCTTTAAAATTTAAGATTATTTTACAAAATTTATCAAATTTTTAAGTCAAAATGCGTTAGAATTTGCTTTAAATTTAAAAAGGAGAGAAAATGCAAATAAGTTCAAGCTATAATTCTTATAATTACTATTCTAGCGACTCTTCTTTTAAAGAAACAAAGCAAACTGACCCTACTCAAAAAGACGAAGCTAATTCTTCCAAAGATAGTAAAAAAGATGGCAAAGAAGAAAACGGCGAACAAACCCAAATGGTTAATGGCGTAGAATTAAGCCAAAAAGAAGCACAACAGGTGCGAGAACTTCAAAGCATAGACCGCAATGTAAAGGCTCACGAAGCCGCACATCAAGCCGCAGGGGGTGGGTTAGCGGGTGCTGCAAGCTTTACTTACACTAGGGGTCCTGATAATCAAATGTATGCAACAGCGGGCGAGGTTCCTATCAGCATGCAAAAAGGCAATACGCCTGAAGAAACCATAGCCAACGCTAGACAAATACAAGCTGCAGCTATGGCTCCTGCTGACCCTAGTCCGCAAGATTATAAAGTTGCAGCAAATGCGACAAAAATGGAATTTGAAGCAAGGGCTGAAGCGATGAAAATTAAGGCTGAAGAGGCTCAAGAAGAAAAAGAGAAAAAAGACAAGGAAGAAGAAAACAAAGAAAATACCCTTTCAAAAGATAACACGGATAAAACAAATGAAAATTCAAAAGATAGCACTGAAAATTTTCAAAAAGCTTTTAAAAATTTCGTAGCAAAAAGCTATGAGCAAAATTTACAAAACAACGAAATAAAATTTAGCATTGCTTCCTAATATCCACAAAGCTCTAAATTTTAGCTTTACAAACCCAACTTTTTCAAACTCTTTAAAGGCTTGTGAAATTTGATTTATCTTTTCTTTTGTGCTAGTATTCACACTTCATTCTAAAAATTTTAACAAAAAGGTAAGCTATGAAAAAAGAACTTTCGACTAATCTTGCTTGGGCTTTGGTGCTTTTTGGCGGCTTTATAGAATGCTTTTGGGTGAGTGGGCTTAAGTATTCTACAACTTTCTTAGGCTACAGCCTAACCGCACTTGGCATACTTATATCCTTTAGCTGTGCCATTGTAGCGATGAAAAAAATAGAAGTTAGCATAGGCTATGCTGTTTTTGTAGGCATAGGCACAGCTGGGATAGTATTAAATGAAATGCTCTTTTTTGGCGTAGCTTTTTCCTTAGCCAAAATACTACTCATATTTTGTTTGCTCATAGGGGTAGTGGGGCTTAAATTTGTAAGCAAAGAAAATGATGATGCCTTAGTAGATGAATTATCACAAGATTTAGGGCTTGATGAATTTACAGGAGGCAAAAGATGAGTTGGATTTTTTTACTCATAGCGGGTTGTTTGGAAATCTTTGGTGTCATTACGATGAAAAAGCTCGTTAGCACGGGGAAAAAGATTTTTTTATTAGTTATTTTAGTGCAGTTTGCTTTAAGCTTTGGCTTTTTGTCTTTGGCTATGCGTGAAATTTCAATGGCAACAGCCTATGCTATATGGACGGGCATAGGAGCAGGCGGCGGTGTCATAGTGGGCATATTATTTTTTAAGGAAAATAAAAGTTTCGCCAAGCTTTTCTTTCTCTTTCTCATACTTGCTTCAAGCGTAGGATTAAAGCTTCTTTCTTAATGCAAATTAAAGCTCATACAAAGTGGCAAAGAACTTCAACCCTTGCCGCTTTAAGTCTCTAATAAAGCTCTATATCTTTGGAATTTAATTCCTTATAAGCCGCACAAGCTTCTTTATGTTTTTTATCACAAGCCATACCAAAATATCTTTTTGCTTTAGCTAAATCTTGCTTTTGCAATTGATTATAACGCCCTAGCAAATAACAAGCTTCCCCAAAGCCTAAGGTGCAAGATTTTGAATAAAAAGCAAGGGTTGATTGAGTGCTTGCTTTTACAAGTTCTCCTTTCTCATATAAAAAGGCTAGTTGATAACAAGCTCTTGCGTTTTTTAAATCGCAAGACTTTTTGTAAAAAGCAAGAGCCATTTGTCCATCTTTTTCTTTCTCGTAAAATAAGGCTATATTGTTACAACTTAAAGCTTCGCCTAAGGTGCAAGCCTTGCTAAAGGCTAAAAGAGCTTCGTTTTCATAGCCTTGACTTTGCAAAAACAAAGCCATATTAGAACAAGCATTTGCCAAGCCTAATTTACAAGCCTTGTCATAAAATTTATACGCCTTATTCAAATCCTTGCTTACGCCCTTAGCGTTTTCGTGCATAAAAGCCAAAGAAAAACAAGCTTTAGAAATATCTTTTTCGCAAAGATTTTGAAAAATTTCATAGGCTTTGTCAAATTTATTGGCTTCATAAAGCCTTAAACCCTCTTCTAAATCACTTAGGGCAAATAAAGAATGTATAAACAAAAATAAAGCTAAAAATACTCTCATAAACCTTCCTCTATACTCTTTTTAACATTTGAAATTTGCTCTTTTCTTTTTTGAAGTTCTGCTTTTTTAAGATTTAAAATTTTACTTTTTTCTTGGATTAAAATTTGATTATGTTCTAAAAAATTTTTTGCGATTTTTGTTAAAATAGGCTTATTTACAAGCAAAGCTTCAAATTCATAGACATTAAGCTCGTTTAAAACCCTTTCATAAATTTCACTTTTTTTAGGATAAAAAAGCACAAATTCGGTGCTGTCAAGCTCATAAAGAACACGACTTTCATTGATTTTACGGCTAAAAAAGGCAAGGCTTAATTTGCAAGCATTTTCGTAATTTGCAAAGGCTTTAAGGTTAAGCTTTTCAAAAAACAAATCAAGCTCTAAAATACTCTTAAACAAAAGTTCTTTAAAATCTTTTAAAAAATACTCATCACTCCCATTGCAAAAAGCCCTAAGCTCACTAAAATTTTTATCGCTTTGTAGAATATGATTTTTTTGTATATTTGAAAATTCTGCTTTGAAAAGCAAAATTTCTCTTTCAAGCGTAGTGATAAAATCTCTAAATTTCGCCTTAAGTTCTTCAAAAGATTTATAAAGTTCATTTTTGGTTTTTTTAAATTCCCTAGTCATCACATCGCTATTATAAAACATAGCCAAAAAGGCATCATCGCTTGAAATATAAGGGGCTTTATAATCATATCTTAGATATAAATCTTTTTTAAAAAAACCCTTGCTTTCTTTATAAAAATGTGCATCTTTTTCCTTGACACTTGCAAAAATTTCACTCGCAATTCTCTCGCTAATGCCTTTAAGCTGTTCTAAAATTTGATGATTTAAAAGCTCAAGCTCTTTTAAAAAAGTCTCATAAACCAAAAGCAAATGCTTTTCATAGCTTTGAAATTTATCAAGCAAACAATCAAAAATTTCTACAAAAAGCTTGTTTTCATTCTCTAAAATCGCACATAAAGTCAAAAGTTTTCTTTGGGTGAATTTTTCTTTTAAACTTGTGCTATCTAAATGGGTCAAAAAATCAAGCAAAGCCTCAAAATTAGATTTTTCATAGCTTTGCTCATTTTTAGCTTCCTTGCACGAAATGGCAATTAGCTCTTTAAAATACTTTAAAAACACGCTTTTTGCATAGTTTAAAACATTATTTAGCTCAACTTCGTTTAATTTATCTTTTTGATTTAGAACGCAAATGCTATTTTCTCCTAAAAGCTCCAAATTAGCCTTTATGGCATCTTCTTCGCTTTTTTTACCCGCATTATCAATCAAGCTTAACCAAATGGCTGCGTGGACATTTTCAAGCTCACTAAGCGTTGTAAGCGTGTCCTTATCGTTTGCATTTAGACCCGGAGTATCTACAAGAGTGATTTTTTCAAGCAGGGCAATAGGGGCGAAAATATGCAAACTCTTTGCCTCTTTTAAGCTCTTTCTTTGGTCGGTGTAAAGGGCTAATTCTTCTATATTTGTGATAATATCACTGCCATCTTCAAATTCCACTCTTAAAAAATACTCCTTAGCATAACGCAAAAAAGTGGGTTTAAAGGTTACAGGCACAACGCCTGTTGGCAAACAATCACGCTCTAAGATTAAATTCAACAAGCTTGATTTACCGCTTGAAAATTGTCCTATGATGGCGATATTAACATTTTTATCCAAAGAAAACACAAGCTCTTTTAGCTCTTTTTGTAAAGCAGAGCTTGGACGCATAAAGGGCTCATTAAGCTGTTTGCAAAGCTTTTGGATATGCCCTTTAAAACTATCATCAAAAATTACATTATAAGCACTTTCATAAGCTTTTATAAAATCATTTAAAAGATTAATCCGCATTTAAAAGTCCTATTTGAAGTTGTTTTAATTTCTCAATTTTTTCTAAATTCTCTTCAAAAGAATTTAAAATATCCGTATTTTTGTCTTTTAAAGCTTCTAAAATTTTCTCAAGCTTTTGTAATTTAGACTTTTGAGTCTTTTCATAGTGTTTTAATTTTTCATTTAAAAAATTAAAAAATGCCCCGTTAATATCCAAAGAATTTAAAATTTCACCCATCTTAAATTCTTTAAAAGTATCAAAAATCACAAGCTCTAATTTGCTTTCTAACTCATATAAAGCTAATTTCAAGTTAATTAATTTTTCAATTTTTAATCTTAAAAGAGCGAATTTTTCGTCCTGAAAAATACTGGCTATATTTTTTGAAATTCCATCTTTAAAGGCTTCAAAACCATTGTCAAAATCATCTTTTAAAAAATCATATTTTAAGGATAAACTTGTTTTAAGCTCTTCAATTCTTTTGATATTTTCAAATTGAAGTTCTCTTAAAATATCATTAATCCCGTCTTTGGTTGTAATATCTACTATATTTAAAATACGAGCGATATTTGGCTTTTTAGACTTGTTTTTCAAATATTTTAGTTCATCTATCAAACGCTCTTTAAGCTTTTTAGCCAAAAGCAAAACGAGATTATCTATACCACTATCTATATTTTTAAGCTTTGCGATGGAAGTTGCGATTTCACTTTGAGCTTCTTTTAAAAGCTCAGCTTGTTTTTTAAATTCAAGTAAAAGATTTTGATTTTCTTCGCTTAAACCTTGCTTGTTTTCTTTTATGATTTGATTTTGTAGCTCGTATTGACTTAAAATATTTTTAAGCTCTAAATGCAATTCTTTTTTATAAGCTTTTAAGGCGATTTTGCTTTTTTCTCCTGCGTATAATTCATTAAAAAGATAGCTTTCAAATTCTTGCATACCGCTTTTTTCCAAGCTTTGTTTAGTAGCCAAACCCTTATAAAAATCACTCGCCCTTTTAGCACTTACACATAAAAAATCAATCTTTTCAACCCAATTTTCATCCAAATCCCTAAGTCTTGACTTTAAGCTTTCTTTAGTATAAGCAATCACTTCTTCTAAGTCTTTTTCACTAAGCAAATCCGCCTTAGTCAAAACGACTAAAAATTTACCAAGCCTTGAATTTAAAAGACAATGCACCAAAAAATCCGCATCCTTTTGGGTCAAACTTTGAGAAGCGTTCATAAGATGGATGAGAAAATCACTTTCCTTGATATACTCATTGGTAAGAAGCTCTCTTTGGATGACAATATCATCAAGTCCGGGCGTATCGACTATGGAAATATTATTTTTTAAAAACTCCAACTTGCCCTTAATTTCTATTTTTTTAATGAGAGCTGAAATTTGATTTTGAGCCGAACTAAAGTTCTTAAGCTCACAAAGTGGCACACTTTGTATCAAAGGCTCATCTTTGATAAAATTTTCTATATTGACACTACTACAAAGCTTATCGATAAATGCTTTTAATTCCGGGCTAAAAAGTGAATTTTCAAGTATATTTTGCCATTCTTTTTTATCCCAAAAATATATTCTTGCTTCTTCACTCTCGCCATAGCTTAAAAGTGTCAAATTAGCCGTTTCAGGTATATTAGAAACTCCTAAAAAATCTTCTTTTAAAAGAGCGTTTAAAAGACTTGATTTTCCTGCATTCATCACCCCTGTGATGGCTATATTAAATTCTAAATTTTGAAATTTTTCTAAGGTTTTTTGCAAGTTAAGCTTTAAATTTTCATCAAGGCTTAAGCTTTGAAGCTCTAAATTAATAGCATTTAATTCCCTAAAATCATTTTGAAACAAGGCTTTTTTATCAAGTTCTTGGATTTTTTGCTTTTCTATAAATTCTATGATAAAGTCATTATTTGAAATTTTTTCTAAAAGCTTTAAGGCTTTGAGTAAATCTTGCTTAGAAACAAAACCCGCCTTAAAAAGATTTAAAATACAAACTTGAGCATTTTGAATGCTGAAAATATCCACTCTTAAAGCATTTTTTTCGCAAAGCTCATTAAATTCTTTTAAGAGAAAATATCTTTCATAATTATCTTTATTTACACTTAAAATAATAGCACACTCGGACTCATCAAGCCTCTTTTTATCCTTAAATTTGGCATCAAAATTAAGAAACTGAAGCTCATTTTGCCAAAGTTTGCTAAATAATTCTTTCACAAACTTCCCCTTAAAAAGGGGAAGGATTTATTTGTTTCTTTGAGCAACAAGCTGTCTTCTCATATAAGCGATTTTACTTTGCAAAGGCAATTCTTTAGGACAATTATCTTCGCAAGCAAGTAAGGACATACAACCAAAAACCCCATCATCATCGCCCACTAATTCATAAAAATCTTCCACGCTTCTGTGGTCATGTGGGTCTTGCAAATATCTAGCCGTTCTTAAAAGTCCTGTTGCTGCGATGAAATTAGGTCTCATTAGCTTAGTCGCACAAGAAGCCACGCAAATTCCGCACTCTATACAACGGTCAAGCTCAAAGGTCTCATCTGCTACTTCAGGCTCTATGCGTTCTTCAAGCTTAGAAATATCCGTTTCTTTTTCATTATGCACCCAGCTCTCCACTCTTTTACACATATCTTCAAACCACTCGCCTGTATTCACACTTAAATCCTTAATATGCCTAAAGGCTGGCATAGGCATAAGCTCTATAATACCATCTTCATAATCTTTAGTTAAGGTTTTACAAGCAAGCTTTGGCACCCCATTTATCATCATAGCACAGCTACCACAAATTCCCGCACGGCACACAAAATCAAAGCTTAAATCCGCATCCATTTTTTCGCGAATCAAAGTCAAGCACACAAAAACCGTCATAAAAGGAGTTTCTTCTAGCTCATAACTTACAAAATGCGGTTTAGAAATTTTACTTAAAGGATTGTATTTGAAAGCCTTTATTGTCAATTTTCTACTCATAATCCACTCCTATTCTTTGATTTGGTGCTTTATATTTAGCTTGAAGTTCATAAGGCATTAGAGCATTTTGAATTTCATAACGACCTTTACCCTCGCTTTCCATTTTTTCGCGAATGGCATCCACCTCAGCTTGACGCTTTTCACTGAGTGGATTTTCTATGATATTTCCTTTAGCACCATATCCACGAAATGCTGGTGGAATTTCCATTTTCATAATGTCAAGCTCTTCATACTCCACGCGTGGCAAAGTCTCGCCTTCCACCCAAAAAGTATTCGTTCTTTTCATCCAATTTAAATCATCTCTCTTTGGATAATCTTCACGGTAATGCGCCCCACGACTCTCAGTCCTTAGCAAAGCTCCGTAAGCGACACATAAAGCTATCTTTAGCATTCTTGGAACTCTATAAGCTTCTTCAAGCTCAGGATTAGCACAGTCAAGCTCTTTAGTATGCACTTTGACATTTTGAGAGTCTTTGTAGAGTTGTTCTAGCTCACTTACAGCTTCTTTTAAGCCTTCTCCTGTTCTAAAAATCGCTACCTTCTCCCACATAAGCTCTTTCATTCTGTTTTTAATTTCAAAAACATTATGTTTGCCTTCTTTATCCACTAAAGATTTGAGATATTGATATTCTTTACTTAAAAAATCTTTTACCACATTTGTATCAATCACTTCACCATTATTTTTACAATAATCAGCAAAATAATCCCCTACTATCATACCCGCAACCACGGTCTCAGCACAAGAATTTCCCCCTAAGCGATTAAAGCCGTGCATATCCCAGCAAGCTGCTTCGCCACAAGCAAAAAGCCCTTCAAGCCACTGACTTTCACCCGTTGGCTTTGTGCGAATACCACCCATAGAATAATGCTGCATAGGTAAGACCGGAGCCCAGCCTTTTGGACCTTCATCAGCAGGGTCTATGCCATTAAAGGTTTTACAAATATCTTGCACATCACGCAAATTTTTCTCCACATGCGCACGACCCAAAATAGAAATATCTAGCCACAAATGATCCCCATAAGGACTTTTTACGCCCTTGCCCTTGCGAATATGCTCCATCATTCTGCGACTAACCACATCACGACTTGCAAGCTCTTTTTTCTCAGGCTCATAATCAGGCATAAAACGATAACCATCCACATCACGCAAAATTCCACCATCCCCACGACAACCCTCAGTGAGTAAAATTCCACTTGGCACAATAGGAGTTGGGTGAAACTGCACTGCTTCCATATTGGATAATCTACAAAGCCCTGTTTCTAAAGCTATTGCTGCTCCCGTTCCTTCACAAATGACAGCGTTAGTGGTTTGCTTGTAAATTCTGCCATAACCCCCTGTTGCTATCATTGTTCCTCTTGCGATATAAGCGATTAATTGTCCATTGGTTAAATCCCTAGCAATGACACCTAAGCATTTTTTACCATCGTGGATAATGCGAACAGCTTCCATTCTGTCGATGATTTTGACCTGATATTTAATCGCTTCATTTGCCACGCCATAAAGCATACAATGCCCAGTAGCATCGGCTATATAACAGGTTCGCCATTTTTTAGTCCCGCCAAAATCTCTAGCATTAATAAGTCCGTGAGCCTCTTCTTTTTCTTCAATAACGGTTTTTTGCGCATTGATAACAACGGTTCTTGGACCCTTAGTTACCCTAGTCCAAGGCACACCCCAAGCTGCAAGCTCTCTAACCGCTTTTGGTGCTGTTTGGGCAAACATTCTTGCTACTTCTTGATCACAACCCCAATCGCTTCCCTTTACCGTGTCTGCAAAATGCAAATCTTCATTATCGCCTTCACCCTTAGCACCATTTGCCAAGCTTGCTTGCATACCCCCTTGCACTGCTGCAGAGTGAGAACGCTTAACCGGACAAATACTTAAAAGCGTTACGCTTTGACCGCTTTTTGCTACTTCAATAGCCGCTCTAAGACCTGCTAATCCTCCACCTATGACTAAAGCATCACTATATTGTATATTCATAATTTGCTCCATTGTAGTTTTTTATCATCGCAGTAGCTTGAGTTTGATTTTGGTAATTTTCATAACCTATTTTTATAAAGGCTGCAAGACTTAACACACCTAAAACTAGGAAGAAAATGCTTATAAACCATTTAGCTCTTTTAAGTTTTTTACGGCTTTCTTTGACATTTTTACCTTCAAACCAACCCCATTTTACACAAAGTCTATAAAGCCCTATGCTTCCGTGAAGTTCCACGCAAATAAGCAAAACAAGATAAAAAAGCCACATAAAATGACTTACAACCCTATCTCCTGACATATCGCCACTAATTTTATCGGCATTAGTGATAATGAAAATGAGATGAGCAGAACCCAAGAAGAACATTACAAAACCCGTAAAAGCCTGAACCCACCATAAAGAAGTATCGCTATGGTTCATTTTTTTACTATGCGTTCTTAGAATTTGATACTGGCGGTAATTGATAGGGAATTTTCTCATTGCAAGCAAAGCATGAACGAAAAAAACTACCAAAACACAGGCAGCTAAAAAAGAGGTAAGATAACTCATAACAGGGTTATCATAAACGAATTTTAATTCTAAAAAATGAACAACAGAATTAAAAAAATCCTCGCTAATTAAGATAGTGGATACAAAAAACATATGTGCCCACATAAAAAGCCCCAAAAAAAGCCCTGAAGCACTTTGGATAAAATCAAGTCTTGCTGGCATTTTACTCTTTTTGCCCTCGATACTCTTACCCAAATAACCTTCGATAAGCTCACGCATCTTTGCTCCTTTGTAGAAAGAAATTAAAAAATTCGATTCATTATATTACAAAAGTCTTTAATATAAATTAAATATTTACTTTTTTAAATTTTATACAAATATAAACTAACAAAGCCATTGCAAACATCATCAAACTTAGAATTTGACCCATACTCATACCCCATAAAACAAAGCCTAAACCAAAATCAGGCTCACGGTAAAATTCACATATAAATCTTGCTAAGGAATAAGTACCGGCATAAACAAGAATTAATTCCCCTTGAAAACTTTGTTTAAATTTAAGCAAATAAACTACGATAAACACTACAATACCTTCCAAAAAGGCTTCGTAAAGTTGCGACGGATGACGTAAAACCCCATCGATATAAATTCCCCAAGGCACATTGGTAATGCGACCAAAAAGTTCTTGGTTTAAAAAATTCCCTATACGACCAAAAACATAAGCTAAGGGAACGCTTAAGGCTACTAAATCAAGTAAAACCCAAGGATTTGATTTATATTTTTTACAAAATAAAAAAGTCGCTATTAAAAACCCTACAATCGCTCCGTGATAACTCATTCCACGAATACCTACAAATTCACCATTTGCATAAGGGTTAAAAATTTGCCAAGGATGACTAAGATAATACATAGTATTTGAATCATAAATTAAAATATACCCCACCCTTGCACCTAGAATAACTCCTATCTCAACCCAAATAAAATAACTATCTAAATATTTTTTGTTAATATTTAGTTGAAATTTCTTTATGAAAAATTTTGCTAAAAATAGAGCTGAAAGCAAAGCTATAACATACATAATGCCATACCAATGCACTTTTAAACCCCATAGGCTAAAAGCTACAACATCAAAATTTGAGTAAATGTGTTGCCAAAATTCCATATATCTTTCCTAATTTTCTTTTGTAAAAATATAACAAAAAAACTTTAACCTGCTATAATTAGCAATAAACACACATTAAATAAAGGTAAAAAATGAAAAAATATATTATACTTGCTAGTAGTATGTTGATTTTAACAGCTTGTGGGGGAACAAGTAGCAATTTTGTTAATGTTTCTATGCCAAATTTTAAACCACAAGTTCCTACAAAAGTTGAGCCTATAGATTCTGGGGTAAGCATTGATATTGAGCCTGTTAGCATAGAGCAAAACAATAATTATTCTGATTATTTTGAAAATTCTGTTCTTAAAATTCGCATAGAAAGAGAAATTGAACTTTTAAAACAAAACCTAGAAGAACAAATTAAAACTATTGCACAACTTAAAGGATATAAAATCGTTGAATCTAATCCAGATTACACTCTTAAAAGTTTAATCAGCGTTTATATAGAAGAGAAAAATACACAAAAAACAAGCAATCTTATGAGCGGAGATTCCATAAAATCAAATTTAGGTATAAATTTTCAAGGCAAAATAGATTTTATAGATGCCCATAATCCACAAAATTCTACGAATCTTTCAAGTAGCACTAAGCTTGATTCTTTGGTTGCACTTAATTATCCTATAAAAAATGACGATGGAATTAATATGTTTAAAACCACCATTTCTAACGTTCCAACTCAACTCAATAAGGGTTTAGAGCGTCCGGCCTTTGAAATAGATAAAAGTTTTTTAGCTTTCTATAAAAATACCTTAAACACGCTTTATAATAATCTCCCAAAAGCAACAGATATAGGCAAAACCATTCCCGATAATACAAATGCAAGTGGTTTTAATAGCTTTGATGGTAGTGTTATTTTTGAAGAAAATTTATCTCACACTCAGCCAAATGAAGCCGATACTTCTGAAAACACCAACACAAAAAATACCGCCAAGCCTTCAAAAACAAACCAAAACGATGGGAGCAAAAGTCAAAATGGAGTGGAAATTTTCGAATAAGATAGCTTTGGAAGATCCTTTCCAGAGCTAGGCTAGTCCTTATTGATTGTGCTAAATACTTTTAAGATTAAAGGCAATTTTCTAAACCCTTCGCTCTCCATAAAATGACCACCTGTCGGGGTTTGTATAAATTCAGCATTTAATTTTTTAGCCAAGTTTTGGCTCATAGTTGTTGGAACTACACTATCATTTTTCGCACTAATGACTACTATATGCTTAATTATTGTAGAAAGTTTTTTATAATCAAGTTTAACTTGCACAAATTCATCTAAAACAGGTAAAATTTTTAAAGGTTCATCAAAGGGGCTGACCATAATCATCCCTCCTATTCTTACATCTTTATCAAGCGAATTCAAAAAATCAAGCACAGCTATTCCACCTAAAGAGTGAGTTATAAAATAGGTGTTTTTATCAAGTTTCACAAAATGCTCTTTCATAAATTCAAGCCATTCTTTTAGCTTTGGGGCATTAGAATTTGGAAGACTAGGTAAAATAACTTGATAATCAAATGATTTTAGCGTATTAGCTGTGCTTGGAAGCCACCCATAGTTAGCATCGCTACCATAACCATGAACAATATAAACCCGTCCACTCTGTGCTAAAACTAAACTTACACAAAAACACAAGAGAACAAATACTTTTCTTATCATCATTCTACTCTTAAAGCTTGCCACATAGCATTTTTTATAGGCTCTCTTTGATTATAAGTATCAAAAAAAAACTCAAAAGCAAAAACCCCTTGCCATAAAAGCATATCAAGTCCATCTTTAGTTTTTAAATTATAGTTTTTACACAATGTTAAAAAGGGTGTTTCTTTGCCATAAATAACCTCAAAAGCAAATTTACTCCTAGCTAAAATTCTATCCAAAAGTTCTTTATCACAAGGCAAATTTTCATCTCTTAATCCAGCAGAAGTAGCATTCACTACCAAATCAAAATCAAAATCCTTTAAATTCTCATAAAGATAAGCTTCATAAGCTGAAAATTCCTTCAATCTTTCTTGGCTACGATTAGCTATGCAAACTTTTATTCCCTTTTCTCTCAAAGCATAAGCAAGAGCAAGAGCTGTGCCACCTGCCCCTAAAATCAAGGCTTTTTCTATACCTTTAAATTCTCTAATGGCTTCTAAAAAACCTAAAGCATCGGTATTATAAGCATAAATTTTATTTTCTTTAACGCATAAGGTATTTGCCGAGCCTATATTTTGAGCAAAATCGTCCTTAACATCGGCAAGTTCTAAGGCTTTTTCTTTAAAAGGCAGAGTAATATTCACCCCACTAAAGCCAAGTTCAAATATTTTCTCTCTTAGCAAATTAGCATTTTTTAGATGATAACGGGTATATATACCATCAAGCCCTAAGGCTTTAATGGCATTATTGTGCATTCTAGGGGATTTTGAATGCGAAATGGGGTCGCCTATGACACTTAAAAATTTCATTTTAAGGTAAAAGAGAAGGCATCTTTTGCAACATCCTTACGAATCTTAGCAAGCTCAGCTGCGACCTTTTCTTTTTCAAAAGGTCCTATTAAAACCTTAGTAATTTCTTTACCGCCAACTGTAGCTTTATAAAGCTTATAATCATAACCCTTTTGCTTCACAGAAGCTAATTCTTTTGATTTTTGGTCTAAATTGCTCACAGAAAAAATTTGCACATAAATACCAGACGCCAAGCCACTTGGATGCACAGGCTTAGCATCGACATTTTTAAACAAATCATTTGCATTTTGCTCTTTTTGAGAAGTTTGCTTTACAGGCTCTTTTTTCACAATCGTTGGTTTTTTAACTTCATCTTTAGGTTTTGCAGTTTGAGTTTGCTCTTGTTTAGAAACATTTGTTTGGGTTGCATTCTCTGGGGTTGTCGGTTCTGCCGGGACCTCTTGGTCAGGCATAGTGAAATTCGCACTATCATTATTATTTGAACTAGGAGCTATAGTATTTGAAGTAGCATTTTGCTCATCTTGAAATTGTTTTCTTAACGCTTCAAACTGGTCTTCAGCCGAAGTGCTATCTGTTATAGGCATACTTTCAAAAGAAGTATCATTATTACCATCCTGAGTTGCTATAGGCTCACTTGGTAATACACTTTGATTTTGTGTATTTTCATCACCGCCACCATTTATAAGTTTCATCACTATCATAATAGCTAAAAACAAAATCACCAAAGCAATAACACGCAAAAGAATTTTCTTTATCTTCTCGCTTTTATTACTTTTTTCTAAAATAATATCATCAAATTCATTTTCTTTCTTTTCCATATTTATCCTTTCTTACATATGCTTAGACCAAGAACTTCCGCGTTCTTTTTGATAGACCTCATAAGGCAATACCAAAATATTAAATTCCCTAGGTATATCCATACTAGGAAACACCTTCCACTCCACAGGCATTTTACTTGCAAACATCATTGAAAGTTTAGACGCTAAAGAATAACCTTCGTTTAACGCCGTATGTCCTTTATGGATGTAAAGATGTAAATGTCCCGGAGTTTTGGTTTTATAAGCTGTAAAATTTATAAAACCCTCTTCCCTTAAAATAAGCTGTGCTCTGTGATAAAACCTCTCAGCATTAAAGCCATTGTAATCAAAAACAATATTTTCAACCTTATTATCTTTGGTGATTAAATCGTGAGCGACAATGATTTTTTTAGCATCGTGTTCTCTCATTACGCTTAAATTCAAAGGTGCATCCACCCTTTCGAATTTATCAAAAAATAAACGCCCCCTATGCGTAATTTTATTGACTATCCTATCACGCCTGATATAATAATGATCGCTAATGATTTTAATTAGCGACATATCCATCGGTGCAATCAAAACATAGCCTTTTTATAAATGATAAAATCACTAGCAAGTTTTTTAAGCTCTTCTTTAATATTTTTTTGTAAGGTCTCATTATGAATATCATCTAAAATATCAGCAATATAATGAGACACAAGCTCCATTTCTTTTTCTTTAAAACCTCTAGCTGTAAGTGCTGGGGTCCCAAGTCTCAATCCACTTGTTACAAAAGGGCTTCTATTTTCTCCCGGAACCGTGTTTTTATTAGCCGTAATCCCTGCATTTCCAAGAGCCAAATCCGCTTCCTTTCCACTAAATTCGCGGTCTAAAAAGCTCATTAAAACAAGATGATTATCCGTTCCATCGCTTACAAGCTTAAATTTCCTATCCATTAAAATCTTAGCTAAAACTTGAGCGTTTATTCTTACTTGTTTGGCATAAAGCTTCCATGCCTCGCTTAGGTTAAATTTAAAGCCCACTGCCTTAGCCGCAATCACATGCATTAAAGGTCCGCCTTGAATTCCGGGAAAAATGGCAGAATTTATCTTTTTAGCCAATTCTTCATCGTTACACATAATAATACCGCCCCTTGGACCACGCAAAGTTTTATGAGTCGTTGAGCTTACCACATGAGCGTGTGGAAAAGGATTAGGATGCTCACCTGCTACCACAAGTCCTGCAATATGTGCTATATCTGCAAAAAGATAAGCACCTATTTCATCGGCAATTTCTCTAAATTTAGCAAAGTCAATAGCCCTAGCATAAGCACTCGCACCGCATACAATGAGCTTAGGCTTTTCTTTTTTTGCAATTTCTCTTACCTTTTCATAATTAATTCTTCCATCAAGCTCTACACCATAAAAACAGCTCTCATACACCTTGCCCGATGAGCTAACCTTCGCTCCGTGCGTTAAATGCCCCCCATGACTTAAATCCATACCTAAAATTTTATCGCCCGGATTAATTAAAGCAGCATAAACACCCTGATTTGCTTGTGAGCCTGAATTAGGCTGGACATTGGCAAATTCACACTTAAAAAGCTTTTTACATCTTTGTATGGCTAAATTTTCAATCGCATCTACAAATTCACAACCCCCATAATATCTTTTACCCGGATAACCTTCAGCATATTTATTGGTTAAAATACTTCCCATAACTTCCATAACTTCAGGCAAAGTGAAATTTTCACTTGCTATCATTTCAAGCCCTTCACATTGGCGTTCAAGCTCTTTATGGGTTAAATCAAAAATTTCTTTATCAAAAAGCTCTAAACTCATTCTTTCTCCTTTAGTTCTGATTTTAATGGACGCATAGCTGGAAATAAAATTACATCACGAATAGATTTTTTATCAGTCAAAAGCATAACAAGCCTATCTATACCTATACCCTGCCCTGCAGTAGGCGGCATACCATATCCTAACGCA
This sequence comes from Campylobacter parajejuni, assembly GCF_046764905.1. Taxonomy (NCBI): domain Bacteria; kingdom Pseudomonadati; phylum Campylobacterota; class Epsilonproteobacteria; order Campylobacterales; family Campylobacteraceae; genus Campylobacter; species Campylobacter parajejuni. The sequence goes on from NZ_JBKORB010000005.1 coordinate 24,596, forward strand.
TTGACAAAATCTTCATCCATTTCGCAAGCTTCTTCATCGCCTGCGTTTTTCGCTTCAAGCTGGGCTAAAAATCTCTCATACTGGTCTAGTGGGTCATTTAGCTCATTAAAACCATTGGCTATTTCCCTACCGCAAATAAAAAGTTCAAATCTTTCGGCAATTTGCGAATTCTCATCACTACGCCTTGATAAAGGGCTAATGGAAATAGGAAAATCTACTACAAAGGTAGGATTGATGAGTTTTTTTTCCACATAATTATCAAAAAGTTCAGCCTGTAAATGCCCAAGGTCAAATTTCACATTAGCTTCAAAGCCATCTTCTTTTAATTTAGCAAGAATTTTCTCTTTATCTTCAATTAAATCTTTATCCAAACCGCCATATTTACAAAGTGCGTCTTTATAGCTAATCCTTTCAAAAGGCTTAGAAAAATCTATCATTTGCCCATCAAATTCTATTGTTTTACCTAAATTTAGCTTAGCCAAAAGCAAGGCAAAAAGCTCTTCAGTTAAATCCATTAAATCCTTATAATTATGATAAGCCCAATAAAACTCAATGGTGGTAAATTCGGGATTATGTGTTAAATCCATACCCTCGTTTCTAAAACAACGATTAAGCTCAAAAACCGCTTCAAATCCCCCTACAACAAGCCTTTTAAGATAAAGCTCTGGGGCAATTCTTAAAAATCTTTCCACGCCTAAAGAATTATGAAAAGTTACAAAAGGCTTCGCATTTGCTCCCCCCGCAATAGGATGCATCATAGGAGTTTCCACCTCCAAAAAGCCCTTATCTTCAAAAAAACGGCGGATGAGACTGACTATTTTAGAGCGTGTTAAAAAATCTTTTCTTACCTCCGCATTCATAATCATATCCACATAACGCTTACGATACCTTTGCTCAATATCGGTTAAGCCGTGGTATTTTTCAGGTAAAGGCACAATAGCCTTTGTGGCAAGTTTTACTTCACTTGCATGCAAACTAAACTCACCCGTTTTAGTTACAAAAGGAAAGCCTTTAACCAAAACAATATCGCCCACTTCTAAATTCTTTTTCAAAATAGTATAAAGCTCTTCACCTACACTATCTTTGCTAAAATAAATTTGCAAATTCGTATCTTCATCTTCGATATTTGCAAAAATGGACTTTCCCGCTACACGCAAAAGTTTCAAACGCCCTGCAACAACAGCACTAACACTTTCATCTCTTTTTTGGGCTTGTTCTAAAATATAAGAAAATTTATCCTTAAAAAGCTTCAAAGACAGCTCTTTTTCTAAAAAATGGGGATAAGGATTTATTCCTAAATTTTTTAATTCTTTAGCCTTTTCTATTCTTTGGCGTTCTAAGATATTATCAAACATTTATATTTTTACCCTTGTTTTTTGTTGATTACAATCGCTACAAATTCCATAAAGCTGCATTAAATGCCCAGTAAGCTTAAAACCATGCTCCTTAGCGATTAGGGCTTGCTGTCTTTCTATGATGGGATTTTCAAATTCTATAATTTTGCCACAATTTTTACATATCATATGGTCATGATGGGGTTTGTTAGCCAGTTCATATTTTTTACCCGCTGAACCAAAAGAAATAGAAGTTACCATTTCGGCTTCTTCAAGCAAATTTAAAGTGCGATAAACCGTGGCTATACCTACATTTAAATTCGGCTCAACCTGCTTAATCTCCATATATAAACTTTCGGGCGTATAGTGCGTATCGCTATGATAAAGAGTTTTTAAAAGCACCTCTCTTTGTTTGGTATATTTCAGTCCGCCTTGTCTTAATATTTTTTTAAATCTCTCAAGCAAAACATCATATTCTACATTTTCTATTAACATGTCTTTTTTCCTTATTGTGTATTGTTTAAGTCATTACTAAGCTCTTGAACCTTATCACCAACTTGCTTAAAACTCTCTTCGCTCAAAGGTTGATTCATAATGAAAGAACCTGTTTCTTTAAGCAAATTTAAAGTATAGCTATCTTTAGCAAAATTATCCAATTTGTCATTTAAAAAGTCTATCCTTGCTACACAAAAAACTAAAATGGCAAAAATTAAAAAAATCTTTGCCCCACCAAAAATAAAGCCCCCTATGCGGTCTAAAAAGCCCAAACCACTTAATTTAATCAATTTAGAAAGAAAATTACCAAGCAATAGACAAACTATCCAAAAAATAATCAATATAGCCAAAAATCCAGCAAAACCCGCCAAACTTTGATTTTCTATCTTATAAAAAGTATTTTGTATGAACTCAGCAGCTCCAGTTGCATATTTTGAAGCCATAAAAACACCACCTATGATACCCAAAAGCCCAAAAACTTCTTTTATAAGACCATTAAGAATTCCTTTAAGACCTAAAAGTAAAGTAAATCCCAAAACAAAAGCATCAAACCAATAAAAACTCATTTTTACACAACTTTCTGATTTTTTTGAATTATTTTACAAACAAGCACTAAATACTAAGTTAATCATTCTATAATTTTAGGAACAACAAAAAAATGCTCTTGTTTTTGCGGAGCGTGGTTTAAAATCTCATCGACAACTTCACTATTTCTTATCTCATCAACTCTTAAAGGAGTTCCACCTTTTATAGTATTTATAGTAACTTCTTCAGCACTTAAATCAAGTTCATTTAATTTTTCAACAAAATTAACAATTTCGCTTAGTTGCATAAGCGTTTCATTTCTATTTTCTGTTATTCGCAAAGCACTTAATTTTTCAAGCTTACTCAATAATTTCTCGTCTATTTGCATTTCTTAAACCTTGATAAAAAAGTTAAAATTTTAAAAATTATATCATAAAAAGCTTTAAATTGTTTAGGATATTTTGCAATTTATATGATACAATATTGTAATTTTTCTACAAAAATAAAAATATTTCTTAAGGATAAATTTTGGGACTAAAAGATAATTTAAAAGCTGTCAAAAATGAGCTAAACACGGAAGAGCAATTTATAGAAAATTTCATTAAGGGCGAAAGATTTATACGCAAGTATAAATTTTATATACTTGGTGTTGTAGGGATTTTGCTTATTTGGTTTTTTGGAAATTTTATAAGCTCAAAAATAAAAGAAAGCAAGATAAAAGAAAGTAATGAAATCTACGCTAGTTTATTGCAAAATCCAAATGATAAAAATCTTTTAGAAAAACTTAAAGACAAAAATATCAATCTTTATGCCATATTTTTACTCAGAGAAAATGCAAATGAGCTTAACAATACAAGCTTTGAAAACGAACTTGGGCAAATTTATAACCATACTCAAACAAACGCTTTGCTTAAAAATATTATCGCCTTATCTTTAGGGGATAAATCAATATTTTTAAAAAACTATGATAAATTGCTAGAAGCTTACAAGCTTTTAGAACAAAATAAAATCGAAGAAGCCGATATTTTACTCTCTCAAATAAAAGACAATTCAAGCTTAAGTCAAATAGCCAAAAATCTCAAACATTATCAAGGTATCTCACAATGAAAAAAACGCTTTTAACATTATTTTGTGTAATATTTTTATGTGCTTGTGGCACGAAAAGGCAATACTTCGAACCCAAACAAAACGATGGGGATTTAAGCTATAATGATAGTCTCAAAAGCAAAATTGTCGATTGGAATTTAGTCTCTGCAAAGCTTAGCAATAATACCGCAATTTTAAAAAATGACCTTATCCTAGCTGAGTTTAAACTTCCTAAAAACTATATGCTCTTAGCCTATCAAGATGGGGAATACTTTACAGCAGATAATGATGGAAATTTAAAGATATTTGATGGCTCTTATAATGAAATTTATAGCTTTCAATTTGATGCCAGTGTTGTAGGAGTAGCTTCAAATGGAGATGATTTAGCCCTTGTGCTTGCTAACAATACCATAGTTCTTGCCAATCGCTCACTGGGGATTAAATTTTCCCAAACTCTAACCTCAGCACCAGCACAAGATAGTCGCACGACTAATCCAATATTTTTAGACAATATCATTGTTTATCCAACACTAGATGGTAAAATTCTAATCCTTTCAAGAAACACGCTTCAAATCATTAAAGATGTGGTTGTTTCGGCTGAAAATTTTTTCAATAATGTTATTTATTTAAATGTGATTGCAGATAAGCTCATAGCAGCAACAGCAAAAAAAATTATCGTTGTAAGTCCTGCTAGAACTCTTTATCTTGATGCGGATATAAAGGATGTTGCACTGAGTGATGATGGTATTTTTATACTGGAAAAAGATGGCACTATTATTAAAACGGATTATAATTTGAGAAAAATTGCTGAGAAAAAATTTGAATTTGCCATTTTTATAAAAAGCAGTATATATAATGACTCTTTGTATATTTTCGAAAAAACGGGTTATCTTATTAAAATCAACTTAAACTTAGACCATACACAAATATTTAAACTTTCACAAGCTACGGATAAAATATCCTTTATGGGAAATGGCAAATTTTATTATGGAGATAAAATTTTAGACCTGTTATGATGGAAATTTTAGAACAAGCAATAAAAGCTGTAAAATTAAATTTAGAGCCTTACGACTTAAAACTACTAACAAGAAAAAAAAGCTATCTTTGTGCTAAAAATCAAGATGATATTCTTTTTGTATATATAGGAAAGACAAAATTTTTAGTCAAAGATGCCTTATTTTTAGAAAAGTTAGCACAACAAATCAATACAAATAATAAATATTTTTTTAGTATAACTTCTCTTTGTTCTAAGGCAAAAAATTATCTAGAAACGAAAGGATTTAGCATTTATGTTGCTTTGTGATATTGGAAATTCCAATGCTAGTTTTTTAGATGATAATAAATACTTTACCCTTAGCATTGAGCAATTTTTAGAATTTAAAAATGAGGAAAAAATTTTTTATATCAATGTCAATGAGCATCTTAAAGAACACTTAAAAAATCAAAGAAATTTTATTAATCTGGAGCCTTATTTTTTATTTGACACCATTTATCAAGGCTTAGGCATTGACCGTATCGCAGCGTGTTATACTATTGAAGATGGGGTCGTTGTGGATGCAGGCAGTGCTATCACGGTTGATGTCATTTCTAATTCCATACATCTTGGTGGTTTTATTTTGCCCGGCATTGCAAATTATAAAAAAATTTATAGTCATATTTCACCAAGATTAAAAAGCGAATTTAACACCCAAGTTAGCCTTGATGCCTTTCCGCAAAGAACTATGGATGCTCTAAGCTATGGAGTTTTTAAAGGAATTTATTTGCTTATAAAAGACGCTACACAAAATAAAAAACTCTATTTTACTGGCGGGGATGGGCAGTTTTTAGCCAATTATTTTGAAAACGCGATTTATGATAAACTTTTGATTTTTAGGGGAATGAAAAAGCTTATAAAGGAAAACCCTAATTTGCTTTATTAAAAGTTACAAAAATTCATTTGTCTAGTGGAATTTAACTTTTTATAAAACAAATTCAATTAAACTTCTACTTAAAAAAGTTTATTAAAAAGGAAAAACAATGAGCCAACAAGAATTTGATGTGCTTGTCATAGGGGCTGGAATTTCGGGGACAGCCTTATTTTACGAACTTGCAAGATACACAGATATTCAAAATATCGCTTTGATAGAAAAATACAATACAGCTGCAACATTAAATTCCAAAGGAACTAGCAATTCTCAAACCATTCATTGCGGAGATATTGAAACCAACTACACCCTAGAAAAAGCAAAAAAAGTAAAAAGAACAGCCGATATGATAGTTAAATATGGGCTTATGCAAAATGCACAAAATCATTTTATGTTCTCTCATCAAAAAATGGCTCTAGCTGTTGGCGATATGGAATGTGATTATATGAAGCAACGCTATGAAGAATTTAAGGAGCTTTATCCCTATATAGAATTTTTTGATAAAAGCAAAATCAAGCAAATTGAACCTAAAGTTGCCTTAGGTGAAGATGGAATTAGCGATAGAGTTGAAAATATTTGTGCTATGGGTGTTGAAAAGGGCGAGGTTTTTACCACGGTTGATTTTGGAAAAATGAGTATAAATTTAATAGAACAAGCCCAAAAACAAGGCAAAAACACCTTTGTTGCTTTCAATCAAGAAGTTATTAGCATACAAAAACAAGACGATATTTTTACACTCAAAACAGCCCAACATCAAGAGTATCGTGCCAAGGCTGTGGTAGTCAATGCTGGAGCGCATTCTTTGTATTTAGCACATAAAATGAATTTGGGTCTTGATAAATCTTGTTGGCCTGTGGCAGGGAGTTTTTATCTTACCAAGCAAAAACTTTTAAATGGCAAGGTCTATATGGTGCAAAACCCTAAGCTACCCTTTGCAGCCTTGCATGGAGACCCTGATATTTTAGCCGATATGAATACACGCTTTGGACCTACTGCTCTTGTCATTCCTAAACTCGAACGCTATCATGGTTTAAAATCCGTGCCTGAGTTTTTTGAAGCCTTGAAATTTGATAGCAAGGTTTTAAAAGTGAGCTTAAATATGTTAAAAGATAAGGAAGTAAGAAATTACATATTGCATAATTATCTTTTTGAACTCCCTCTTATCAATAAAAGCTTATTTGTTAAAGACGCTAAGAAAATCGTTCCAAGCCTTAAAACAGACGATATTTACTATGCCAAAGGTTTTGGTGGAGTAAGACCACAGGTTATTGATAAAACTAAAGGCGAATTAATACTAGGCGAAGCTAGTATCACAGAAACTCCGGGCATTATTTTCAATATGACTCCAAGTCCGGGAGCCACTAGTTGCTTAGGGAATGCTGAGAGGGATGCAAAGCTTATGTGTGATTATTTAGGAAAGCATTTTGACGAGGATAAATTTGCTTTAGAATTGTTGTAATCATTTTGTTTCTGTATTTTAGCTAGAATATTTTCAAAAGGAGTTTTGCTATGCTTAAAAAAACAAAAATTGTAGCCACAGTGGGTCCAGCAAGCGAAAAAGAAGAAATGCTACGCCAGATGATTATTAATGGCGTAAATGTTTTCCGTTTAAATTTTTCTCACGGAACGCATGAATACCACAAGAATAATCTTAACACTATAAGAAAAGTAGCCAAAGAATTAAACACCCGTATAGGAATTTTACAAGATATTAGCGGTCCTAAAATTCGCACAGGCGAACTTAAAGAACCCTTTGAGTTAAAAAAAGGCGATAGACTTGATTTTTATCGCGAAGTAATTTTGGGCGAAAAAATAACTCAAAATCACTATAAAATCAGTATTAATCAAAAATCTATTTTAGATATGTTAAAAATTAACGAATACATCTATCTCTACGATGGCTCCATTCGTGCTAAAGTAGTAAATATAGACGAGCAAAAAATTGAGACCCTTATAGAAAATGATGGTTTTTTAAATTCTAACAAGGGCATTAATTTCCCCAATACCAAAATCAATATCGATGTTATCACACAAAAAGATAAAAACGATTTGCTTTGGGGTATAGAAAATGAAGTGGATTTTCTAGCTATATCTTTCGTGCAAAACGCACACGACCTTGATGAAGTGCGTGAAATTTTAACTCAAAATAAGGCAAAAATATCCATTTTTGCAAAAATAGAAAAATTTGACGCTGTAGAAAACATTGATGAAATCATTCAATCTAGCGATGGTATAATGGTAGCTCGTGGGGATTTGGGTATTGAAGTGCCTTATTATAAGGTTCCTAATATCCAAAAAGAAATCATACAAAAAGCCAATAACGCTTCTAAGCCTGTCATTACCGCAACCCAAATGCTTTTTTCGCTCGCTAAAAGCAAGAGTGCTACAAGGGCTGAAATTTCAGATGTTGCAAACGCCGTTTTAGACGGAACTGACGCTGTAATGTTAAGCGAAGAAAGTGCTGTGGGTATAGACCCTGCCAATGCTGTTGATGTTATGTGTCAAACCATAATAGAAACAGAAAAACGCTATCCATACAATAAATTTAACGATTTTGATAATTTAGATAACACAGATAAGATTATGCGTTCATCAGCCCATCTTGCAACAGACCTTAACGCTAGGGCTATTTTTTCTCTAACAAGTAGCGGAAAATCTGCCATTAAAATCGCAAGATACCGTCCTAATATAGAAATTATCGCTGTGGGACATTGCGAAAAGACTCTTAATTCTTTAAGTGTAGTTTGGGGAGTTAATCCGGCTATTTTAGTCAATAAAAGCGACAATCTTACAGAACTCTTAAAAGACTCTGTAAAATCGAGTGTCGAAAAAGGCTTTATGGATGAAAATCAAACTTATCTCTTAACCGCAGGTTTTCCAACAGGAGTGGAAGGCACGAGCAATCTTATACGCATTCTTAATAAAGAGCAAATTGCTTATTATTTGCAATAAATACAACTTCCCTAGAAATAAGGAGTTATCCTTGTAAATTTTTTAGGTTAAAAGTCGATATAAATTATAGCCTCACGAAAAGGAGCAAATATGCAAGTGAATACTTTTTCCAATGTCGCTAGCATGGCACAAACACAGCTTAGCAATAAGAAGGCAGATGATAGTGCTAAAGAAAACACCAAGGACAAAAATGTTCAAAGTGCGGATTCTAGCAAGGATGTAGATAAAAATACCCTTGAAAAATTAAACGCACTAGGTGGTAAGGGCATTACGCAAATTTATCTCGTTCAGTTTCAACAGCAAACAATGAATGCAGTGTTTGGTTCAAGTAATGCTCAAACTGGGCTAGATAGTCTTTTAGGCGGCGTCAGCTCAGATACTGCAAAATCCATACTTTCTAAGATTGATTTTGCAAATTTAGGCTATAATGGCAAAAATCCACTGGATATGAATGCTAATGAGCTTGGACAACTTCTAAGTGAAGATGGATTCTTCGGGGTGGAAAATACAGCTAATCGTATCGCTGATTTTGTAATCAAAGGCGGTGGCGATGATGTTGAAAAATTAAAAAAAGGTCTTGAAGGTATGAAAAAAGGATTTGAGCAAGCAGAGAAAATGTGGGGCAAAGAACTTCCTCAAATCAGTCAAAATACCATAGAAGCAGCACTTAAAAAGGTAAGTGATCGCATCAATGAACTAGGTGGAAAAACCCTAGACCTTCAAGCCTAAGCTAAAAATGCTTAGAAAATTCTAAGCATTTTTAATTGTTATTAATATCAAAGGTAAAAAATTCACTTTTAAAATTATTGGGCAAGGTTTTGTATTGGGCTATTGCAGCTTCATAATTTCTTACTTCTTGATAAAGCATACCTAAAGCCGCCTTGCTTTCTTTGTTGTTTTTATCTGTAAGCTTAGAAAGTTGCAAAAGAGCTATGGCTGAGTTAGGATTATTTGCTCCCACAGCTGCCACAGCGGCTAAAAACAAGGTCTTACTATCCTTAGCACCATAATCATCAATCAAAGAATTATAAAGCGCATAAGCTTCTTCATATTGCTGGGAAAAAATATCCAAATACGCCAAGGTTTGTAAAACACCTTCATCTTTTATCTGGGAAGTATTGATTAATTCTTTAAATTTTTGTCTTTCTAAATTTAAAAGCCCTGCAATATGCATTAAACTGACATAAAATTCCCTAGCGATATTAGCCCCACCAAAAATACTGCGGTAATCAAGCTTTAAATTTTTAAAGTGAATTTGGGCGTTTTGAGCGTATTCTTTAATATTTAAATTTGAATTTAAAGAATTAAAATACAAAATATTTGCCAAAATATCTTCAGGCACCTCAGAACGCAATTTAGCAATTTTGACATCGACTTGATTATTAAGATTGTTATTTTTGGCAATAATAGCTTCAAAAATGAGACTTAAAGGTGTATTCTCCTTAGCATCGTCTAAATAAGGCAACATTGAAGCATAATCATTATTGACTAAAAATAGCATACTTCTTTGCATATGAGCTTGAAAATTAGTATCTGCGGCTATATTATCAAGGATTTCATTGTAAAGCTTGGTCGTATCCACATCGATTAATTTTGCACTAAACATAGCAAAAGCACCCGCTAAGTAATTTTTGGGATTGAGATGATAAGAGCTTGAAAAGTGCTTAAAGGCAAGTTCATAATTTTGCATTTGAGCATAGCTTAAAGCCAAATTATAATGTAAAATACTATGCTCAGGATAATCATCAATGAGTTTTTGAAATTCCGTATTAGCAAGACGCAATTTTTGATTTAAGGCATCATTAATAATCTTAGCAATTTTTACATTAGCCGAAGAAAGAGCTTTGCTTGTATTAAGATAAATTCCAGCATCAATGCTATCATCGACAAAATCCGTAATATTAGCTTTTTTGATATACAAAGCGGCCTGCTTACCATCGAAAACTTGATAAGGTGCAAAATAAAAAAGCAAATCAAATTGATTTTTTTGTTTTTTTAACAAATCTTTTGAAAAAGAATTTTGGGCAAGATTTATATCAAAAAGATCCTTATTTAAACGTGCCTTAGTTTTATAAGTATCCAAAATCTTGTATTTATCCTTATCATCCTTGTAAAAAGTCTGCAAACGCGTAAGCATATCTTGGTAATCGCCCACCTTAATATCCACCAAAGTTAAAGCCGCCAAGCTTTGATTAAAATCTCTTTCAATTTTCATCGCCGTATTTAAAGCCGCTTTGGCTTTGGTATATTCTCCTATCCTAGCATATAAAAGACCTAAAGACAGGCTGGATTCAAAATTGCCTTGAGAATTTAATTGCTGTATAGCCTTGGAATCAAAGTCCATTTTTGCATAAATTTTAGCCGATAAATACTTTGCGACATCAGAATACGGCTCCACATCTGTTCTTTGTAACATTTGCAAAGCCTCGGGATAATAGCCTTTGTAATAATTAATTAAGCTTAAATAATAATCATATAGTTTTGATTTTCCCTCTTTTGGAAGATAAATCTCAGCCAAATCAATATAATATCTAAATTTTTCTTTATCATTAAGCCTTAAAGCACAAACCGCAGCATTGATAGCAGCTACGCTTTGATTTTCACCATTGGCTATGGCCTTTTTAAAGCTTTCAAAAGCTTCTTGGAATTTATTCTCATTCATCCTAGAAACGCCTAAATTATAATTGGATAAAGATTCATTATACACAGCAATTTGCTCATACACTCTTAAAGCTTGCTCAACTTCGCCTTGCAAATACAAGGCATTTGCCTTTTGTATCATTCCATCGATTTTTTGCATATCATTATTGTAAGAATAAGATTCATCAGGCACAATAACAGGCTGTTCTAAAGGTTTAGAAGCTACGATATCAGGCTTAATACTTCCATCACTAAAGGTTAAATAAACCAAGGTAAAAACTAAAATACAAATAACCCCCAAGGACAAACCCACAAGAGACATAAATTTACGCTCCTTATACCAAGGGGTAGGCTCTTCATTTTGAACTTCTTCAAAAGTTGATGTATCTTCAGGGGCGCTTTCTCTTGTAAATTTAAAACCACCGCCATCATTTTCCTCAGGTAATTCTTCCGGTAATGACGCAAATTCCTCATCTTCTGGGGCTTGCCCCTCTTGCCCCTTAAATTCCCCTAAACTCTCATCAAGTCTTGGTTGGTTTAAGTCATCTTCGGATTTTTCTAGTATTATATCTTCTTGTTCAGCCATCTATACTCTTTAAAAATATTTTTTCAAAACATCAGGGATGTGAATTTTTCCTTCTTTATCTTGATAATTTTCCATAATAGCCACTAAAGTTCTTCCCACTGCCAAAGAAGAGCCATTAAGAGTATGAACGAGTTCATTTTTGCCCTGCTCGTTTTTATAGCGAATTTTAGCCCTTCTTGCTTGAAAATCAAGACAATTTGAAATGGAGCTTATTTCGCGGTATTTATTTTGACCCGGAAGCCACACTTCAAGATCCACAGTTTTTGCCGCACTAAAGCCCAAATCTCCCGTGCAAAGCATCAAATGTCTATGTGCCAAACCCAAAGAACTCAGCAAAGCACTTGCACATTCGAGCATTTCGTCAAACACACTATCGCTTTGTTTAGGACTTGTAATGCTTACAAGTTCTACTTTTTCAAACTGATGCTGTCTTATAATCCCCCTTGTATCACGCCCTGCACTACCCGCTTCTTTTCTAAAGCAAGCACTATAACAAGTCATTTTTATAGGCAAAGTTTCACTGGCTAAAATTTCTCCACTATAAAGATTGCTTACAGGAATTTCAGAAGTTGAGATAAGATATAAGTCTTCATCATCAATCTTATACATATCTTCTTTAAATTTAGGAAGTTGCCCCGTGCCAAACATAGTCGCACCATTTACCAAAAAAGGCACATTGACAAGTTCAAATCCACGACTTCTATTAAAATCTATCATATAATTTACCAAAGCACGATTTAATAAAGCTCCCTCGTTTTTAAGCACACAAAAACGACTCTGTGAAATTTTCACCCCACGCACAAAATCAAGCCAATTTAAGCTCTCACCTAATTCAAAATGTTCTTTTGGAGTAAAATCAAAGCTAGGCGGATTTAAAACCTTTTTAAGCTCCACATTATCCTCTTCATCTTCGCCCACAGGCACACACTCATCAGGGATATTTGGAATGGAATGAGCTATTTTTTCTAATTCATCTTCTAAAGCACTAACCTTTTGATTTTGTTCATTAATTTTGCTTTTATTTTCGCTTAATTTTGCCTTTAAACTTTCTTTATCTTCGGCTTTGGCAAGTTCTTTGCTGAATTTATTCTGAAAAGCTTGTAATTCTTCTAAGCTTGTTTTTTCTTTTTTTAAACTTACAAAAAGTTCGGCAAGTTTTTTTAAGATATTTTCATCAACTTTTTTGTTTTTTAATTTTTTAGCCACTTCATCAAAATGATTTTGCAAATTTTTTAAATCTAGCATTTTTTACTCCTTAAAGTCCTATTTTTTCATAAATTTTTTGCATTTTTTCTTGGGCGATTTTTCTTGCCTTAGTCGCACCAAAATCCAAAATTTCTTTTAAATGCGAAGGCTTTTCTAAAAGTGCTTGGTATTTTTCTCTAGCTTCTTTGAAATACTCATTCATAAGCTCATTTAAATACATCTTAAAATGTCCATAACCCTCGCCCCCTTTTTCATAGCGAATTTGCAATTCTTTCTGCCCTGCTTCGTCTAAAAAAAGTTTTGCGATTTTAAAGATATTGCAATTTTGATAGTCTTTTGGCTCTTCTAAGGCGGTGCTATCTGTTACTATGGAAGAAATTTGTTTTTTTAAGGCTTTTTCACTGCTAAAAATATCTAGGGTATTTTGATAAGATTTACTCATTTTTGCCCCATCTGTGCCTACGACCACAGCCACTTCTTCATTAACCCTAGCTTCAGGCAGGGTGAAAATAGCACCCCATTCGTTATTGACCTTTAAGGCTATATCACGCGCAATTTCAACATGCTGGATTTGGTCTTTTCCCACAGGAACAATTTGTGTGTCAAAAAGCAAAATATCAGCTGCCATTAAAACGGGATAAGAAAAAAGCCCGTGCGAAGCACTAAGCCCCTTGGCAACTTTATCCTTGTAACTATGCGCTCGTTCTAACAAACCCATAGGAGTAAATTGCGATAAAATCCAGTAAAGCTCCATTATCTCTTTAACATCACTTTGAAGCCAAAAAACGCTTTTTTGTGGGTTTATACCCAGACTTAAAAACGCAGCTGCAGCTTTGAGTGAATTTTGCTTTAATTTCTCTCCATCTTGTAAAGAAGTCATAGCGTGGTAATTAGCAATAAACATAAACATTTCACTTGTTTCTTGGGCATCTATCATTTGTTTAATCGCACCAAAATAATTACCTATATGCAAATCTCCACTTGGCTGAAGTCCTGTTAATACTCTCATTTTATCACCTTTTTAACTGCGTCTAAAAGCTCTTTTATACTTTTATTTTCTACATTAAGAACAAAATCTGCTTTTTGTTCATACTTGCTTAAGCGTTCATTATATAATTTTTTTGCTTTAATTTCATCACGAAATAAAGGTCTTTTAGAAAGTTCATTCTCATTCAAACGCCTTTTTAAATACTCAAAACTCGCCTTTAAATAAATACAAAATCCCATTTTTTTTAAATTTGAAACATTGATAAAACCCCCACCCGTAGCGATACAAGCCCCACTACAAGAGCAAAAAAAATCCGCCATTTTCCGCTCTTGCTCTCTAAAAAATTCCTCGCCTTTTTCTGCAAAAATTTCACTGATTTTTTGATTAAATTTTTCTTCTATTAAAAAATCGCTACATAAAAAAACAAAATCCAAATCCTTAGCCAAAGCCCTAGCTAAAGTGCTTTTTCCACAACCCATAAAACCTATGAAAACGATATTTTTAGCTCTCATCATTTTCTTTAGTGCCTTTTTTACGCGAAGCTATTATCAAAGGCACACCCTCGAAATTAAATTCTTTTCTAATTTGATTTTGCAAATAACGCTTATAGCTAAAATGCAAAGCCTTAGGACGGTTCATAATAAGAGCAATTTTTGGCGGAGCCAAATCATATTGCACCGCATAATAAATTTTAACGAGTTTTCCGTAATCATGCGGCAAAGGATGGGCTTTGGTCGCATTTTCTATCAAGGTATTAAGCTTAGAAGTTTGAATTTTTTGAGTAAAATTGTCAAAAATTTCTAAAATTTTATCCAGTAAAACATGCACTCTTTTTCCACTTAAAGCCGAAACGCTAATCACAGGTGCATAAGCAAGAAATTTAAATCTATCTAGTTTTAATTCCTTAACAAGCTTATCAAAATCCATCTTAGCCTTATCCCATTTATTAAGCACTATAATCACACCCAAATAATGCTTACTAATAAGCCCTGCTATGCGTTCATCAAGCTCATTAAAGCCTTCATGTGCATCTAAAATCAAAAGTGCAATTTGAGAATGGGACAAAATTTTTTCCGTGCGATTTAGGGCAAAGCGTTCAAGTCCTTGAATTTTGCCCCTTTTTCTAATGCCTGCTGTATCAACAAATTCTATGATTTTATCTTTATAAACCATACTTTCATTTACAGGGTCTATGGTAGTTCCTGCGATGGAACTTACAACGCTTCGTTCTTGTTTGACTAAAGCATTTAAAAGACTTGATTTGCCCACATTGACACGACCTATGATACCCACTCTTATGTGATTTTGATTGACTTCTTTAAATTGAAATTCTTTTCCTTCTTCATAGTGCTCTAAAAAATCTTCTAAATTTTCTTCTTCATCAGGGATTAAAAACCCTTCAGGTAAAAATTTCTCAAGCCATTCATAAAGCTCATCTAAACCCACATTATGCGTTACAGAGAGATTAAAGGTTTCTTTTACTCCAAAATTTGCAAATTCCCAAGCCCTTTCTTCGTCTTTTTTAGTATCGACTTTATTAATCACTAAGGCTATGGGTTTTTTAAGTTTTTTTAAGGAATAAAAAAATTGCCTATCCTCATCATCAGGTGCTAATTTTCCATCGACTAAATAAAGGATAATATCGCTTTCTTTGGCTGCTTTTAAAGTATTTTTTTTCACATTTTTAAAAAGCTCATTGCTTTCATCCAGTCCGCCACTATCAATAAGCAAGGCTTTTTTAGAATGAATAGAAATTTCCACCTTATTCGTATCTCTAGTTGTGCCACAAAACTCACTGGTAATAGCTATTCTTTGTCTTGCCATTCTATTAAAAAGACTTGATTTGCCCACATTGGGCTTACCTATAAGTATAATGCTTTGCATTTTTTTCCTAAATTCATTTACTCAATATTTGAATTAAAAATTATATAAAATTTGCCTTAATATTAAGCAAAAAAGATTAGAATTAGCTCTATTTTAATCAAGGAAAAAAGATGCTAAAAATAATTAAGCATAATTTGGGCGTTTATTTTATGATTTTAGCTTGTTTAGATTTTGCTCTAATGGGAGCTTGTGCAAAAATTCTTAGCAAAGAAATGAGTTCTATAGAAATTATGTTTTTTAGAAATATTATAGGAATTTTTTTCATAGTCTATCTTTTAAAGCGTTCTAAAATACATAAAGAAGGGGGGCATTTTTGGCTCTTGGTGTTTCGTGGAGTAGTAGGTACACTTTCACTTTATATGTTTTTCTATAATGTTTCAAATATTACACTAGGTGGAGCCTTTGCTTTTCAAAAAACTGCCCCTATTTTTATTACTTTAATAGCTTTTGTTATTTTTAAAGAAAATATAGGTCTTAAAGGCTGGATAGGGATTTTAATAGCATTTGGTGGAGTGCTTTTAATCGCTCAGCCTTGGGCGTATAGTTCAAATCATTCAGGCTTTGATTTAAAAAATTCAGTTATAGGCATCGCAAGTGGATTTTTGGCTGCTTTAGCTCTTACAAGTGTAAGAGAACTTAGGAAATCTTATACCACGGAACAAATTGCCTTTTCTTTTATCCTTTTAGGAACTTTAATGCCTTTAATTTCTATGATCAGTGCTGAATTTTTCGAACCGCAGTATCTTGATTTTTTGCATTTAGACTTTATTCTAGCACCTTTTGTAATGCCAAGTCTTACAGCTTGGCTTATCATCGCTGTAATGGGAACTTTAGGCACTATTTATCAAATTCATATCACCAAAGCTTACGGCATAGCCAAACAAGCAGGAGTCGTAGCTGGAGTAAGCTATCTTGATGTGGTCTTTAGTTTGATAGTGGGGATAATTTTAGGCGATAATTTACCAAGTGCTATGGTTTTTTTAGGTATAATAGGCATTATTTTTGGTGGATTAATTTTAGTTAAAAACAAAGGAAAAAAATGAGAAAAATGATACTCATCGCTGGTCCTTGCGTAATAGAAAGCAAAGATTTGGTTTTTAAGGTTGCGCAAAAATTAAAAAATTTCAATGAAAACCCAAATATAGAGTTTTATTTCAAATCAAGTTTTGATAAGGCTAATCGCACAAGCATTGACTCTTTTAGGGGTCCCGGACTTGAAGAAGGATTAAAAATTTTACAAAGCATAAAAAATGAATTGGGCATGAAAATCTTAACCGATATACACGAAAGCAATCAAGCAAGTGTTGTAAGCGAAGTCGCTGATGTTTTGCAAATTCCTGCTTTTTTGTGCCGTCAAACTGATTTACTCGTAGCTGCGGCTAAAACTAAGGCTAAGATTAATATCAAAAAGGGGCAGTTTTTAAACCCAAGTGATATAAAATACAGCGTTAGAAAAATTCTTCAAACTCGCAACACCCAAGAAGAAGGTTATGAAATTGCTGATAAAAAGGGTGTATTTGTAGCTGAAAGAGGGGCTAGCTTTGGTTATGGAAATTTAGTTGTAGATATGCGTTCTTTAGTGATTATGCGTGAATTTGCTCCTGTTATTTTTGATGCAACCCATAGTGTGCAAATGCCCGGAGCTGCAGGGGGAAGTAGCGGTGGGAAAAGTGAATTTGTAGAACCTTTAGCAAGAGCTGCGGCTGCTGTGGGTGTGGATGGCTTTTTCTTTGAAACGCATATTAATCCTTGCGAAGCTTTATGCGATGGGGCAAATATGCTTAAGCTCGAACGCCTTAAAAACTGCGTTCAAACTCTATTAGAAATTCAAAATACTATAAAGGATAATAAATGAATATCATTGAAGGAAAATTAAATTTAGATTCCAACACAAAAATCGCTATCATCAATGCAAGATTTAATCATATCATCACGGACCGCCTTGTAGAAGGAGCCAAAGATGCTTTTTTAAGACACGGGGGCAAAGAAGAAAATCTCAGCCTTATACTCGTTCCGGGTGCTTTTGAACTTCCATATGCGTTAAAAAAAGCCATAGAAAGTAAAAAATTTGACGCTATTTGTTGCGTGGGTGCGGTGATTCGTGGCTCAACTCCACATTTTGACTATGTTTCAGCAGAAACTACTAAGGGTATAGCTAATGTGAGTTTAAATCACAATATCCCTGTAAGCTTTGGTGTTTTAACAACAAACACCCTAGAGCAAGCCATAGAAAGAGCAGGTAGCAAGGCTGGAAATAAGGGCTTTGAGGCTATGACAACTGTGATTGAAATGCTAAATTTAAGCAAGGAGCTTTAATGGCAACGCGTCATCAAGTTCGCCAAAGTGTCATTTCCTTGCTTTATGCTTTTGAGCTGAATTCTAAGAATAATACTTTTGTTGATGAAATTTTAGATGAAAAAAAAATACGCAATGAGCAAAAAAATTTTACCTTAAATTTATATTATGGAATTTTAGACAATTTAGACAAAATTGATGAGAGGCTGAATTTATTTCTTAATGAGAATAAAATCACAGACCTAGGACACATAGAAAGAGCTATACTAAGGCTTGGGGCGTATGAATTGCTTTTTACTGACACTCCCAGTGCTATCATCATCAACGAAGCCATTGAACTTGCCAAAGAACTTGCCAATGATAATTCTCCAAAATTTATAAATGGAGTTTTAGATAGCTTAATAAAGGCTAAAGAATGAAACTTTGCGTTGCTCTAGATCTTGCTACAAAAGAAGAATGTTTAAGACTTGCTAAAGAATTAAAAGGTCTTGATATTTGGCTAAAAGTAGGCTTAAGAGCCTATTTAAGAGATGGTTTTAAGCTTATAGAAGAACTTAAAAAAGTAGATGATTTTAAAATATTTCTTGACCTTAAAATTCACGACATTCCCAACACTATGGCAGATGCTTGCGAAGAAATTTCAAAACTTGGAGTTCATATGATAAATATCCACGCAAGTGCTGGAAAAATAGCTATGCAAGAAGTTATGGCACGGCTAAATAAATTGGCAAAAAGACCTTTGGTTTTAGCCGTGTCTGCTTTGACAAGTTTTGATGAAGAAAATTTCTTTAGTATTTATAGGCAAAAAATTAAAGAAGCTGTAATTCATTTTTCAAAAATATCCTATGAAAATGGACTTGATGGTATGGTATGCTCTGTCTTTGAAAGCAAAGCCATCAAAGAAAATACAAGGGCAGAATTTTTAACTCTCACACCCGCAATCCGCCCTTTTGGAGAAGATAATAACGACCAAAAACGCGTTGCTAACTTAGACTTAGCAAAAGAAAATATGAGTGATTTTATAGTCGTTGGACGCCCTATTTACAAGGATAAAAATCCCAGAGAACTTTGCGAAAAAATCCTACAAAAAATTTAATCGTCGTTATCTTTGTTATGTTTTAATGATAAAAATTTTTAACAAGGAAAAATTATGCTTATAACTCCTGAAAATTTATACAAAAAAAGAAGAGCTTTTTTGAAATTGGGAGCGGGTGCTTTAGTAAGCTCGACCTTGATAGCTTCTAAGCTTTCTGCTTTGAATTTCACAAAGGACACCAATCCAAACGCACTTAAAATCAGCGATGAAGAATTAGCGACAAATTATGTTAATTTTTATGAATTTTCAACAGATAAAAAAAGAGCTGTGGCTTTGGCACAAAATTTCAATACTCAAGGCTGGAAAATAGAGCTTAGTGGGGAGATAGAAAAGCCTTTAACTCTAAGTATGGAAGATATTTTAAAATTTCCCTTAGAAGAAAGAATTTATCGTTTTCGTTGCGTTGAAACTTGGTCTATGGTAGTGCCTTGGGTAGGTTTTGAACTAAGCCGCTTAATAGAAAGGGCAAAACCCACTAGCGAAGCGAAATTTGTTAAATTTACCACTCTTTTTGATAAGAGTCAGTTTCCTGACCAAGATGCTTTTTTTCCAACCATAGCTTATCCTTATGTAGAAGGACTGCGTATGGATGAGGCTATGCATCCGCTGACTTTAGTAGCAGTGGGTATGTATAAAAAAGCCTTAAAATCTCAAAATGGGGCGCCAATCCGCCTTGTTGTGCCTTGGAAATATGGCTTTAAAAGCATAAAATCCATAGTGAAAATAGAATTTACCAAAGAACAACCCAAATCCACTTGGGAATTAGCAAATCCTAGAGAATACGGCTTTTACGCAAATGTAAATCCTAATGTTTCCCATCCTAGATGGTCCCAAGCAAATGAGAGAGCCTTGGGGGATTTTTTCACCAAACCCACTTTGCTGTTTAATGGTTATGAAAAAGAAGTGGCAAATTTGTATGCAAATATGGATTTAAAAGCGAATTTTTAATGCGTTCAAAACATTTTAACCTTCTTGCCTATCTTGGCTTTTTAGCGAGTTTGATTTACGGCTTTTATAGTATTATCAAGGCTTTTGACTTTGTCAAAGAAGCCTATATTTATACTGGAAGCTTGGCTTTGATTTTTTTAAATTTAAGCCTTTTCTTTTCTTTGTTTCGATTTAAAAAAACAAAAACTTATCCCAAAATTTTAGGAATTTTCTCAGCCTTTTGGGCGATTTTGCATTTTTTAAATTATTTTATTTTTGATAGGAATGCCCAAATTTTAAGACTTTTTGATGATATTTCACACCGCTTACTCGAGGCAAGTGGGTTTTTTGCTTTTCTTATCCTCTTTTTTATGTTTTTAAGCTCGTTTAAAATTTTTAAAAAACTTAGCAAGATAAGGAAATTAGGGTATTTGTGCTTGGTTTTGGCAAGTTATCATTATTTTTTAAGTCCAAAAGTGCCGATGTTTTGGGAATGGAGTGCTTTGATTATAGCTTTATTTTATTTCATACTCCGCTACACAAGATTAAAACCCAACAATCTTACTCTTATCAAAACTTGAATTTAGCTCCTTTTGTATGCTTTCTATAAAATCTTGCATTTTAAATATCCCTTCTTGGGATACTGCTACTTTTAAAGCTGTGTTTTTTACTACCATTAAAATTTGCGCTCCGCTTAATTCATAATTTGACAAAATATTTATGTCAAAATTTTTTTCAAATGAAGCCTTTTTAGGCAAAAATTTCTCCCAAATTTTAAGTCTATCTTTAAAATCAGGTTTTTTAAATTCTATCTTTATATCAAATCTTCTTGAAAACGCACTATCTAAGCTTTCTAAAAAATTTGTCGTAGCGATGATAACACCGCTAAAACGCTCAATTTGTTCTAAAAAAATATTTTGCATTTGATTGTGCATCTTATCGCTTCCACTACTACCATCAACCCTTGTGCTTAAAAACTGGTCAGCTTCATTTAAAAGCAAAATAGGACTTTGCTTGCAAGTTTGCACTATATTTTTGTAAGTATCAAAAATTTTTCTCACATTTTGCTCACTTTCACCCACCCATTTGCTTAAAATTTTTGAGCAATCAAAGCTAAGAATCGCTTTTTTCATCGATTTTGCCATAGCTAAAGCCGACATAGTCTTACCCGTTCCCGGCGGTCCATAAAAAATAATTTTAGCTTCTATATTTTTATTGCTCTTTATGCCCCAAGAATGCAGTCTTTCTACGACCTTTTTATCCTGTTGTTTTAAAATATTTTCTAAAAGTTCTTTTGTGTTTTTAGGCATAATAATATCGTTAATATCAATACTTGGCTCTATAAGCTCAAAAATGTCTTGCTCTTTTAAAACGCTTTCGATTTTAATCTTTTTGCTTTGTTTGGGTTCGAAATTTATAATTCTTTGCAAAATTTCATCAGCGATAAAAAAGCTTTTAGAAATATCGCCAAAAATATTTAAATACTCGTCATATTCGATTAAATTTAAAAGTGGAGCATTTTCTTGTAATAATTTTTTATTCTTGTGTCTTTCTAAATCATTTTCACTAATCAAAGAAAGCAAAAAATTCATTTCCCTTGACACTGAATTTTCGTTACTTAAAGTGTATTCTTCTTTTAAAAGTGCCAAAAAAATAATTTGCTCCTTAGGCTCAAGATGATATTCTTTAAAAATATCGGCTAAAACATTGTAAAATTTGCTTTTTTTAAGCCTTTCTTTAATGTGTTTTTCATAAAGCTTGATTTGATTTTTTATTTCGCTATTGTAGGCACTTTCTTGTATAAAGCTTAATTTTTCATACAAACCCACACGCACAAATTCATCTTTTAAATATTCCAAATAATCCGCATAAGCGTCTTGTTTGTCAAAATTCAAGCGAGATTTTGCTTCTAAAAATTCTAAAAAATACTCACTTAGACTCAGCTCACTTTGCAATAAAGCAAGATTTAATGTTTGAATTTTATTGCTTTCAATGCTTTTAAAATAACTAGAATTTTGATTTACAAAACCTCTTTCAATCAGCTTTTTTAAATCTTTTAAAGCATCCAAATAAGCATATTTATCACTACCAAAAACACCGGACAATAAAGTAAAAGCATTGATAGAAGAAACAGAGACAACATAGTTCTTACAAAGCTCTCTAAGAATCAAAGCTTCATTTTTGGCACACTGAAGTTCTTTGTAAATTTGAGTATCTTCTATATTTTTTAAACTTAAAAAATTTTTTAACTTTTCCATTATTTTTTAAAATTCCTTTAAGGCAATTTACTTTTATCAATCTTTCAAGCGGAATTTTTAGTCATTTAACTTAAAAATTCATAAAATTTTCTTTTAACAACAGCAAAAAAGTTTTAATCTTACATACGCACTAAATCAATCTTTATACGCGAAATTCTATCAAAAAAACTTATTTTATCATCGCAAACTTGATAAAAAATTGCATAATTTTTTGCTTTTAAATCTTGCTTAAAACCACAACTTGTGCTTTGTAAATTTTTACCCTGCCACAAAGCCTTAGCATTTAAAATATCACTTAGAATATCTTCATAATATTCGTTTTTAAAAAATTTTTGATTAAACACTTTTTTATCATAACATACAGCATTAATGCAAATTTTATCTTTGATTTTAAGCTCAAAAAAAGCTTGTCCTAGCTTATAAACTTCTAAATTTAAAGCATTGTTTTCTTTTTTTAAAAAAGCCGCATCATTGATTTTTATCATAGGAGAAGCTATCAAAATCATCAAGCTTTGGCTTGAAAAATTTTGATTTTTCACACTGCAAGCACAAAGAAAAAAAGCTAAAGCAAAAGCAAAATAATATTTCAAAATTAAACCTTATTTAAGATTTTTAAAACTTAGATTTAATTCCAAATTCAACTCTTTAACCAAACTCATAACCGCTTGCAAATCATCAATTTGTTTTGCGCTCACACGAATTTCTTCCCCGCGTATAGTGGAATTGACTTTGAGCTTACTATCCTTAATGGCTTTATTGATTTTTTTAGCATTTTCACTATCTATAACATCATTTGCCTTTAAATTTAAACGAAACATCGCTCCGCTTTCACGAGAAAGCTCCTTAATAGCATTAGGATTAATCCCTCTTTTAATCAGCTTAGAAATCACTATATCCTTTAAAACATCGAGTTTTCCTTCACTTGAAGAACTGAGCTTAAAAATACTATCTTTTTCACTTAAATCAATCTCACACTTAATTCCCTTTAAATCATAGCGACTATCGAGTTCTTTTTTTGCTTGCCCAAAGGCATTTTTCAGCTCTTGCTTGTCTAAGGCTGCTGAAATATCAAAACTATGCTCACTTGCCATTTTCTATCCATTCTTTTAAATTATCATAAACCATATCCATCAAAGCATTTAAAGCTTCCTTACTTGCCCACGCAATATGAGGAGTGATAATAAGATTTTCTTTGTTTTTAATGCTTAAAAGCGGATGATTTTTTACCATAGGTTCAAATTCTAAAACATCAAGCCCCACACGAATGTTTTTTTCATCTATGATTTTAGCCAAATCATTTTCATTAATAATCCCACCTCTTCCTACATTTATCAAAATCGCATTAGCTTTTAAAAGTTTTAATTCTTCAAAAGTCAGCAAATCTTTAGTTTTTTCATTTAAAGGTGCGTGAATGCTGATAATATCGCAAGTTTTTAATAAATCTTCTAATTCTAAGTGTATAAAATCTGCATTTTTATTAGCCCCGCTTGTAGAATAATAATAAATTTCAGCCCCAAAGCTCTTTGAAATTCTTGCCACTTCCTTGCCTATGGTTCCTAAACCTATAATGCCGTGTTTTTTACCACTTAAAGTATTTAAAACCCTACTAAAATCTGCAAAAATAGGACTATCACACCATTTTCCTTCCTTGCTCCACTTATCATAATAAACAATTTGATTTAAAAAAGCAAAAAGCAAGGCAAAAGTATGTTGGACAACACTCATAGTAGAGTATCCTACTGCGTTTTTTACAATGATACCCTTTTCTTTAGCGTAAGCAAGGTCGATATTATTTACTCCCGTAGCTGTTTCTAAAATGAGCTTTAAATTCCTACAAGCATCCATCACATCTTTATCGATTATAACCTTATTTATCATAGCTACATCGGCATCTTTTAAACGCTCTATGACTTGTTCTTTATCTGTTGTAGTATAAATTTGCAAAGAACCTAATTGCTCAAAAACACTTAAATCATAATCCCCTAAAGTTGCCGCATCCAAACAAACGATTTTCATTTTTAATCCTTTATGATATGTCCTACAAATTTAGAATAATTATCAAGCACAAGAGAGCCTTTTCTAAAACCCAAACCGCATCCTTCATAGGCAAAGAAAACACCCGCTTGATAATACTCATTTTCATAGGAATTAAACTCTACATATTCTTGATAGATGGCTTTGTTATTTCCATAAGGACCTACATTTTCATGTAAAGTTTTTCCATCTTTGATTATACTGATATTTGCCCCTTCCCTACCAAAAACAGGTTTTTTTACATAAGTTTTTCCTTCTAAAGGCGTGTCTTTTGTTTCTAAAAGTAAAGGATGATTTGGGAAAAGTTCCCATAAAATTTTTAAAATTCCTTTAGATTGAAATAAAAGTGTATAAGCTGGATTTAAAATAATAGCCCTTTGATTACGCATAATTTGCGTTAAAAGCATAGCCAGTTCGCCCTCTTCTATGGCTATATCCTCCCAAGGAACAAGCTTGAACCAATACTCATAATTTTCACCCTCTTTAAAAATACCTTCATCACTAAATTCCACCTCATCTACATAGGCAAAATTTGTTTGAAAACCTGCTTCATTAGCGATATGAGAAAGTAATTTTGTAGTAATTTCTTCTTCTTTACTTCCTGCTACGCTAGAAAATAAAATTTTCCACCCCTGATAACGCTTTTCGAAGTCTTCAACGCTTTCATCAAGAGTGATAAGTCTTTTAAAATTATCCATTAAACTTTCATAAATGCTGTTAAATTGTGCGCTTTCGTCCATTCCATTTTGCTTTAAAATCGCCCATTGCAAAATCGCACTTTCAAAAAGAGCCGTTGGGGTATCGGCATTAAATTCTATAAGCTTTATAGGATTACCATCAAGCCCCCCTGCCAAATCAAAACGCCCATACAAATGCCAATGCACCTCATTTTCCCAGCTCATCTTAATCGCATCAATAAGATTAAAAGGAATTCCAAGCTCGTCAAAGCGTTCATTGTCAATAACATTTTGTGCAGCCGCTATAAACATATCATAAAGCTCATTGACCGCTTCATAATACGCATTGGCTTCGCTTTCCTTCACACAAACTAATTTATCGCTAATATAATCACTCCCATCTTCATCCGTATGCCACGAAAAACCTATATTTTCTAAATAATCTTTTTGAAGTTTATTAACTTGTAAAATTTGCATTAGTTATCCTTAAGAGCCAAAATTAGAATTCGAACTTGTTGCCTTAGAACCTCCACCAAAAAAGCCTGACTTAGCCCCACTACTAGCAGTAGCTCCCCCTGCTTTATTAAAACTATTGACACTTCTTTGGTAAGCACTTTGATTAGAAAAAGCACCGCGTTGCTGATTGGCAAAATTTTGATTATTAAAAAGCTTTGAACCTATCCAACTACCCAAAATCGCACCCGCAGCACTAGCAAGCAAGGTTTCGCCAAGACTTAGACCCCCACTGCTTATCTGTCCGCCATCTTTGGTTAAATTTGAAGTTCCATTGTCAATTTTAGCCGCTTCTTGCTGGATTAAGGCATCCATTTCTTCTTTGGATAAAACCCTTTCTGTGCCATCAAGTTGTTGCAAAACCACTCTCGTTTCAGCACTAGGAAATTGCTCTTTAATTTTGTATTGTCCGGGTGCTGTCTCTTCTATGATGACAAAGGCTCCTTGAGCATTGGCTGCTTGATTTAAAGTATCTGCGTTATCATTATTACTTCCACAAGCTGTTAAAGCACCCCCCGCAACAGCTGCTAAACCACTTATCATACCGATTTGAACGATTTTTTTGATTTTTTTCATAAGCTTATCCTAAAAACAGAAAATTTAAATTAGAAATTCTAACGAAAAATAATAAATACTTTTTAATACCAAATGGAGTTTGTAGATATAAAAAAAGCCCTTTCGGGCTTTTGGCTTAGAGTCTTGATTCGTAGCGTCTAAGCATATAAAGTCTTTTAAGCATTTTTTTGCGTGCTGAAATTTTTTGTTTTTTGCGAATTTCAGTCATAGGCTCGAAAAATCTTCTTGCTCTTACTTCAGTTACAACTAGATTTCTATCTACTTGTTTTTTGAATTTGCGATACGCCTCGTCAAAAGACTCATTAGGATGCACCTTAATTCCCGGCACAGCCCTCACCACCTTTCTGTGTAAATTTGTTTGTGGAAGCGAGATTATAAAACACTTCTTATTAATTCTAACTTAGAATATTTAAAACTTAATTTTAGTTTTATTCGGCTATAATCTTTGGCTAAAAACTAAAAAATTCAAGGATTAAAAATGCAAGGACACATTACAACTTATACAAAAAAACGCTATTTTGTGTATTTAATTGCAAGCATTGTTATCTTTGTTCTGCCCTTTATAAGAATTAACGATAATCATTTTTTTCTCCTAAGCTTTGACCACTCTAAACTCAATTTATTTTTCATTTCTTTTTCCACTCAGGAATTTTATCTTTTACCTTTTGTTCTTATATTGCTTTTTTTATTTATCTTTTTCATTACCACTTTAGGGGGTAGAATTTGGTGTGCTTGGAGTTGTCCCCAAACTATTTTTAGAGTGATTTATAGGGATTTAATCCAAACCAAAATTCTTAAAATTCGCAAAAATATCAATAATAAGCAAAAAAAATACGAAGGACAGCTTTTCAAAAAAACCCTAGCCTTAGTGCTTTTTTCTCTTGTAGCCCTAGCAGCTGCTAGTAATTTTTTATGGTATTTTGTGCCGCCTGAAGATTTTTTTGGCTATATTCAAAACCCTAATGAGCATTTGCTTTTGATGGGAATTTTGCTCTGCGTAAGCTTGTTTTTAATCTTTGATGTGTGTTATTTGGCTGAGAATTTCTGCATTTATGTTTGTCCTTATGCAAGGATACAATCTGTAATGTTTGATAATGACACTATGCAAGTGATTTATGATGAAAAGCGAGGAGGCTTGATTTATGAAGGGCATACTAAACTTTACAAAAAACCACCTCAAGGCGAATGTATAGGCTGTGAAGCCTGTGTTAGTATTTGCCCAACTCATATTGACATACGCAAGGGTATGCAACTTGAGTGCATTAACTGCCTTGAGTGTGCGGATGCTTGTTCAAAAGTGCAAGCTAAGTTTAACAGAGCTAGTTTGATTAATTGGACAAGCACCAAAGCTATGCAGACACGCTCTAAAGTTCATTATTTAAGATTTAGAACCATAGCCTATTTCGTAGTGCTTTTAATCGCGTTAATAGCCTTAATCATTATGGGAAATAAAAAAGAAAGTATGCTTTTAAATATCAATCGTAGCAGTGAGTTATACAGCATTACAAAGCTTAAAGGCGAATTAGTCATCACCAATGCTTATACTTTTTTATTTCAAAACACAGATACTAAAGCCCATGAGTATTATTTTAAAGCAAATTTAGAAGGAAGAAATGATGGGATTGAGATAATTAGACCTACTAAGCCTTTCACCCTAAAGGCAGGAGAACAAGTTAAAAAAATAGTCGTCATCAAAGCCACAAAAAGCTTGGCCAAAGATAGTCAAAAAGAAAGTCAAAAAGACACCATTTTTCCACTTCACATAAGAGCTTTTGCTAAGGATGATGAAAAAATTTCAGTGGATAGAAAAAGCATATTTGTATATCCTAAGAACACTATTGAAGAGAAAAAAATAGGAGAAGAAAAATGAATTTGGGCAAACAGCCATCTAAAAAGGTTTTAGCAAGGGCAGAAAAAATCAAAGCCGTTGCTTATGAGCTTTTTTCCAACAAGGGCTATCAAGAAACGAGTCTTAGCGATATTATCAAACTTTCAGGGGGTTCTTATTCTAATATTTATGAGAGTTTTAAAAGCAAGGAAGGTTTGTTTTTTGAAATTTTAAACGATATTGTTAAAGAGCATTTTCATCTCATTTCTTCTAAAATTCATCAAGTAAAGGATAAAAAAGACTTAAAAGATGTTTTGCATTCTTTTGGAATGAGTTTTTTAGAAATTTTTAATCAACCCGAAGCCGTAGCCTTTGGTAAGGTCATATATTCTCAAGTTTATAGCAAGGATAAGCACCTTGTCAATTGGCTAAGTGATAATCAAGAAAATTTCGCACACAATATACTAACTCAGTATTTTCAAACCCAAAAAAATTCCTATCTAGCTAACAATGCCAAAAAACTAGCCGTTCTTTTTTGCACTATGCTAAAAGAACCTCATCACAATCTTAATATCCTTGCCAAAACTCCTTTAATGACCCAGCAAGAGCAAAAACAACATCTTGATTTTATCATCGAAATTTTTTTAAATGGAATTAAGCACCAAAAATAAATCTTATTAACCAAATTTGAGATATAATCTCAATTCATAAAAAATTTTGTAATAAAAATTACAACATCTAAAACTTATATTTAAAAAAGGTAAAAAAGATGAATTTATTTAAAAAAAATACTCTTTTAATATTAAGCGTTGTGCTTTTATTTACTGCTTGTAGTAAAGAAGAAGCACCTAAAATGCAAACCCCGCCCCAGCCTGTTAGCGTTTTAAGCGTTAAGGCTGAAGATTTGCCTTTAAGTTTTACTTACCCAGCAAAATTGGTTAGTGATTATGATGTGATTTTAAAGCCTCAAGTCAGTGGCGTGATAGTTAAAAAACTCTTTAACGCAGGCGATAGGGTAAAACAAGGGCAAACGCTTTTTATCATAGAACAGAATAAATTTAAAGCTAGCGTGGATTCAGCTTATGGACAGGCTTTAATGGCTAGGGCGACTTTTGATAATGCCGCTAAGGATTTTAACCGCTCACAAACTCTCTTTGATAAAAAGGCTATTTCTCAGAAAGAATACGACTCCGCTCTTGCTACATTTAATAGTTCTAAAGCCAATTTAACCAGTGCAAGAGCCACACTTGCAAATGCAAGAATTGATTTAGAACATACAGAGATTAAAGCTCCTTTTAATGGCACACTAGGCGATGCTTTGATTAACGTGGGTGATTATGTCAGTGCTTCTTCAACCGAACTTGTAAGACTTACTAATCTTAATCCCATTTATGCTGATTTTTTCATTTCAGACACCGATAAGCTTAACCTAGTTCGCAATACTCAAAGTGGAAAATGGGATTTAGCTAATATTGAAGCGAGTTTAAATCTTAACGGAGAAATAGTTAAAGGAAAGCTCTATTTTATAGACTCTGTTATTGATGCTAATAGTGGTAGCGTTAAAGCTAAAGCTGTCTTTGACAACAACAACTCCACTCTTTTACCCGGAGCTTTTGCGAATATCACTTCGCAGGGCTTCATACAAAAAAATGGCTTTAAAATTCCACAAATTGCTATTAAGCAAGACCAAAACGATGTGTATGTTTTACTTTTAAAAGAGGGTAAGGTCGCAAAGGCTTCTGTGCATATTAGCTATCAAAACAATGAATATGCCATTATTGACAAAGGATTACAAAACGGCGATAAAGTCATTTTGGATAATTTTAAGAAAATTCGCGTTGGTAGCGAAGTTATAGAAGCTGGAGCTAAATAATGTTTTCTAAATTTTTTATAGAAAGACCTGTGTTTGCCTGCGTTGTTGCTATTATTATATCCTTAACTGGAACTATTGGGCTTGTAAATTTACCCGTAGAGCAGTATCCTTCTTTGACCCCGCCAACGGTTAAAGTGAGTGCGACCTACACGGGAGCAGACGCTCAAACCATCGCTTCAACCGTCGCAAGTCCTATTGAAGATGCAATCAATGGTGCGGATAATATGATATATATGGACTCTACTTCGAGTTCTTCAGGAACTATGAGTTTAACCGTATATTTTAATATCGGCACAGACCCTGACCAAGCTACTATTGATGTCAATAATAGAATTTCAGCCGCCACAGCAAAAATGCCCGATGCGGTTAAAAAACTTGGGGTAACGGTTAGAAAAACTTCTTCAACCACACTTGCAGCAATTTCGATGTATTCAACTGATGGTTCTATGAGTGCTGTGGATATTTATAATTACATTACCCTTAATATAGTCGATGAATTAAAAAGGGTTCCGGGTGTAGGTGATGCCTTTGCTATTGGCAATCGTAATTATTCTTTAAGAATTTGGCTCAATCCAGACTTACTTAATAAATTTGGTGTAACAGCCACAGATGTTATCTCAGCTGTAAATGAGCAAAATTCCCAATACGCCACAGGCAAAATCGGCGAAGAACCTTTAACACAAAAATCGCCCTATGTGTATTCCATCACTATGCAAGGAAGATTGCAAAACCCACAGGAATTTGAAAATATTATCTTAAGAAGCAATAATGATGGTTCTTTTTTAAGACTTAAAGATGTAGCTGATGTAGAAATTGGTTCGCAACAATACAATTCACAAGGTAGATTAAATGGCAATGACGCTGTGCCTATTATGATTAATCTCCAATCTGGAGCCAATGCTATCAATACAGCAGAGCTTGTAAGCAAAAAAATGGGGGAACTTGCTAAAAATTTCCCACAAGGCTTAGAATATAAAATTCCTTATGATACAACAAAATTTGTTATAGAATCCATTAAAGAAGTAATTAAAACCTTCATCGAAGCTCTGATTTTAGTTATTATTGTAATGTATTTATTTCTTAAGAATTTCCGCTCTACTCTTATCCCTATGATAGCCGTGCCTGTATCCTTACTAGGGACCTTTGCAGGGCTTTATGTTTTGGGCTTTAGTATCAACCTACTCACGCTTTTTGCCCTTGTTTTAGCCATAGGTATAGTGGTAGATGATGCCATTATAGTGGTAGAAAATATAGATAGAATTTTGCACGAAGATGAAAAAATCAGTGTTAAAGACGCTGCCATTAAGGCTATGGATGAAGTAAGTTCGCCCGTGATTTCCATAGTATTAGTGCTTTGTGCTGTCTTTATACCTGTATCTTTTATCTCAGGTTTTATGGGCGAAATTCAAAAGCAATTTGCCCTAACCCTAGCCATTTCAGTAAGCATTTCAGGTTTTGTAGCTCTAACTCTAACGCCTTCTTTGTGTGCTTTGTTTTTAAGACGTAATGAGGGTGAGCCTTTTAAATTTGTAAAAAAATTCAATGACTTTTTTGATTGGAGCACTTCAGTTTTTAGTGCGGGCGTGGCTTATATGCTTAAAAGGACTATTCGCTTCGTGCTTGTTTTTTGCATTATGCTGGGTGGAATTTTTATGCTTTATAAAGCCGTGCCAAGCTCTTTAGTGCCTGAAGAAGACCAAGGACTTATGATAAGCATAGTCAATCTTCCTTCTGCTTCAGCCCTTCATAGAACAATGACAGAAATTGACCACATTAGCGAAGTAGTCCAAAATACAAACGGCGTAAAAGATACAATGGCAATGATAGGCTTTGATTTATTCACTAGCTCCTTAAAAGAAAATGCAGGGGCAATGTTCATAGGACTTGAAGATTGGAAAGATAGAAATGTAAGCGTTAATCAAATCATAGCTGAACTCTCAAAAAAATTCGCCTTTGACCAAAACGCTTCAAGCTTTTTCCTAGGCTTACCCCCTATACCCGGACTTAGCATCACAGGGGGCTTTGAAATGTATGTACAAAATAAAAGTGGTAAAAGCTATGACGCCATCCAAGAAGATGTAAATAAACTCATAATAGCCGCTAATCAAAGAAAAGAATTAAGCGGAGTAAGAACAACCTTAGATACAAGCTTCCCACAATATAAACTCATCATAGATAGGGATAAACTTAAGCATTTTAATCTCAATATGCAAGATGTTTTTAATACTATGAATGCAACCATAGGGACTTATTATGTGAATGATTTCTCTATGCTAGGAAAGAATTTTCAAGTTAATATCCGTGCTAAGGGTGATTTTAGAAATACTCAAGATGCCTTAAAAAATATTTTCGTGCGTTCAAATGATGGCAAAATGGTAGCACTTGATTCCTTTTTAACCCTGCAAAGAAGTTCAGGACCTGACGATGTTAAACGTTTTAATCTCTTCCCAGCAGCACAAATTCAAGGACAACCTGCACAAGGTTACACTTCAGGTCAAGCCATAGACGCCATAGCTCAAGTAGCAAAAGAAGTTTTAGGAGATGAATATTCCATAGCTTGGAGTGGAACAGCTTATCAGGAAGTTTCTAGCAAAGGAACAGCAGCTTTTTCCTTTGCCTTAGGCGTTATTTTTGTGTTTTTAATTTTAGCCGCTCAGTATGAAAGGTGGTTTATGCCACTAGCGGTTATCACGGCTGTGCCTTTTGCTGCCTTTGGTTCCTTTTTATTTGTGTATTTTAGGGATTTTAGCAATGATGTGTATTTTCAAACGGGACTTTTGCTTCTCATAGGACTTTCAGCCAAAAACGCTATTTTGATTGTGGAATTTGCTATGGAAGAGCGACTTAAAAAGGGTAAAAGCATTTTTGATTCTGCTCTTGCAGCGGCAAAACTTCGCTTCCGCCCTATAGTTATGACTTCTCTAGCTTTTACCTTTGGAATCTTGCCTATGCTTTTTGCAACAGGAGCAGGAAGTGCTTCAAGACACTCACTAGGAACAGGGCTTGTAGGTGGAATGATAGCCGCTTCGACTTTGGCTATTTTCTTTGTGCCTTTATTTTTCTATCTTTTAGAAAATTTCAATGAATGGCTTGACAAAAAAAGGAGTAAAGTTCATGAATAAAATCATTTCAATTAGTCTAGTAACAAGTTTCACTCTTGTATTTTGTGCTTGCTCATTAAGCCCTAATTTAAATATACCCGAGGCAAATTACAGCACCGACAATAGATTAGGCATCTTAGCTTGGGAAAAAGAAAGCAACACCACTCTTTCAAAAACTTGGTGGAAAGAATTTGAAGATGAAAATTTAAACAAAGTTGTGGATTTAGCCCTTAAAAATAATAGCGATTTAAAACTTGCCTACATCCATATGGAACAAGCCGCTGCCCAGCTTGGCATTAGTTTTAGTGATTTATTACCCACACTAGATGGTAGTGCAAGTGGCACTAGAGCTAAAACATCAGCTAATGCTCCAAGCAGTAGGGGCGGGACAAGTTATGGCAATGATTTTAAAATGGGCTTAAATTTAAGCTATGAGCTTGATTTATGGGGCAAATACCGCGACACCTATCGCGCATCAAAATCAAGCTTTAAAGCAAGTGAATATGATTATGAAGCGGCAAGATTATCTGTCATTTCAAGCGTGGTTCAAAGCTATTTTAATCTTGTAAATGCCTTTGAAAATGAAAATGCTCTTAAAGAAGCTTATGAAGCTGCAAAGGAAATTTATAGGATTAATGATGAGAAATTTCAAATTGGTGCCGTAGGTGAGTATGAGCTTGCCAATGCAAGAGCTAATTTAGAAAGCATAGCTTTGCAATATAACGAAGCAAAATTAAATAAAGAAAATTATCTTAAAGCTTTAAAAATTTTAACTTCAAATGATTTAAATGACATACTTTACAAAAATCAAGCCTATCAAGTTTTTAAGCTTAAAGAATTCACTATACCCACAGGAATCTCAAGCGAAATTCTACTTCAAAGACCTGATATTGGCTCTTCTTTAGAAAAACTTAGCGCGAAAAATTATCTCGTTGGAGTAGCCAGAACGGCTTTC
Organism: Campylobacter parajejuni; assembly: GCF_046764905.1. NCBI lineage: Bacteria > Pseudomonadati > Campylobacterota > Epsilonproteobacteria > Campylobacterales > Campylobacteraceae > Campylobacter > Campylobacter parajejuni. The sequence continues at coordinate 58,329 of NZ_JBKORB010000005.1, forward strand.
TTACCTAGTCTTTCTCTAACAGGATTATTGGGATTTGAAAGCGGGGATTTGGATACCTTAGTTAGAGATGGTTCTAAAACTTGGAGCGTAGGTGGGAATTTTACCTTACCTATTTTTCACTGGGGAGAAATTTATCAAAATGTAAATTTAGCCAAACTGAATAAGGATGAAGCCTTTGTGAATTATCAAAATACCCTAATCACAGCCTTTGGAGAAATTCGCTATGCCCTAATAGCTAGAAAAACCATTCGTTTGCAATACGCTAATGCACAAGAAAGCGAACAAGCTTACAAAAGAATTTATGAAATTGCCAAAGAACGCTATGATATAGGAGAAATGTCTTTGCAAGATTATTTAGAAGCAAGACAAAATTGGCTTAATGCTGCAGTTGCTTTCAATAATACTAAGTATTCTTATGCTAATTCCATAGTGAATGTCATCAAAGCCTTTGGGGGTGGATTTAGGCAAAGTGAAAATATCAGTAAAAATATAAAAGAAGAAGCAAAAAATTTAGACCTATCTTTTAGAGAATAGCAAAGTGCTATTCTCTAATGCTTTAAAAATCTTTATCTAAATCCGCATCCGTGATTTCATAAGCCTTATAAAGAGCTGGTAAAAGCTTTCTTATAGCATAATCAAAATGATAAAATTGTTTATACACCTCTTCTGGATTTAAATTTTTAGCATTCTTAAAATCAAATACTTCAGTATTTGCGATTTTAGAAATATTTTTATCAAAATAAGAGTAGAATTCAGCCCTTTGCTTAAATAAAGCATTGAGATTTTGTGCGACTTTTGTTTTGTCCATTTTTATTCCTTTCCTGTAAGTTGATTAAACTTATAACATTTTTTTGTTAAGAAATGAAAAATTTACCCTTGTTTTAGCTAAAGATTGCTAAAGTTGCATTTTGTTATTTTAATATTTAGGTCTCTTATGAATTTATTCCAAAATTTAGCTTTAAAATACTCTCATACCATGATGGAAAAATCCCTACAAAAAGGTTTTAATGTCGAACTTTTAAAAAAAGGGAAGACTAAAATTCCAAAACAAAATAAAAGCTATATGCTCTACGCTCACGTGCCTTTTTGTCATACTTTTTGTCCTTATTGTAGTTTTCATAAGTATTATTATGATGAAAATTTAGCCAAAGCCTATTTTCAAAATCTTAGAGAAGAAATTAAAATCATGAAAGATAAAGGTTTTGATTTTACTTCCATGTATGTGGGTGGTGGCACAACTCTCATTAATGAAGAAGAATCGTTAAAGACCTTAGAACTTTGTAAAAAATTATTCAATATACAAGAGATTTCGTGTGAAAGCGACCCTAACCACATTGACCCTAAAAAACTTTCAATGTTTAAAGGTATTATCAATCGTTTAAGTTGTGGAATTCAAAGTTTTGATGATGAAACTTTAAAAAAAGTAGCAAGATATAATAAATTTGGTTCTTCTAAAGAACTTCAAGAAAAAATTTCAAAAGCTTTAGGAATTTTACCTATTTTTAGTATCGATTTGATTTTCAACCTACCCGGACAAAGCGAAAAGCAACTCTTAAGCGACTTAGAGATTGCAAAAAATTTAGCCCCGCAACAAATCACAACCTATCCCTTAATGAAATCAAATCTTACCAAAGATAATATCGCTAAAAGTCTAGGTGTAAGTATCAAAGATAATGAATTTGCTTATTATCAAATTATACGTGAATTTTTTAAAGACTATACTCAAAACAATGGCTGGAGCTTTTCTTTGGAAAAAAACAAGCTCAATGACGAATATGTAAGCTCTCATCACGAGTATTTAGGTGTGGGTAGTGGGGCGTTTAGTTTTTTAGATGGAGAACTTTTAATCAATGCTTTCAATCTTAATGATTATGCTAAATTGATACAAGAAAAACAAAATGCTAATATAGCCAAAGCTTGCTTTGATAAAAAAGAGATTATCAAATATGTCTTTTTAACTGAAATTTTTTCAGGAAAAATAGAAATTGATAAATTTAACAAAACTCTAAATTGCAATCTTGAAAAAGAACTTTTCATAGAACTTTTAGGCCTAAAGATGAGTGGAGCTATTGTAAAAAATAAAAATACCTTAATCGCAACCGAATTTGGTCAATATCTTTTTGTAGTTTTAATGAAAGATTTTTACACAGGTATGGACCTTGTGCGTGCAGTTTTCAGGGACAATAAACGCCTGAAAAACAAGGACTATATCAATATAATGAAAGAAAATGTTAATCCGCTTAATTCCGCTAGTATGGAATTTAAAGCGGAAAACCATTAAAAGGGTCGAATAACCATCATTAAAGCAATGATGATAAACATCAAAGTGGGAAATTCATTATAAATTCTAAAATATTTTCCGCTTTTTGTAGAAGTATCATTTGCTAAAGCTTTTAAACAATAATAATTATGAATATGATAGATAAGCAAAAGCGTAACACAGCTAAGCTTAACATGCATAAACCCACTACCCACCATCAAAACTTCTTTATGGGCGTGAAGCATTAAACTCCCTGTGATTAAAGTAACAATCATAGCAGGATTTTGTATATAAAAATAAAGCTTTTTTTCTTGGATTTTTACCACATCCACAAAACCTTGATTATCTTTATGCTCTGCGTGATATACAAAAAGACGTGGCAAATAAAAAAGTCCCGCCATCCAAGAAACAAATGCTAAATAATGCACCCATTTAATCCAAAAATAATAATCATTAATCCATTCTGTCATCTTTTTTCCTTTTTTTAAATATTTCTTGCATTAAAATCAAAGCCACACTTATATTTATCATGACATCTGCAACATTAAAAATAGCAAAATTAAACCATTTATGCCAAAAAAACATATCCACCACGCCTCCATGTATGAAGCGGTCAAATAAATTTGAAACACCCGCACCAAGCATCATACCAAAAGCAACACTATAGGTTTTTAAAAGCAATTTTTGCCAAAAAAGATAAATAAAAAGCAAGGCAATTAAAGCAAGATGTAGATATTTTAAATTATGCTCTAAAAAACTCAGCATCGAAAAAGCTACACCTGTATTTAGGGCATAAGTCAAGTCTAAGTATTCACTCTGCCATCTAAGTCCTGCTAAAGTTAAGGATTTTACCCATTGATCAAAGGCAAAAACCAAAACAAAAGCACCCCAAAAATAAAAAATAAATTTAAAAGTTTTAGCCATTTAAAGCTTTCTTAAAAAACTCCACAACATTTTTCATTTCTTTTTCCAAAAGCTTAATATCTTTAGCTTCCAATAAAAGTCTTATCAAATTTTCAGTTCCAGAATAACGAAATAAAGCATTGATATTTTTACTTTCTAAATCTTTTTTTAGCTCTTTTAAACCTTTAATTTTATTTAAATCTTTTTTTTCTGAAATTTTAAGATTGGTTAAAAGCTGAGGATAAGGTTTAACTTGACCCAAAATAAAACTTGCAGATTTTTTCTTAGAAAGTATTAAAGCAGAAAATTGCAAAGCCGCTATCAAACCATCTCCAGTTTTTGCATAATCACTGAAAATAATATGACCGCTTTGCTCTCCGCCGAAATTTCCGCCACTTGATTTTAATTTCTCAAGCACATATTTATCGCCCACATTACAAGTATCAAGTTCTATACCTTGCTTATTTAAAAACTCTTTTAAAGCACCATTGCTCATTATAGTAGCTACAACACTGGATTTTAACTTTCCTTGCTCTTTAAGATAAAGGGCTAAAACTCCTAGCAAACTATCGCCATTTGCTACTTCGCCCCTTTCATCCACCACTACTAGCCTATCGGCATCCCCATCAAAAGCAAAACCCACATCTGCACGCAAACGCTTCACTTCAGTAGCTAAATTTGCAGGATGTAAAGCTCCGCAATTCTCATTAATATTAAGTCCATTGGGCTTATCACTCATCACTATAACTTCAGCTCCTAGCTCCTTAAAAACAGTGGGTGCTACCTTATAAGCTGCGCCGTTAGCCACATCTAAAACCACACGCAAGGATTTTAAGGTCAAGTCTTTTGGAAAAGAATTTTTAATAGAAACAATGTATCTTCCTATGACATCATCAATTCTTTTTGCTTGACCGATTTTCTCCATATCCACCCTAGAAGCTTGTATAAGCTTATCATCAAAATAAATTTCTTCTATTTTTTTCTCAATATCTTCACTAAGTTTGTTTCCATGAGCATCAAAAAATTTAATACCATTGTCATAATAAGGATTATGTGAAGCCGATATCATAATCCCTGCATCACAACGCATATCTTCAGTTAAAAAAGCAATCGCAGGAGTTGGCATAGGACCTATTTGTATAACATTATATCCTATAGAAGTAAGTCCTGAAACTATGGCATTTTCTATCATATAGCCGCTTCTTCTCGTATCTTTTCCCACTAAGATATTATTCGTAATACTTTTATCTTTAAAATAAATCCCTGCAGCCATAGCCAAACGCATAGCCAAAAAACTATCTAAAAATTCACCCGCTTTTCCACGAACACCATCGGTTCCAAAAAGTTTCATTTCAAACCTTTCTCACAAATTTAGTATCCATTATAACAAAGCTAAGATAAAGAAATTTAAACAAGCTCTAAAATATAAAGCTTGTCTAGCCTTTACAGCTCAGGCTTAGGAGTTTTTTCTGTGGAGATAGGAAGCTGTGGATAGATAATTGCTGGTTTTATTCCAGTTAGAGATTTTAGGAAAGTTTCAATGCTTTTTGCTTCCTTGTTGGAAATTTTAATACCAAGCTGAACACTACCCATCTCTTTTATAGCATCTTGTAAATTCCAAATGGCACCATTGTGAAAATACGGAGCAGTCTCAGCAACATTTCTTAAAGTCGGAGTTTTTACCATACCGTTTGCATCACCTTTAAAATCACCTAAATTTGCAAATTTATATTTACCAGCAACTTCAAATGCCTGCATATTGCCACCTAAATTCACGCCATTATGGCAAGCGGTGCAGCCTTTTTCCATGAAAAGTTTTAGGCCTTTTTGTTCTTCTTTTGTTAAAGCCTTCTCATCTCCTTCTAAGAATTTATCAAAACGAGATGGAGTGATTAAAGTTCTTTCAAAATTTGCAATCGCATCAGCGATATTATCAAAACTCACTCCACTTTTTCCATAGATTTTTCTAAATTCACTAACATACTCAGGTAAAGATGCGATTTTTTCTACTGCAAGTTTAGCAGGAGTTGCCATTTCAGGTTCCGCTTGGATAGGTCCTTTAGCTTGGTCAGCTAAAGTTCCCGCACGACCATCCCAAAATTGAGTATTATTTAAAACTGCATTATAAACTGTTGGTGAGTTTAAATGATGGGGATTTGCCGTCCATTTATGCCCCACCGCAGCACTAATTCCATCTGTTCCACCCAATCCTACATTATGACAGGTATTACAAGAAATAATCCCACTTTTCGAAAGGCGTGGCTCAAAATAAAGTTTTTTACCAAGCTCTGCTTTTTCAAGGGTAAATTCACTAGCCTTTATTCCATTTTGCTTTAAAATTTCATCAACACCCTTTTGATTTTTTGGCAAGGATACAAGACCTGAATTTCTAGCTTCTTCAATAAGATTCGTAGCATTTAAACTTGAAAAAGCAACCAAAGATGTAATAAAAAATAATTTTATTTTCATTAACAACTCCTTATTTAAATTAAATTTAAAATAAATAGTATAATTTATTTACTTAAAAAATAATAAAAATTATTAATTACTATTAATAATTAATTAATAGTAATTTTATCTTATTTATTTTTCTCTCGTTTAGCTTTTTAACCTATAATTGTCATTTACAAAATCTTTAAAAGGTCAATATGGAAAATTTACTCATCTATGGTGGAATTTATCTTTTAGCTTCTATTCCTTTTGGGCTTGTTTTGGCTAAATTTTTTGCTGGAGCGGACATAAAAAATCAAGGCTCAAAAGGCATAGGAGCAACCAATGTTTTAAGAGTGGTTAAGGAAAAAAACCCCGCCTTAGCTAAAAAACTTGCCCTTGCTACCCTTATCCTAGACTTTGCTAAAGCGGCAGTTCCTTTGCTAATTTTGAAGGCTTTAGCTTATGATGATGCCTTGCTTTGGAGCGTGGCTGTTTTGGCTGTTTTTGGGCATTGTTTTTCCATTTATTTGCTTTTTGAAGGAGGCAAGGGCATAGCTACAGGTGCGGGAGCTATGAGTGTTTTACTGCCTTTAGAAGTTCTTTGTGCTTTTGTAGTTTGGCTTATTTTTGCTAAGGTGTTTAAAATTTCATCCTTAGCATCTTTAATAGCCTTGCTTGTTTTTATTGCAAGCTCTTTTATTTTTCACTATGAACTCCCTATAAATACGCACGCACCTGTGTTTATTGTCGCTATTATTATAGTTTATAAACACTTGCCTAATATTAAAAGATTGGTTTTTAAAGAAGAATGCAAAGTCATATAAAACTCAAATTTCATTTTAAATGTATCATTGGAATACTAGACTTTGAAAGAAAGAAAAAGCAAAAAATTCTCATTAAACTCCAAGCCAAATCAGACGAGTTTTTAAACTATGCCAAAGTAATCACTAAGGTCAAAAAATACTATAAAAAAGGGCGCTTTCACACCCTAGAAGAAGCTCTAAGCCATACAAGCACTCAGCTTAAAAAAGATTTTCCTAGTTTAATTTGGCTGAAAATAGCCGTTTTCAAACCCCATATCATTAAAAAGGCTAGGGTTGGAGTGAAGCTGAAAAAAAAATATTAATTTTTTTTTAAAGTTACCTAAACATTTACTTAAACTATGCTATAATTTTTTAAATTTTTCTTAATAAGGATACTACAATGAGAATTTTAGTTATAGAAGATGAGATTAGCCTAAACAAAACCCTTATAGACAATCTTAACGAATTTGGTTATCAAACCGACTCTTCTGAAAATTTTAAAGATGGAGAATACTTTATCGGTATCAGGCATTATGATTTAGTTCTAGCAAACTGGACCTTACCTGATGGAGATGGCGCAGAACTTGTTAATATAATTAAACACAAATCTCCAAGAACTTCAGTGATGATTATATCTTCTAAAACAGATAAAGAAACAGAAATCAAAGCTTTAAAAGCAGGAGCGGATGACTTTGTTAAAAAGCCTTTGGATTTTGACATTTTACTAGCAAGAATAGAAGCAAGATTAAGACTTGGCGGAACTAATGTTATTAAAATTGAAGATTTAGTCATCGACCCTGATGAGGAAAAAATTACTTACAAGGGGCAAGATATAGAGCTTAAAGGAAAGCCTTTTGAAGTTTTAACACACTTAGCAAGGCATTCTGATCAAATTGTCTCCAAAGAGCAACTTCTAGATGCTATATGGGAAGAACCTGAGCTTGTAACTCCAAATGTTATCGAAGTCGCTATCAATCAAATTCGTCAAAAAATGGATAAACCCTTAAACATATCTACCATAGAAACGGTGCGCCGCAGGGGATACCGTTTTTGCTTCCCTAAAAAATCTTAAGCATTTTGCACCAAAAGGTGCAAAATTTTATCTTTGTATTTATTTTTTATATTTTATTTAAGTTTTGTTATTGTATAAACTAAAATTATTTTTTTCGAAAGGTGATGATGTCTCTTTTAATTACAAAAGACTGCGTATGTTGCGATGCTTGCAGAGAAGAATGTCCTGATGAAGCTATTTACGAAAATAGCCCTATTTATGTCATAGACCCTGACCTTTGTTCTGAATGTGTTAATGATTTTTCAGAACCAGCTTGCATTGTAGCCTGTCCTTATGAATGTATCATTCCTGACCCTGATAATGTAGAAAGCATAGAAGAATTAAAACTTAAACATAAAAATAGAGAATTTTGATGGCAAGAAAGACAGCCGTTGTGGATTTGGGGTCAAATTCCATTAGAATGGTAATTTTTGAAAAAACTTCAAGGTATGGTTTTTATACAGCTTGTGAATACAAACGCAAAGTAAGATTGGGGGAAAATGCCTATAATAACGGCAAAATCCTTCAAGAAGAAGCTATGCAAAGAGCTGAAAAAGCCCTAGCTTTTTTTAAACAATGTGCCTTAAAACATAAATGTAAAAAAATATTTGTTGTAGGCACATCAGCCCTAAGAGACGCTCCTAATTCAAGAATTTTCATTAAAAGAATTAAAGATAAGCTAGCCTTAAATATACGCTGTATAGATGGAAAAAATGAAAGTTATTTGGGCGGACTTGCGGCTTTAAATTTGCTAAGTCCTTTCAAAGACGCAACCACTTTGGATATTGGAGGTGGTTCTAGTGAATTGTGTTTAATCAAAAACAATAAAATCATGTCTTGCATATCCCTTGATATTGGCACGGTTAGGCTTAAAGAATTATTCTACGATACTGGAAAAACGGCTTCTTTGGAGGAATTTATAAAACCCATTTTAGAACAAATTCCTAAGGAATTTTGCAATCAAAATCTCATAGCCATAGGCGGAAGTTTAAGAGCTATCTCAAATTCTATTATGCAAAAAAATTCCTATCCACTCAAAAATTTACACGATTTTCGCTATATCTTAGATGAAGAAAAAGAACACATTCTAAAGATTTTTAATTCCAAAGAAGACTCCTTAATCAATTTTGGTATCAAAAAAGACCGCTTTGATACCATTAAAGAAGGTATATTTATTTTTTTAAAAATTGCTGAAAAAATCAAAGCCAAGCAAGTTATTACAAGTGGGGTTGGAATCAGAGAAGGGGTTTATTTGCAAGACTTGCTGCGTCCTAAAACCACATTTGCACCCAATTTTAATCCTAGTTTAAAATGCTTACAAGATAAATTTTTATCAAACAAACAAACAAACAAAACACCGCATTTTGCTTTGCAAATTTTTACTAGCCTTAAAAAGCTTCATAAACTAGGAGATAATTATAAATATACCTTGCTAAACGCTGCGAAATTATGTCATATTGGGGAGCATTTAAATTTTTATTTTGCCAATGAACATTCAGCTCATTTTGTGCTAGGTGGATTAAACTATGGCTTTTCACACAAAGAAAAAGCCCTAATTGCTAGCATTATTAAACTCAATGGGAAAAAGGCTAATCCTTATAATCTTGAACCTTACAAGCAACTTTTGCCAAATATTCATACTATTTCGTGGCTTAATTTTATTTTATGTCTGGCTAAAACTCTAAGCACGAACGAAGATAAAATCGACTTTGCCTTTGCAAACAATACTCTTTATATTTATGGGGAAAACAAGCTTCTTAATTTAGCTAAAGATGAACTTAAAAAAATCGCAAAGCCCATTACCATAGCCCTAGCTATCAATCAAAAACCTTAAGCTTTTTTTAGCTTATTCGCTAATTTTTTTAACTCTCTTAAGCTTTATATCTTAACTTTTCTTGCCTTCTTTGCGTTGTTCGATGAGAGTTTGAATTCTTTTTTTATTCTCTTCAAAAAAAGAATCAAAATTCTTTTCTGTTTGTTCTGAATATTTTTGCTCTTCTGAAAGCTCGGCACTCTCTAAAAGCACATTGGAATTACCTATTATCATAGTATAGCGTTTATTAGCGTGGTCAAAAACGACAAGTTGATTATTTTTATCCAAAAATCTTTGAAAAATCATAGTAAAGTCTTTAGAAAGCTTATTATTTTTATAAATCATAGTCCTTTTAAACCACCAAAGCCCTAGTAGCAAAATAAGCAAAACAAGCATAACTAAAATATAATTGGTATAATCATACCCTTCTAAGCTTGTGCTTTTTGGCTTAGGCATTAAATCCCCAGTAGAATTTAAAGCAGGTGTTGTAACTTGAGCATTTGCTTGCTCCACAGCTCTTATTCTTACTCCAAATTTATCATTGATGGAACTAAGTTCAAGATGGATATTTTCTTTATTTTGTAACATAATATAGGTATTATTATTTTTAGAACTAATACTGATTTTATCCACAAGCTTGGAATTAAGCTCTTTTAATTCATTCTTAGAATATTTTAAATCGCTAAAAATCAAAAGGGTTAAATTTTTTTCTTTTTTTTGAGAGATTTTACCATTATAGGCATTATCAAAAGAAAGCATTAAATCCACTCTATCATTTCTATCATAAACATTATAACCCACTAGCTCAACGCTATATAAAGGTAAAATTAAAAAAAACAATACCAAAAATCTCATCTAAATTTCTTTTTTAAAGTATTGAAGCACGGTTTTGGAATCTAAAATTTCATTAATTCTTATAGCAAGGTTTTTTTCATAAACCATAACCTCACCTTTGCCAAAAATTCTTTTGTTGATATAAAGCTCAACACTCTCTCCAGCAGGTTTTTCAAGGTCAATAACCGAACCCACTTCAAGCTTTAAAAGCTCAGCCACACTCATACTAGTCGTTCCTAGCTCACTTACGAAATCGACCGTGATATCTAAAATGTCTTCATAAGACTGCAAAAGTCCCTGATGAATGTTAAACTCTACATCATCGCTCATTATTTACAATACCCTATTCTAAAATAACAATTTTCAAATTTATAAGTTAAAGCCTCATCTAAAACGATTTTAGAAAAATCAACTCTTCCTAAATATTCGGGAATTCCAAGCTTGTATTCATCATCGCCCCTAGCATCGTTTAATAAATTTTTAGCACAACCTATGATTTGATTGGCACATTCTTTGCTTAAATCACACCAATCATCTTCTTTAAATTTCACATCGCTAACCAAAACTTCAGCGGTCTTTTTCAAAAATTCCTCTGGGAAAAATAAATAAAAATTATACTCCCCTCCCTTTTTTCCCATAATAGGAATACTTGCTCCATAAAGCTCACCGCTTATATTCTCAGCTGCGTCAATACGAAGTCTTAAGATATGCTCATAAAAATGGGTGATGGAATACTCAAGAATTTTTAACATAATTACCACCTTTATAAAAAACTTAATTGAAGATTATAGTAAATCAAAAATAAAAATATGTTTTAAAAATTTTATTTTTTGAAAATTTCTTCAATATCTTTTAAAATACACTCCAAATTTTCGCCCTTAAAACACTCCACTATACTCGTGCCTACTATGACCCCATCGGCTATTTTTCTCATCCTTTTCACATCTTCATTATTCTTAATACCAAAACCTATAAAAACAGGTAGTTTCGTAAATAGTCTAATTTCCCTAAGCTTCTCTTGTAAAATTTTGTCCTCCACACTTTTGGTTCCTGTAATCCCTATGCTTGCTAGCAAATAAATAAAGCCTTTGGCATTTCTTACCAGTTTTTTCACCCTTTCTTTAGGAGTTGTAACGCTTACAAGAGTGATTAAAGCTATGCTGTGTTTTTGACATACTTTATCCAAATCATCACTTTCTTCAAAACTTAAATCAGGCACAATCAAAGCACAAATTCCCAAAGACTTTGCTTTTTTCACAAATTTTTCCAAACCATAAGAAAAAATTAAATTATAATACACCATAAAAACCAAAGCCTTTTTTGTCCTTATTTTAGCCAAAAGCTCAAAAACACTATGAATATCCACGCCTTGCTCTAAAGCCTTTTTTGCCGCAACACTTATAACAGAGCCATCAGCAATGGGGTCGCTATAAGCTACGCCAAGCTCTAAAACATCAATAGAACTTTGATTTAATTTTTGTAAAAAAAGTTCGCTTGTGTTAAGATTAGGATAACCTAAAACCATATAAGCAACATTTGCATTATCCTTATAAAATTTTCTAAAATCAACCATAAATCACCCCTTTTTTATACGCTCTAATCGTTTGCATATCCTTATCGCCCCTACCTGAAAGATTTACCACTATCACGCTTTTTTTCTTTAATTTTGGGCAAAGTTTTTCTAAAAAAGCCAAAGCGTGAGAACTCTCAATCGCTCCGATAATGCCTTCTTCCTTGCAAAGTAATTTTAAAGCCTGCATGCACTCATCATCACTAATGGCATAATACTTAGCCCTTTTGCTTTCAAATAAAAAAGCATGCAAAGGACCAATTCCTGGATAATCAAGCCCCGCAGAAACACTATGCACGGGCAAAATATTACCCAAATCATCTTGCAAAACCTTAGTTTTCATGCCATGTATAATACCTGTTTTACCCTTGTTTAAAGTCGCTGCGTGATAAGGCGTATGAGTGCCAAGCCCCCCTGCTTCAATGCCTATAAGCTTTACACTCTCATCTTTGATAAAATCATAAAAAATTCCCGCCGCATTGCTTCCACCCCCAACGGCTGCGATGATATAATCTGCTTTTTTATTCAGTTTTTGAAGTTGCATTTTGCATTCTTTTCCTATAATACTTTGAAAATGTGTTACCATTTTAGGATAAGGATAAGGACCTACCGCACTTCCAACCACATAAAAAATATTTTTAATATCCCCAACCCAAGCTTGAATGGCTGCAGTAGTTGCTTCTTTTAAGGTTTTAAGTCCGCTTTGCACGGCATTGATTTTTGCACCTAAAAGCTCTATTTTATAGACATTTAAAGCCTGTCTTTGCACATCAGTTTCGCCCATGTAAATTTCACACTCAAGCCCCAAAAGCGCTGCTGCAGTTGCTGTTGCAAGTCCGTGTTGCCCTGCTCCTGTTTCTGCTATGATTTTTTGCTTTCCCATTTTTTTAGCTAAAAGAGCTTGGGCTATGGCGTTATTGATTTTATGTGCGCCTGTGTGATTTAAATCTTCCCTTTTAAGATAAATTTCGTGTTTATATTTTTTGCTTAAATTCCTTGCAAAATAAAGCGGTGTGGGGCGTCCTACATAAGTTTTTAAAAGCTCACTCAGTTCTTTTTTGAAGAGCTTGTCTTTAGAAAATTTCAAAAAAGCAAGTTCAAGCTCATTTAAAGCAAACATCGCACTCTCAGGTAAAAACTGCCCACCAAAATTCCCATAATACGCTTTTTTCATCTTTTTAGCTCCCTTAAAATTTGTTTTACTTTCTCTAAGTCCTTTAGACCTTTTTCATTCTCAAGCTTTGAGTTTAAATCTAAAATTTTAGCCCCTGTTTTTACGGCTTCATTTATATTTTCTAAACCTATACCCCCTGCTAAAGCAAAATCCTTAGTATAAGTTTTCAATAACTTCCAATCGAAACTTATCCCATTACCGCCCTTTAAAATTCCCTTAGCATCAAAAAGCACTAAATCAGCATAGCTTTCATTCTTTAACTCCAAACTACTCCCTATGCTAACGACTTGCCAAATAAAAACATTTTTTGTCTTTAAAATTTCAAATTCTTCTTGAGTGATGGTGCGATAAATTTGCACCCCATCGAGCTTTGCTTTTTCAATGTAGTGGATAATTTTTTCCAAATTTTCATCCACAAACACACCTATAACTTTTTTAGCTTTTTGATGAAAAATAGCACTTAAGAGCATAGCCTGCTCCAAACTTAGCTGTCTTGGACTTTTAGCAAAGATAAGTCCAAAAAAATCAATATTTAAAGAAGCTAAATCTTTAGCGTTTTTTTCATCTTTAATGCCGCAAATTTTAAGCTTTGGCATAGCTTTGATACTCCTTAAAATACTCTATAACTTTGCCTGAATATATAGCTTCTAAAATCACATCCTTAGCTTTTAAAGGTGTGCTTGCTTGATTAGCCGTATAAAGAGCAAACATTGCGTTTAAAACCACAATATCAAATTTCGCCCCTTGCATTTTTCCACTTAAAATATCAAGCAAATCTTTAGCGTTTTCGCACGCACTCCCACCCATAATCTCACTATGAAAAGCCCTTTTAAAGCCAAATTGCTCAGGGCAAACGCAGTATTCTAAAATTTCGCCATCACAAAGCTCATAAACCTTACTCTCATCACAAATGCTAAATTCATCCATACCATCATTTCCCCTTACCACCAAAGCTTTTTTGCGTCCTAAATTTTTTAAAACTTCTATCAAAAGTCTATGCACGGGGGCGTGATAATTTCCCATAAGCTGATATTTTAGCTTTAAATTAGGGTGCAATAAGGGTCCTAAAACATTAAAAACCGTTCTTACTCCAAGTCTTTTTCTTACTTCTCTTAATTCTCCTACCAAAGCGTGGAAAAAAGGAGCGTGGAAAAAACTAAGCCCTTGTTCGTTTAAGCATTTTAAAGCACATTCTAAGGTATTTGGAGTAGCGATATTTAAAGCATCAAGCACATCTGTGCTTCCACTAGAACTTGAAATCGCACGGTTGCCGTGTTTAGCAACCTTTACCCCTAAAGCCGCTAAAATAAAAGAACTTGTTGTAGAAACATTAATGCTTTTAAAACCATCGCCCCCCGTTCCACAAATATCAATCATCTCGCTTTCATCGCTAAAGGTCTTAGAATATCTTAAAATTTGTCTCACAAAGGCACTTAGGGATTTTTCATTTAAGGACTTTTCTGTGATTAAAATAAGCAAGGCGGCTACTTGTAAAATTTCATAATTTCCCGACATAATAAGCTTGCAAATTTGCTCAAAATCCTCACTTTGTAAAAAATGATTTTCACTCATTTTTTGCAGATAAAAACTTAAGGGTTTTTGTTCATTTTCTGTTTTTTTCACATCTTGCTTTAAAAAATTAGAAAAAATTTGCAAACCATACTCGCTAAAATAACTTTCAGGATGAAATTGCACACCAAAATAAGGCAGAGTTTTGTGCCTTAAAGCCATAATCACACCCCTTTCATCTAGGGCTAAAATTTCAAGCTCATCGCTAGGCTCTTTAACCTCTAAAGAATGATAACGCATAACGCTAAAAACTTGAGGCAAAGCTAAAAATAGCTCATTTTCTTTGCATTGCTTTATGAGAGAATTTTTTGCGTGCATAGGCTCTTGCATTTTTAGCACCAAAGAATCAAAAGCTAAGGCTAAGGCTTGATGTCCTAAACAAATGCCCAAAACAGGAATATCAAGCCTTGCCTTAAAAATTTCCAAACAAATCCCACTTTGGCTAGGATGTTTTGGACCGGGGCTTAAGATGATGTGAGTGGGATTTAAATTTTTAATTTCGTCTATTGAAATAGCGTCATTTCTTTTCACTAAAATTTCATCATCGCTTACTTGCTCTAACATAGTTTTAACATTGAAAACAAAAGAATCGTAATTATCAATTAGGAGTATCATTGTTTTTCCTTTTTTAAATTTTCAAAAGCCATCAAAAGCGCCTTGCGTTTAGCACAGATTTCTGCGTATTCTTTTTGACTATCGCTTTGCAAAACAATGCCTGCTCCACTTGCCAAATAAGCCTTATCTTGAGTAAAAAATCCACAACGAATCAAAATAGCTAAAGTTAAATCTTCATTAAAATTTAAAAACCCCACCGCACCGCCATAAATCCCGCGGTTACATTCTTCAAGCTCATTAATAAGCTCTAAGGCTCTTATTTTAGGAGCCCCGCTTAGGGTTCCTGCTGGAAAAACCGCCTCAATCACATCAAAAATACTCGCATCTTCTTTCATATTGGCATAAACTTCACTCACTATGTGCATTACAAATTTATTTTTAATAATAGAAAAAAGATTCTCAACCCTTGTTTGAGTGCCAAATTTAGAAGCATCATTTCTTGCTAAATCCACAAGCATTTTATGCTCACTTAATTCTTTTTCATCGCTTAAAAGCTCTTTTTCTAAAGCCATTAAATTAGAATCTGATTCTAAATTTCTAGTTCCTGCAATGGGAGCTAAGAAAATTTCTCTTTTTTTGATTTTTAATAAAAATTCTGGAGAAGAGCCTAAAACAACACCATATTGGCTTGGAAAATAAAACATATAAGCACTGGGATTTAAACGGCTTAAATACTCATAATAATCAAAGGCATTTATATTGTGCTTAATGCAAAGTTGTTTGCTTAAAACCACTTGAAAAATATCCCCACTTAGAAGATACTCTCTAGCTTTCTCACACATTTTTAAAAAATCATTTTTTTCATCTTCTAAGGAAGTTAAAATTTCAAAATCATTTTGCTGTTCTTTGCAAACAGGTTTAAAATCATCCTTAAGATACTCAAAATACTTTGAAGCTCCAAATTTAAAAAACATCTTGCTATTTTTTTCATAAATCAAATAAGCCTTAGCATTGGCAAACAAAAACAAGGGAAAATCATAGTTTTTCTTAGAAGAAAGGGGAATTTTTTCAAATAAAGACACAAAATCCGCACTAAAAACTCCAAAAAACCCTGCATAATCGCAAATTTTCTTTTTTGCCAAAGTCTCATAATATTTTGCTTTTAATTCGCTAAGTGAAAGCCAATTAGCGTCTAAATAATCACAATCAATCCCTATAATCACCTTAGTCAAATCCTCTGCAAAATAAGAATTCTCAAATTTTTCAAGGATTTGCCTGTAATAAAAATTTACATTTTTAACAAACATAACAAACCTTTTTATAAAAATAAAATATACTTAAAGAAAAAATAAATCGAAGTTTAAAAACGCCAAGAGCGAAGAGTGTGGGTAAGTTTTAAAATCAAAGAATGGCTAAAAAAATCATTTTCACTCATCTTTACACCTTTACATAAGATATTTTAGGATTTTAGATTTTTCTTAAAAATTTAAAATCTTGTTTAATTCTAATTTAATCCATATAAATTTTTCTTTAAATTTAAAAGAAATTTTATAAATTCTTTAAAAGAAAAAGACATTCCCAAACCCTGCAAGCCCAGCTAAAAATCATAAAGAGTATTAAAAACTAGGATAAATTAATTTAAAATAGGACATTGAGAATATATTGATATGAATTTAAAGATTTTTAAAAACGATATAAAAATGAAAAAACTTAAAAATAAACTTTGATTTATAACTTATAGTCTATAATTTTACAAAATCAAACAAAGGATTTAAGATGACTTTAGTTATAGAAAATGCGAGTGATGATTTATTAAAAGCAATTAAAGCTATGGCTAAACCCTTTAACGCAAAGGTAAAGATTAAAAAAAGCTCTATGGATAGAGCCTTAAAAGAAGCACAAGTTATGGCTAAAAACCCACACAAATATAAAAGCTATTCCAGTGCTAAAGAGCTGATAAAAGATTGTTTAGATGATTAAATATAAACTCATAAAATCAAAAGAATTTAAAAAAGCAGTTAAAAAGCTTAATCAAAAGGATATTGATTTACTCATTGAAGTTCTTGATAAATTAATAAACAACCAAACACTAGAGCCAAAACACAAAGACCACAAGTTAAAAGGCAAATATAAAGACCTTAGAGAATGCCATATAAAGCCTGATTTGCTTTTAATCTATCAAAAACTAGAAAAAGAATTAATTTTAATTGCTATCAATATAGGAAGCCATAGCGATTTATTTTAACTTCACTTCTTTATAGTTCTTAGTGTTAAAGCAAGCCCAGCTAAAAATCCTGAGGCGAATTTTTGCGTTTTAAAAGAAAATTTTTACCAAACATAAGATGATACTTAGTTTAATAAGATAAAATTATTCCTTGTTTGAAAAATTAGGAAAAAATATGAATTTTACAGATTTACCCTATTTAATCATAGGGGTAATTTCAGGCATAGCCTCGGGGCTTTTTGGCATTGGCGGGGGTATGATTATCGTTCCTTCTATGTTTATGTTTGGAGCAAGCGCTCACGAAGCCATTGGAATTTCAGTATTGCAAATGATTTTTGCAGCAGTTTTTGGTTCTTATATTAATTACAAAAAGAAAAATCTCAATCTCAAAGATGGCATTATGATAGGTCTTGGGGGACTACTAGGAGCTAGCTTTAGCGGTATGCTTTTAAGGGCTTTAAGCGATGTGGCACTGACTAGTATATTTTTAGCAGTGAGTTGTGTATTTTTTCTCAAATACGCTTTCAATCTCAAAGAAAGCATAACAAAAAATCAAAGAAACATTTGGATAAAAAATATCATTTTATTTATTGCCGGCGCTTTTACGGGTATTTTTGCTATTTCTTTAGGGATAGGTGGGGGGCTTTTAATCGCCCCTATTTTAGCTTATTTTCTAGGTTATGATAGCAAAAAAGTAGTTTCTTTATCTTTATTTTTTGTCATTTTTGCTTCCGTTTCAGGTATCATCTCTTTTGCAAATTCAGGGGTTATAGATTCTCAAATTATCCATAAGGGCATTTTAGTGGGTGTAGCTTCTATGGTAGGGGTTTTCATAGGAATTAAAATCATAGAAAAAATGCAACTTAAAGCCCATAAAAAAATTTTACTTTGCGTCTATGCCTTGTCTATACTTGGAACCACGCATTCTTTACTTAACAAACTGGGCTTAATAAATTAGAACTGATAAATTTTTGATTTTAAACTAAGTTTTTTTAATCTTACTATGTTAAAATCTTAAATTTATTTAAAATTAGGAAAAATTATGAACGATACCATAAAAATCATCGGCGCAAAAGAAAATAATCTTAAAAATATCCATCTTGAAATTCCCAAAAACAAACTCATAGTTTTTACTGGACTTAGCGGAAGTGGAAAATCCACTCTTGCCTTTGGCACACTCTATGCCGAAGGGCAACGCCGTTATATAGAGAGTCTGAGTGCTTATGCAAGGCAATTTTTAGATAAGGTAGGCAAACCCGATGTAGATAAGATAGAAGGACTAACCCCAGCCATCGCCATAGACCAAAAAACAACTTCCAAAAACCCACGCTCCACAGTGGGAACTATCACTGAAATTTATGATTATCTAAGGCTTTTGTATGCAAGAGTAGGCATTCAACACTGCCATCAATGCGGACAAAAAATTTCATCTATGAGTGCAAGTGATATAGTCAGTGAAATTTTAAAATTTCCAAAAGGTGCTAAAATCATCATCTACGCCCCACTCATACGCGAAAAAAAGGGAAGCTATGCGGACTTACTTGAAAATTTACGCAACAAAGGTTTCGTAAGAGCGCAAATTGATGGGGTTTTAGTAAGACTTGATGAAGAAATAGAACTGCCAAAAACAAAAAAACACACCATCAAACTCGTCATAGACCGCCTTGAAATCAGGCAAGATTTACTCTTGCGTCTTGCAAGTGATATAGAAAAAGGCTTACAAGAAAGCTTTGGAGAAATAGAAATAGAAGTCTTAAATCACGAAGAAATAGGGCTAAATAAACACTATCATTTTAGCGAACACTCCGCTTGTTTTGATTGTAAAATTTCTTTTGTCCCCCTTGAACCTCTTAGCTTTTCTTTTAACTCCCCCAAAGGAGCTTGTGAAGCTTGCGATGGGCTTGGAATTCGCTATACTTTAGATATGAAAAAAATTATTGATGAAAGCTTAAGCCTTGAAAAGGGTGCGGTGAAAATTATGTATGGCTTTAACAAAAGTTATTATTATAAATTCCTAATCGCCTTTTGCGAACAAAACGCAATCCCCATTAAAACGCCTTTTGCAGAACTTAGCGAAGAACAAAAACGCCTTGTATTCTATGGCAATGCAAAGACCATAGAATTTCTTTGGAAAAGACACCGACTCAAACGCAATTTTGAAGGCGTGGTTAAAATGGCTTATGAAATGCTAAAGGTTGAAAAAGACTTGGCTGAATATATGAGTGAAAAAATTTGCAAAGATTGCAACGGGCATCGTTTAAAGCCTGAAAATTTAGCCGTTAAAGTGGCAAAAAAGGGCTTGGGCGAAATTTTAGATATGAGTATAGAAGATAGCACGGCTTTTTTTGCTGATGAGAAAAATTTCTCTTATTTAAGTGAGCAACAAAAACTTATTTCCAAACCCATATTAAAAGAAATCAATGAAAGGCTTTTCTTTTTATATGATGTGGGACTGGGTTATCTTTCTTTGGGGCGTGATGCTAGAACCATAAGCGGGGGCGAAGCACAAAGAATTCGCATAGCATCGCAAATTGGCAGTGGCTTAAGCGGGGTTATGTATGTTTTAGATGAGCCTAGCATAGGACTTCACGAAAGAGATACCGCAAAACTCATTAAAACTCTAAGAAATTTACAGCAAAAAGGCAATACCTTAATCATAGTAGAACACGATAAAATGACGATTGAAGAAGCAGATTTTATAGTAGATATTGGTCCAAAAGCAGGAAAATTCGGCGGGGAAGTTGTCTTTAGTGGCACTTATAAAGAACTTCTAAAAAGCAAAAGTCAAACGGCACTTTATATGAGTGGCAAAAAACAGATTTTGCAATTTAAAAACAGAACACAAAAAGAATGGCTAGAGCTTAAAAATGTAAGTATCAATAATATTCAAAATTTAAGTGTGCAATTTCCTTTGCAAAATTTAGTTGCAATAACTGGAGTTTCAGGCTCTGGAAAAAGCTCTCTTATACTTCAAACCCTACTTCCCTTCGCCCAAGAAGAATTAAATCGTGCTAAAAAAGTTAAAAAACTAAGCGGGGTGCAAATAGAAGGACTTGAAAAGCTTGACAAGGTCATTTACCTTGACCAAAGCCCCATAGGACGCACACCGCGTTCAAATCCTGCCACTTACACGGGTGCTATGGACGAAATTCGCAATCTTTTTGCCTCCACTAAGGAAGCTAAAATGCGAGGTTACAAAGCAGGACGCTTTTCTTTTAATGTTAAAGGTGGCAGATGTGAAAAATGTAGCGGAGATGGAGAAATCAAAATAGAAATGCACTTTTTACCCGATGTGATGGTAACTTGTGATACTTGTCAGGGCAAACGCTACAATGACTCTACTTTAGAAATCAAATATAAAGGCAAAAATATCAGTGAAATTTTAAATATGAGCATACTAGAAGCCAGTGAATTTTTCGCTGCTGTTCCTAAAATACGCCAAAAATTAGACACTTTGGTAAAAGTGGGTTTAGACTATCTTAGCCTAGGACAAAATGCCACAACTCTAAGCGGAGGCGAAGCACAAAGAATTAAACTCGCCAAAGAATTAAGCCGCACAGATACGGGAAAAACACTCTACATACTAGACGAACCCACAACGGGACTTCATTTTGAAGATGTAAATAAGCTTATATCGGTTTTGCAGCATTTAGTTGAACTTAAAAATTCTGTTTTTGTGATTGAGCATAATTTAGATGTGATTAAAAACGCCGATTATATCATCGATATGGGACCAGAAGGTGGGGTTAAAGGCGGTAAGGTTATAGCTAAAGGTAGCGTAGAAAAAGTGGCTAAAGAGCATAAAAAAACCCATTCTTACACAGGGTATTATTTGAATTTAGAACTTAAGAATATTCAAAAATCATAGTTTAAAATGTTTGATTTTTTATATGATAATATTAGTTATTTAGGGCTTTTTATAGTGTGCTTTCTCTCAAGCACCCTTTTGCCTTTAGCAAGTGAAGCCTTTGTTTTGGGTTTTGTCAAGCTTGATTTTAATCCTAAGCTAGTTCTTCTCATAGCAAGTTTAGGCAATACTTTGGGAAGTTTAAGCACTTATGCCCTAGCCTATCTTGGAAAAGAAAAAATTTTAGAAAAATACTTTAGCAAGTCCTTAAAAAAACTAGAAAATTTCAGTATTAATTTTGCTAAATTTGGAAGCTTCTTTGCCTTTTTAAGCTTTTTACCTTTAATAGGAGATATTTTTGCTCTTGGACTGGGTTTTGCAAAATATTCTTTTGTAAAAACGGCTATTTTTATTGCTTTAGGGAAAGTTATTCGCTATTATGTTTTAATTTTTTTAGGACAATTCATTTGAAAGGGTAAGAATGAATAAAATTTTAAAAAACAATGTCAAAGCTTTAATGAGTGGAGTTAATGAACCCTTAGCCAATGCAATCAAAAGACTAATGACAGCGGGGGGGGGGATTAGGAATTTTACATGGGATAAGGGTAATATTTTTGATGTCAAAAGAAATATTTTAGTTTATGAAGATAGTTTAAAAGACGCTTTAGAGCGTAGTATTATAGAACAGAATTTAAGATACCCCATTCTTTATATCTACGGCATAGCCAGTATTATGTTGCTTAAAAAGCTTAAAAATCACTACAAAACTATTTTTGTTTTTGAAGGCGAAATCGAACTCTTTGCCCTTGCTTTAAGCGTTTTGGATTTAAGCAAAGAACTAAGCAAAGGCAGTATTTATCTCATTCATACCAAAGAAGCTAAATCAAAACTTCAATTAATGCTTCTTTTTAACCAAAAATCAATCTATGAGTGGCTTGGACTTTATGAGCTTTTTGTGAGTATGCCTTACTATGAACAATTTTACGAGCTTGATATTAATCATACACGCAAATTATGTCTTGAGCTGATAGAAGCTGAGTTTAGAAGCTCAAGTCAAGATGATTTATATTCTTTCACGCAAACCCATTTACTAAACAATATCCCCACTATGAGTTTGCACATTCCTTTTAAAAGCCTTATCGTAGAAAGAAAAAATCTCTTTGATGTGGCTATCGTTGTCTCAGCAGGTCCTAGCCTACACAAACAACTTCCTTTGCTAAAACAATACCAAGATAAAGCTTGTATTTTTTGTGCTGATGGAGCTTTAAATATACTCGAAAATGAAGGAATCACGCCTGATTATATTACAAATTTAGATTTTGAAAATCATCCCTTAGCTTTTTTTCAATCCACAAAAACCCAAGGCATTTTCTGCTTAGATTCTTGCACCCATCCCCAAGTCGTAGAGCTTTTAAACAAAAAGGCACTCAGCATTATTTTAAATTTAAATTACTCCAATCAAAGATTAGGGCTTGATGACTTTGGCTATATCGATACAGGTTCTAATGTTTCGCACTTTTCTTATACCTTAGCTTTGGAATTAGGATTTAAAACCATCATTCTCATAGGTCAGGATTTAGCCTATGATGAAAAAGGAAATTCGCATTCAAAAGGTTTTGCCTTAGGCGATAGGATTGAATCAGAACTTGATTATCCTAGTTTAGAAGTGTTAGCTTATGGAGGGCTAGGAAGCGTTAGAACGCATTTTATTTGGAATGATTATAAAATGAAATTAGAATATCTTTTTGCTTGCAATAGTGAAAAAGCTAAATTTTATAACGCAACACAAGGTGGAGTAAGGATTAACTATACCGAAGAACTTCCTTTTGAAGAATGTTGCAAGCGTTTCTTAACAAGAAAAAAACCTGATTTTACCTTACCCAAACCCTTAGCACCCAATAAAAGTCAAAAACTTTTAGAACAATTTCACACCAAACTCGCTGGGGATTATCATTGTGCCTTAAGCTTTTTAAATGATGCTAAAAATTTACAAACTATGCTAGAACAAATACAAAACGCCCAAAAAGAACTCCCCTTAGCCTTTTTACAAGGAGTTTATGCCAGTATAGATAAATTTAATCAAGCCTTAAACACAAATGAATTTTTTTATATGGAATATTTTCGCTCTATCTTTTTACAAAGAGGATTACACCTGAGTCGGGTTTTGATTTTAAAACTAGAAGATGAATCAAGCTATATTTTGCACTATATCCAAGCTTACGCCGAATGGTTGCTTAAATTTATCCCTATCTTAGAGCAACAACTTGAAAAAATTTCTAAAATTTTAATGTTATAATATCTCACTTTAAAGAAGGAAGTGGGATGAAAACTTTAACTATTATCGATACTTTTGGATTTTTTTTCAGGCTTTATTATGCCTTAAAAGGCTTTAAAAATTCAAAAGGACAAGCCAGTGGAATGGTTAGCGGTTTTGCTAATTTTATTTATAGTTTAAAAAACGAATATAAAAGCGATTATATTATTTTTGCACTGGATTCTAAGGGAAAAACTTTTCGTAGCGAAATTGACCCAAACTACAAACAAAACCGCACTCCACCACCCCCTGAGCTTTTAGAGCAAATTCCCATTTGCATAACTATGATAGAAAAAATGGGTTTTATAAGCGTTTCAAAAGAAGGTTACGAGGCTGATGACATCATCGCTTCTTTTGTAAAAACTTGCGAAGATAAAGATATTTTTGTGCGTATCATCACGCAAGATAAGGACCTTTATCAACTTATCAAAGATGGAAAAACAAGCATTTATAGTCCTATTTCCAAAAATGACTACAACGAGGCAGCTTGTTTGGAAAAATACGGGGTAAAACCTTGTCAAATGAGAGATTTTTTGGCTCTTTGTGGAGATAGTTCTGATAATATCCCCGGTGTCAAAGGCATAGGAGCTAAAGGGGCTAAAACTCTACTTGATGAATTTGGTAGCCTAGAAGGAATTTATGAAAACTTAATACTAATTCGCAATGAAAGAAATCGCACCCTGCTCTTAGAAGGTAAAGAAAATGCCTTTTTAAGCAAAAAACTTGCTTCTTTGTATGAAAATTTAGAAGTGCAAAACCTGATAGAAAAAGCAAGTTACCCAGAAGAAGAACCGCTTTTGAAGGTTCTTGAAATTTTAGAACATTATGAGCTTAATGTCTTGCTTAAAAAATTGCGTCAAAATCCTGATAATAAAGATAAAAATTTAGGCTTTAAAGCCACTTTGATACAAGATGAAAACAAGCTTTTTGAAATTTTAAATACCCTTGATAAAGAAAGCATTATAGCCTTTGATACAGAGACCACAGGAGTGGATGCAAAAGAAGCAAAAATAGTCGGTTTTAGTTTTTGTATGAGTGAAAATGAAGCCTTTTATGTGCCTTTAACCCATAATTATCTTGGAGTTGATAAACAAATTGCCTTACAAAGTGCCAAAAAAGCCATAGAACTTATTTTTAAGCACTTTGTCATAGGACATAATCTTAAATATGATTTTAAAATCATAGAGCAGAATTTCGCCCTAAAGCCACCTCAAAAATTTGCCGATACTATGATTTTAGCGTGGCTTTACAATCCTAGTTTGCGTGTGAATATGGACGATTTAGCCTTAAGACTTTTTTCTTACGAAACCTTACACTTCCAAAGTCTTGTCAAAAAAGGAGAAAATTTTGCAAGCGTAGAGCTTGAAAAAGCTTGTAAATACGCAGCAGAGGATGCTTATATCACTTTAAGATTTTATCTTTATTTTTTAAAAAATCTCGAAACTCCTTTGCTAAAATTAGCTCAAACTTGCGAATTTGATTTTATTAAAATCACTATGATGATGGAAAAAAATGGTATCAAGCTCGATACAAATGCTCTTGAAAATCTTATGAAAAAATTTGAAAAAGAAATCAAGCATTTAAGTGAAGAAATTTACACGCTTTGTGAAGATAGGTTTAATTTAAATTCGCCCAAACAAGTAGGCGATATACTTTTTGAAAAACTCAAACTTCCAAGCGGAAAAAAAGGCAAAACAGGATATTCCACCGATGAAAAGGTTTTAAACGAACTCTTAGACAAACACCCTGTTATTGCTAAAATTTTAGCTTATAGAGAACTTGCGAAACTTTACTCAACTTACTGTGAGCCTTTATTAAAATTTGCTTTAAAAGATAAAAATTCACGCATTTATTCAAGCTTTTTACAAACAGGCACAGCCACAGGACGGCTTTCATCTAAAGAGCCTAATTTACAAAATATCCCCGCACACGGACAATACGCAAAGGATTATAAATCCTGCTTTGTGGCTGAAGAAGGATTTAGTTTTATCAGTCTTGATTATTCTCAAATCGAGCTTAGAATGCTTGCACACTTTAGCGAAGATGAGAAGCTTTTAAATGCCTTTGCAAATGATGAAGATATACATGCAAGAACGGCTATTATGATTTTTAATCAAAGCAATTACGAAACCAGAAGTATTGCAAAAAGCATTAATTTCGGGCTAATTTATGGTATGGGCTATAAAACTTTAAGTCAAAATTTAAAAATAGAAGCCTCTTTAGCTAAGTCCTATATAGAAAAATATTTTCAAAATTTCACAAGTATTAAAAAATATTTTGAAAAAGTTAAGAACGAAGCTAAACAAAATGGCTTTATTGCCACTCTAAGCGGTCGTAAGCGTTATTTTGACTTTGAAAATGCTAAACCTATGCAAATGGCTATGTATGAAAGAGAAAGTATAAATTCTATCTTACAAGGCTCAGCAGCCGATGTTATCAAACTTGCAATGCTAGAAATCAACAAGGAATTAAACGAAGACAAGAAGCTTATTTTGCAAATTCACGATGAATTGATTTTCGAAGTAAAAGATGAATTATGCGAAAATTTTGTGAAAAAAGCTAGTGATATTATGGAAAATATAGTAGAATTAAAAGTAAAATTAAAAACAAGCTCAAGTATTGCTAAAAATTGGGGAGCTTTAAAATAATCAAGGAGTAAAATTCAATGGACCTTTCAACCATACTAGGAATGGTGTTGGCAGTTACTAGTATCTCTGTGGGGGATATTTTAGAAGGGGGAAATCCCTTGCATGTTATACACCTTTCATCCTTTCTCATAGTGATGCCAACGGCAGCCTTTTGTGCGATGACAGGAACGCATAAAAAAATCGTCAAAGCTGCCTATAAAGAACTTAAAGTTGTTTTTAAAGGCTCAGGTGTGAATTTACCCCAGCGTATAGCCGAGCTAATAGAATTTGCTATTATTGCTCGTAGAGATGGACTTTTAGCCCTTGAATCCAAAACCAACGAAATTGAAAATGAATTCCTAAAAAATGCTATGATGATGCTAGTCGATGGCAAAAGCTTTGAAGAAATTCACGAAAGTATGGAAATTCAGACCGAACAACTAGAAGAGCATTATAAAGAATGTGCTGAATATTGGATAGTGTTTGGAGAAACCTGCCCTACTATGGGACTTGTAGGAGCGGTTTTTGGTCTTATTTTGGCTCTTAAATTGCTTGATAATCCACAGGCTATGGCGGCAGGGATTTCGGGTGCTTTTACTGCTACGGTTACAGGGATTTTTGGAGCTTACGCACTCTTTGCACCTTGGGGTAGAAAAATGAAAGCCAATGGTATGGATTTGGTCAAAGAGCAAATTGTCATCACAGAAGCTATAAAAGGGATTGCAGAAGGAGCAAATCCTAGGGATTTAGAAGCAAAACTTTTTAATTTCTTAGGGCACGATGACGCTAGAATTTCACAATTTGACAAGGGTTAAAAATGGCTAAAAAACATAAATGTCCCGAATGTCCAGCAGGTGAAAAATGGGCGGTGCCTTATGCAGACTTTCTTAGTTTGCTTTTGGCACTTTTCATCGCCCTTTGGGCTATTTCTAAGAGCAATCCTGCTAAGGTAGAGGCTTTAAAAACCGAATTTATTAAAATTTTTGAATACACTGCTTCACAGACCGTGCAAGAAGAAAGCCAAACCCAAGAAAAACACAAGGGTGCAGCAAGAGAAGAAAGCGATGAGCTTAAATCCTTAAAGCAAATGACAATGACTCAGCAAGAAACCATAAGACGCCTTCAAGCAGCACTTGACCAAAGCGATAATCAAGTCGCACTCAATTTACCATCTAAAGTTGAATTTGAAAGAGGAAGTGCTGAAATTACTTCAGCTGATATTCAAGATTATCTTAAACGCATGGCAGAGCTGACAAGCTATTTGCCCCCTCAAGCAAAAATAGAAATCAGAGGCTACACTGATAATAGCGATTCAGCCTTAAGAAGCTATGAGTTGGCTTATCACAGAGCCGAAAATGTTCTAAAATATTTCATAGAAGGCGGGGCAAATTTAAAAAATATCAGCCTTAAAAGCTATGGACTTAATGAGCCTATCAATGCCAATCCACAAGCCTTAGAAAATAACAGAGTAGAAATTTATTTTAAGGTCGATAGTGAAGATACAAGCACACAAAAATCCGTGCTTGATTTCATAAATCAAATGGGAAACCAAACGCCTTAAAGCTAGTTTCCTTTTTTTACTTGACCTGCTAGGCGGCTTTTGTTGTTTGTATTATAAACAAAGCCTAAGACTTCAGCTACCGCCTTAAACATTTCTCTAGGAATAAGGTCATTTACTTCACAAACCTTGTAAAGCTCTCTTGCTAAAGGTGGATTTTCATAAACTACAACATTATTTTCATAAGCAACTTGCTTTATGCGAAGGGCGAGAAAATCCACCCCTTTAGCAACAACCCTAGGAGCTTGTTCTTTGCTGGTATCATAACGAATAGCCACAGCATAATGCGTAGGATTTGTAATCACCACATCCGCTCCTGCAACATCTTGCACCATACGGCGTCTTGCTGCTTCCATTTGCACTCTGCGAATTCTAGCCTTAACCTGTGGGTCTCCTTCCATTTGCTTATATTCATCCTTTATCTCTTGTTTGCTCATACGCAAACCCTTAAAATACTGAAAACGCACCAAAAAAACATCCAAAACCGCAATAACCAAAAAAGCCACTATCACAATAGCAGCTAAAATAATAGCCTTATCCCTAAGCCAAATAAGCTGGGCGAACATAGTATAAAGCTCAACTTTAGGAAGTTCTTGCATAAATTGAAGCAAAACTATAAAAGCTATGGCAAAAACAACACCTACTTTTAAAATAATTTTTAGACTCTCAACAAGTTTTTTTAAGGAAAAGAGATTTTTTAGACCTTTTAAGGGATTGATTTTGCCTAAATTGGGCGTAATGGGTTTAGTCGTAAAAATAAAGCCAAACTGCATAACATTACCTAAAACACCCGCAACCATAATGCTTAAAACTATGGGTGCAAGAATGATTAAAACTTCAAAAATACTTTTAATCATAATAGCTTGAATAATACGCAAATCAAACTCAACTCCAATAAAACTTTGATAATACCTGTATAAATTCACAATCCTTTCGCCCATAAAACCCATCATAAATAAAGTTATAGTTACTCCAACAATTAAGGTTACGATAGCCGCTGCATCTTGGGATTTGGGAACATTGCCTTCTTGCCTAGCGTCTTCTATCTTTTTGGACGTGGGTTCTTCTGTTTTTTCTTGGTCTTCGCCTGCCATATTTACCCTTAAAAATTTAAAGCTAAATTATAATGAAAAAATATAAATTTGTAGAATTTTATCTAAGAAAGTGTGGTCTAAAGCAAAAGTTTAGACCAAGAATTTTAATCTTTATTTTTTAAAGCTTCAATCATCTCTTGATGATTTTTCTTGTTAGTATTTTGCAAAATGGCTACAATACCCCAAATCGAAGCAATAAAACAAAAAAAGCTCCAAAAAAGGACATTATCATAAAATAGCCTATCACACAAAGGATAAAATTAAAAATAGCTTGTATCCAAAGACCCCTAACAAGTAAGGCAACATAAGGGAAGAAAAACGCTAAAATATAAATCATAAATTCTCCTAAAAGTAAAATAAAAGCTCATATGATACCCCCTTTTTTTAAAAAAAATTTGCTTAAATTTACTTTAAGTCGAATTTGAATAAAAAATCAGTTTGAAACGAAGAAAAAGGATTAAAATGGAGAAAAAGCCTCAAAAAGAGGCTTAAAATTAAAGTTTGCTTTCGTTTTTGCCAAGATAATCCGCCACGCCTTTAGGGTTAGCTTTCATACCTTCATCACCTTTATTCCAACCTGCTGGACAAACTTCGCCGTGCTCATTAGTAAAAAGCATAGTATCAACCATTCTTAGCATTTCATCGATATTTCTACCTAATGGCAAGTCATTAATCACAGCATGACGCACTGTTCCATCGGCATCAAGTAAAAATGAACCACGAAGTGCCACAGCCTCTGCATAAAGCACATCAAAATTTCTAGCAATTTGCTTAGTTAAATCAGCGACAAGTGGGAATTTAACTTGACCGATACCTCCTTGATTTACTGGAGTATTTTTCCAAGCAAAATGTGAAAATTCATTATCACCTGAAATTCCAATCACTTCAATACCGCGATTTTTAAATTCTTGGTATCTTTTATCAAAGGCTATAATTTCCGAAGGACAAACAAAGGTAAAATCTTTTGGATAAAAAAACACTACCGCACCCTTTGGACCTATATTTTTATAAAGGTTAAAATCCTCAACGATTTCATTGTTTCCTAATACTGCTGGAGCAGTAAAATCTAAAGCTTTTTTAGTTACTATCATAAACTTTTCTCCTAAATAATAAATTTTATTGATAACGAAATTATATCGTTTAAATCTTTAATTTTTTTTTAAATATTTTAAAATAATAAAAAATTCAAAATAAACTTATAATTATTATCAAAAAGTAAAATTTTTGATTATCAAAATTTACTTTTTTTAAGAATTTTATGTTAAAATCTCACCTTGATATTTTAAACCTAAACAAAGGAGAAAAAATGGCTGTAAAAATTACAGATGTATGTATTGCTTGTGGTTCTTGCATAGATGAATGTCCAGTGGGTGCCATCGTTGATGATGCTAATAATCCTGAAGGCGAGGACAGATACTATGTTTATGCAAATAAATGTGTTGAGTGTGTAGGACACAATGACCAACCAGCTTGTGCCAGTGCTTGTCCAACTGATGGGTGTATAGTATGGAGTGCCATAGAATCAGGACAACCAAGTCGCGATAATATCGGTGCTGATATGAGAAGTGGAGATACTCCAGTTTTTGCATAATAAAGAAAGCTAGCAGTCGCTAGCTTTTTCTTCAATTTAACTTTCTTTAAACAAATTCAAGTATAATTTTAAGCTTTATTAAAATAAGGAGTTATTGCAAAATGGAAAAAACTTTATCTATAATTAAACCTGATGCTGTTAAAAAAGGTGTTATAGGAAAAATTTTAGAGCGTTTTGAAAGCAATGGTTTAAGAATTGCCGCAATGAAAAAAATTCAGCTCTCTAAAGAACAAGCTGAAAATTTTTATGCTATTCATAGAGAAAGACCTTTTTTTAAAGACTTGGTTGAATTTATGATTAGCGGTCCTGTTGTTGTTTCTGTATTAGAAGGAGAAGGTGCGGTATTAAAAAATAGAGATTTAATGGGAGCAACTAATCCTAAAGAAGCTAAAGCAGGAACCATTAGAGCAGATTTTGCTGAGAGCATTGATGCCAATGCAGTTCATGGAAGCGATAGTCTAGAAAACGCGAAAATAGAAATTGAGTTTTTCTTTAAATCTAATGAAATTTGCTAAATGAAAATCGCTTTTTCTAGGATTGGTGCAAAAGAATATCCTTTTAAACTCAATCTTGAAAATATGATTTTTGAAGGAAATTTAGCAAAAATAAATCCTAAACTTGTTAAAGTAAGTGCCACTATGCAGGGTTTCATTTATAAGCCTTGTGATAGCTGCGGGGCTGAATTAGAACTTGAAATTAAAGAAAATTTAGAACTTTTTGCAAGTGATGGTATTTTTAAAGATAAGGCAAACGAATTAAGCAATACCATAGAATTTTTTGATGGACATATTGATTTAATAGAACTTGCTATTAGTGAGCTTGAAGCTTATTTGAGTGATTATTTTTACTGCAAAGAGTGCAGTTAGTTAAAATTTTATAAAGGAGAAAAAATGGCAGTACCAAAGAGAAGAGTGAGTAAAACCCGTGCAGCTAAACGCAGAACTCACTATAAAGTTAGTCTTCCTATGCCTGTGAAAGACAAAGATGGAAGCTATAAAATGCCTCACCGTGCTAATGCAACAACTAAGGAATATTAAAATCAATGATTAACATTGCCATTGATGCAATGGGTGGTGATTTTGGAGAAAAGCCCATTATAGAAGGTGTTTTGAAGGCTTTAGAAAAACAGCCTTTTAACGCTATCTTAGTGGGAAATTCTAAAATTTTAAAGCCTTTGATACCAAAAAAATTAGAGAGTTATATACAATACGAAGAAGCAAATGAAATTTTTTCGATGAATGAAAGTGCCACTGATGCTTTAAAAAATAAAGAAACAACTATATATAAAGCCATCAATTTGCTTAAAGAAAAAAAAGTAGATGCCGTAGTTTCAGCGGGTCATAGTGGTGCAAGTATGTCATTAGCCACTTTAAGATTAGGCAGACTTAAGGGCATTTCAAGACCTGCTATTGCAACTTTGATGCCAAATGTTATAGGCAAAACCTTGCTTTTAGATGTGGGAGCTAACACAGATTGCAAAGCCGAAAATTTATTCCAATTTGCCATAATGGGTGAAGTTTATGCTAGAGAAATTATGCAAATTCAAAAGCCACGCCTTGCTTTGCTTTCTAATGGCGAAGAAGAATGCAAGGGCAATGAACTTACCAAAGAAAGCCATCAACTCATAAAAAAAATTCCCAATTTTATAGGCAATGCTGAAGGTAGGGATATTTTTAACGGCGAGATTGATGTCTTAGTCTGCGATGGTTTTGATGGAAATGTGATTTTAAAGGCTTGTGAAGGCGTGGCAACAGCGATTTTTCAAATTCTAAAAAAGGAAGTAAAACAATCTTTTATTTCTAAAATCGGTGCTTTGCTAATGAAAGCGTCTTTTAAAAGATTAAAAAAGCACATTGATTGGCAAGAATACGGCGGTGCGCCTTTGCTTGGGGTTAATGGCTGTGTCATCATAAGCCACGGCAAAAGCGATGCTAGAGCCATTCAAAATGCGATTTTTCAAGCCATAAATTTTAGTCAATCACACCTTAATGAGCTTATAGAAAACGAACTTGGAAAATACAATGCTTAAAGCCTCTCTTAAAAGCATAGCTTCTTATATCCCGGAAAAAATTTTAAGCAATGCCGACCTTGAAAAAATGGTCGATACTAGCGATGAGTGGATTACTAGACGCACGGGTATTAAACAAAGACGCATAGCCAGTGAAAACGAAAATACGAGTGATTTAGGCACAAAAGCAGCTATTAAGGCTATACAAAGAGCGAAATTAAAACCCCAAGATATTGATGC
Organism: Campylobacter parajejuni; assembly: GCF_046764905.1. Taxonomy (NCBI): domain Bacteria; kingdom Pseudomonadati; phylum Campylobacterota; class Epsilonproteobacteria; order Campylobacterales; family Campylobacteraceae; genus Campylobacter; species Campylobacter parajejuni. The sequence continues at coordinate 90,797 of NZ_JBKORB010000005.1, forward strand.
TATTCTTGTGGCTACTTTAAGCCCTGATTATTTTACTATGCCCTCAACAGCTTGTAAAATCGCTGCAAATTTAGGACTTACAAATATCACAGCCTTTGATATTTCAGCAGCTTGTTCGGGTTTTATTTATCTTTTAGAACAGGCAAAAGCCCTAGTCGAAAGTGGCTTAAAAAAAAATGTTTTGATTATAGGGGCTGAAAAAACGAGTTCTATTATGGATTATAGCGACAGAAGTATTTGCATACTCTTTGGAGACGGTGCAGGTGCGGCTATTGTGAGTTTAGATAGTGAAAATCACATCCTTGATGTGCATACTGCAAGTAATGGGCATTATGGAGAACTTTTGATGACTAAGCGTTCTCAAAAGGCTCATAGTTGTCAAAATTTAGCCATGCAAATGAAAGGCAATGAAGTCTTTAAAATCGCTGTGAATACACTAAGTTCTGATGTTGTAGAGCTTTTAGCTAAAAATAAAATTTCATCACAAAACATTGACCTTTTCATCCCTCATCAAGCCAATTTACGCATCATTAAAGCCGTGCAAGAAAAATTAAAATTAAGCGATGAAAAATGCGTTATTACCATAGAAAAATACGGCAATACCTCAGCTGCTTCCATACCTATGGCAATGAATGACGCGTATGAAGAAGGTCGCCTTAAAAAAGGAAAATTAATCTTACTCGATGCCTTTGGGGGTGGTTTTACTTGGGGTTCGGCTCTTTTAAAATTTGGAGGAGAGAATTTTTAACTCTCCTTAAGTCTTCCAAAAGCTTGAATTTCCACTAAATAACCTTCTGCCAAAGCACTTCCCACGCAAGCTCTAACAGGTTTAGGATAGTTTTTAATCCATTCATCATAAACTTCATTCATTGCATCAAAATCTTGCATATTGGCTAACCAAATTTGAATTTGAATCAATTCAGCTTTACCAACTCCTATTTTTTCAAACAAAGTATCAAGTTCTGCAAGAGCTTCTTTGGTTTGTTTTTGAATATCCCCACTAGGTTCAAAAGCTACTTGTCCTGCGGTTTTAAAATATTTATCATAAACAATAATCTGCGACATTCTATCACACTCATCAAAACGCTTTATCATACGTATTTTCCTTGAAAAGCTTTCATAAATTCACAAAGCGTTCGCACCTGCTCTAAATTTATGGCATTATAAAGACTTGCACGAATTCCACCTAAAATTCTATGCCCTTTAAGCCCTAGCATTCCCGCTTCTTGTGCTTCTTCTACAAAAAGAGCTTCCAAATCTGTATTTTTGGTAATATTAAAACTTACATTCATTAAAGACCTATCCTTTTTATCTGCGTGCCCCTTATAAAAACCTTCACTTTCATCAATGCACTTATAAAGCATAGCAGCTTTTTGAGAATTTTTTTCATGGATTTTATCAAGTCCGCCTTGATTTAAAAGCCAATCCATTTCAAGATTAAACATATAAATCGCAAAAGTGGGCGGGGTGTTAAATAAAGACTGATTTTGTGTATGAATAAAGTAATTTAACATACTAGGAAGTTGTTTATTTTGCGACCTTCCAAGCATATCCTTACGGATAAAAATACAGCTAAGACCCGAAATTCCTGCATTTTTTTGCACCCCACCATAAAAAAGAGCAATATTTGAAAAATCCACTCTTCTAGAAAAAAAATCACTCGATGCATCGACAATCAAAGGAGCCTTGCTTTTAGGATACTCCTTATACTGGGTTCCATAGATGGTATTATTAGAGCAAATATAAGCATAATCGGCATTATCGCTAAATTCCACTCTAGGAATATGATTAAAATTACTTTCCTCGCTACTGGCTACGATTTTTACATTGACACCTAAAATTTGAGCTTCTTTAATCGCTTTTTTCGTCCAAACTCCCGTATTTGCGTATTCGCAAACTCCATCTCTTGCCAAATTCATAGGAATCATTGCAAATTGCAAACTCGCCCCACCTTGTAAAAACAACACTTCATAATCATCATTTAGACCATAAAGCTTCTTAGCCTTTTCTTGCGCTCCAAAATGCACCTCTTCAAACACCTTTGTGCGATGAGAAATTTCCATTATAGAATAACCTTTGCCCTGATAATCACAAAGTTCTTTTTGAGCTTGCTCTAAAATTTCCAAAGGTAAAGTTGATGGTCCTGCACTGAAATTGATTTTTCTCATAAATTATCCTTTATAGAATTTTTGCTTCTTTTTGAGAAGTTTGAGAGCTTAAAATAACAATATCATCACTTTTAAGTTCTTCTAAACTTGCTATTTTACCCTTTTTTTTGATACAAATGAATTTTTTACTCTTATCAAAAAAATTTTCATGTTGCAAATAAGCATTTTGCAATTTTTCTAAACTTAACTCGCTATAACGCAATTGATTTGACAAGGAGTTATGAAGCTGTTTTTCCATACTATAACTTTGCTTTATTTTCTCAGCTATCATTTTTGGCAAAGAATTCGCTTTAAAAAATTGCTTTAAATTTAAAAGCAAATTTTCATAATTTTGCATTCTATTTTTCCAAAGTTGTATTAATTTTTCTTCGGTTAAATCCAAACTTTGCTCCATATCCAACCTAGAATAAAATAAAGTGTCAATGGCAGCTGAAGGAGTAGGCGCTCTAAAATCAGCCACAAAATCGCTTATCACATAATCAATCTCATGTCCAATGGCTGAAATAATGGGGGTCTTAGCCTTAAAAATTTCTCTTGCCAAGCTCTCATCATTAAAACAAAATAAATCTTCCCTACTGCCCCCACCACGAGCTAAAATAATGACATCTAAGTTTCCATTATCAGCCTTTTTTAAAGCTTGAATGAGAGAAGAAGGGGCATTATTTCCTTGAGTTAAGCTATCAAAAACATAAATTTTAGCTAAAAAATACTCTTTTTGTTTAATAAGCTTTAACATATCTTGCAAAGCAGCGGAAGTTTTTGAAGTGATAATGCCTACTTTTTTAGGAAAGCGTGGCAAATTTTTTTTATGAGTGGGGTCAAAAAGTCCTTCTTTTTCCAAGCGTTCTTTTAAAGCTAAAAACTGAGTTTCTAAATCCCCAAGCCCTGCTTTTTTCATACTTGTAGCGATAAATTGATAACGCCCACTCTCAGCATACAAGCTCACAGTGCCTTCAAGCTCTAAAAAATCCCCTACTACTGGTTTAAACCCGACTTTTAAATTCGCTCCTTTAAACATAGCGCAGGCTATGCTGGCTTTTTCATCTTTTAAATCAAAATACCAATGCCCCGAGCTGTGTAGGGTGATTTTAGAAAGCTCCCCGCTTAAAATAATATTTTCCAAATAACTCTCAAGCAAGGCTTTTGCCTTGAGATTTAACTCACTTACGGTCATAAAATTCCTTAATGTGTAAAATCGTTACAGCGTTTTGGGGAATTGTTTATTTTCTTTACGCTATTTATATTTTTTAAGTTTGGATTATATACAATTTTTTGTATATGCAAACTTAAACAAAGGATAAACAATGAAATTAAAACTTCTAGCCTTAGCTATGCTCGTATCTTTAGGATTGGCTAAAGAGCCAAATCGCCCTGAATGTATCGCCCCTGCAAAACCCGGAGGTGGCTTTGATTTGACTTGTAAATTAGCCCAAGTCAGTCTCACTCAAACAGGCATCATTTCAAAGCCCATACGCACCACTTATATGCCCGGTGGAGTGGGTGTAACGGCTTACAATACTATGAATACCTCAAAATCCAAAGACCCCAACGCCATAGTAGCCTTTTCAAGTGGCACCTTGCTAAATATAGCCACAGGTAAGCACGGCAAATACGATGAAAATAATGTGAAATGGCTTGCTGCTGTGGGTGTCGATTATGGAACCATAGTAGTAAGATCAGATTCTCCTTATAAAGACCTTAAAGATTTGCTTGAAGCCTTGAAAAAGGACCCAAAAGCTGTAAGTTTTGGTGCAGGTGGCTCTGTGGGAGGGCAGGACTGGATGCAAACAGCTCTTCTTGCTAAGGCTGCAGGTATTGATGTGTCTAATGTGCGTTATGTAGCCTTTGAAGGCGGAGGGGATGCCCTTACTTCCTTACTAGGAAATCATATTTCAGCTGTATCTTTGGGTATGGCTGAGAGTTTGCCACATTTAGAAGCAGGGACTATTAGGGTTTTAGCCGTCTTTGCTGATGAGCGTTTGAAAACAGAAAATAAAGCCAAAGATGTCCCAACCGCAAAAGAGCAAGGCTATGATGTGGTATGGCCTACTATTCGTGGCTTTTACATGGCACCAAATGCCCCTGAAGATGCTTATAATTGGTGGCTTGAAGCCTTTGGAAAACTTTATGAAAGCAAGGAATTTAAAGAGCAAAGAGAATTAAGAGGCTTGTTTGAATTTAACAAAAAAGGCAAAGAGCTTGATGCCTTTGTTAAAGAACAAACCAACACCTTTAGAGAATTAGCCAAAGAATATAAGCTTGTAAAGTAAAACTCAATGTTAAGCACGAGAATTTTTGCTGTATTTTTACTACTGCTGAGTGCCTTTTTGCTTTATAATGGTTGGCAAATCACCACAGAATACAGCTACGAGCCACTAGGACCGCGTCCTTTTCCCGTAGCTAGTCTTATTTTGATAATGCTGTGCTGTGTTTTGCTACTCTTTTTTGCGGAAAATACTAGGGTGCAATGGGGCGATTTTTCCCTTTGGAAAAAGCTTATTATTTTAATACTCGCTCTTTTGGTATTTGCCTTAGTTTTTGAGTATCTTGGCTTTATGCTCTCGGTGGGCTTTCTTGTTTTTATTATGGCTATGCTTTATGGAGCAAAGCCTTATTTAGCACTGCTTTTTGCCTTGTTTTGTGGCATAGCTTTTTATTATTTTTTTGAAAATCTTTTGCAAATCACCTTGCCTTTTGGTTTGATTTTTGAACAAGGATAAATATGGACATTTTGATGTATTTAGCTCAGGGCTTTGAAGTAGCCTTGTTACCTAACAATCTCATCATAGCTCTCATCGGTTGTTTGATAGGCACTATGGTCGGTATGTTGCCAGGACTTGGTCCTATTAATGGCGTAGCCATACTTTTGCCCCTAGCCTTTGCTATGAATTTACCTGCTGAATCAGCTCTCATACTCTTAGCCACGGTTTATATGGGCTGTGAATATGGAGGTAGAATTTCATCCATACTTTTAGGCATACCCGGGGACGCAGCTGCCATTATGACTACCCTAGATGGACACCCCTTAGCCAAAAAAGGACAAGCGGGAAAGGCTCTTTGTATCTCGGCTCTAAGCTCTTTTATAGGCTCTTTTATAGCCATTTGTGGCATTATTTTATTTGCTCCCATACTGGCTAAATGGGCTTTAAGCTTTGGTCCTACTGAGTATTTTGCTCTGATTATCTTCGCCCTTGCAACTCTAGGCTCTATGATGGCACAAAAACCCATTCGTTCCTTTCTGGCTGCTCTTATAGGACTTTTCTTAACCACCATAGGTGTGGATGCCAATACAGGAGTCTATCGCTTTAGCTTTGATAATCCCCATCTTTATGATGGAATTTCCTTTGTGGTGCTAGTTATAGGGCTTTTTTCCATTAGTGAGCTTTTTTTGATACTAGAAAACACTCATACAAGCAAGGCTATGATTAAAAAAACAGGCAAACTTCTCATCAGCTTTAAAGAATTTGCTTACACCTTTTGGACTATTTTGCGTTCTGCTGTGGTGGGTTTTTTTGTAGGGGTTTTACCCGGAGCGGGTGCTACCATAGCTAGTGCTATTACTTATATGAGTGAGAGAAAATTAGCAGGTAAAAAGGGACAATTTGGACAAGGCGATTTAAAGGGAGTGGCTGCTCCTGAAGCGGCTAATAACGCGTCAGCTTGTGGTTCTTTCATCCCTATGCTGACCTTAGGACTTCCGGGTTCTGGCACTACGGCTGTAATGATGGGGGCTTTAACGCTTTATAATATCAACCCCGGTCCTGCTATGTTTAGCGAACAAGCGGGTTTAGTCTGGGGCTTAATCGCCGCCTTGCTTATAGCCAATGTTTTGCTTTTGATTTTAAATATTCCTTTAATCGGCATTTTTGTGAGAATTCTTAGTGTGCCTTTGTGGATACTAGCACCCATTATCGCTGTGGTATCGGCTATTGGGATTTATTCTATTAATAGCACAACTTGGGATTTATTTATGATTTTCCTTATAGGTGTGATAGGTTTTGTGCTAAGAAAGCTTGAATTTCCTATGGCACCCTTGATACTGGGCTTTGTTTTAGGGGAGCATTTGGAAGTGAATTTACGCCGTGCCTTGTCGATTAGTAGCGGGGATTTAAGCATATTGTGGCAAGGAAGCATTGCTCCTATCTTGCTTATTGCTGCTTTTTTGGTAATGTTCGTGCCACCACTACTTAAAAAACTGGCTAAATCTTTTGCAAAATAAACATAGAGCTTATGCCAAAGCTAAGGCTTTTAAATTCTAGCAATTTAAAGCCTGCTTTCTCAAGCTCACTAATAAATTCATCCTTGCTTAAAAATCCTTCAATAGAATTAGGCAAATACTCATAAGCACTTTTATTTTTACTAATCATTCCACCCAAAATAGGCAAAATCTTTTGAAGATAAAAATCCCTACAAGCTGCGATAAAACCGCCCTTTTGTCTTTTTGTAAATTCCAAAACTACCAAAATTCCTTCCTTTTTAAGCACCCTAGCAAATTCGTTTAAAGCCTCCTCTCTCTCAACAACATTGCGAATACCATAGCTAATACTTACAAGGTCTAAGCTTTGACTTTCTAGGGGCAAATTTTGTGCTTTAGCTTCTATAAATTCAAGGCTTGGGAATTTATGCTTGGCTACGCTTAACATAGCACTGCTTGGGTCAATGCCTTTGATACTTAAAATATTTTTTTGCATTTTTATAGCACTTTGTTGCCAAATTTCTATCATATCGCCTGTCCCACAAGCAATATCAGCGATTTTTAAATCCTTTTTTGGGTATAATTTTAACACTCTTTCACAAGCTTTTTTACGCCACGCTATATCCACGCCAAAGCTTAAAATTCTATTAGCCCTGTCATAGGTAGGGGCAATTTGGTTAAACATTTGAATGATTTTTTCTTGTTTTTGCATTTTTATCCTTTGTAAATTTTCAAATTTTTACTTGATTTTTTAAGCAATTTGAAAAACTTAGCTCTCTTTTTTTCATCAAAAATATTTTTTTCCTTAGCTTTAAAATACTTTTTATAAAGCTTTTTTAGGCTTTTTATTTCAAAAAAATTATGAAAATATTCTAAAAATATCGCTAATTCAAAAAGACTATCTTCAAAAAGCTCTAAATTTTTTAAGATATTTTTTCGAAATAAAACAATCTTTTTTCTAAGCTCTAAAGCGACAAGCTGTTTAAAAAAGCTATCCTTAGAAGCACCCTCATAAAAAGAATGCTCTTTTATGAAAAAATCAAAATCATTAAACAAAGCTTGAATTTTTTCATCGCTTAAAAATAGCAATAAATTTTCATAGAACTTTTCACTTGCGAGAATTTGCAAAATATCTTGAGTTTTTTGCGTTATATCTTTAAATTTTAAAGCCAAAGCGTTGCTTAATTTTTCATCTAAAATAGTATTCATATTAGATAAAACCACATACAAGGTCCTTGAATGAAACAAAAACTCACCCAAACTTTGCCTATCCTTTTTTTCTAAACACAAGCTCCAATTTAATTTTAATTTTCTAAATACATAGAACAAAAAAATTCTAAACCCATCATAAGCGTTAATAGAACTTGGAAAATCTAGGGTAAAATTTTGGTTTTTTTCTATAATTTTAAAGCATTTTTCTATATCAAAATTCTCACAGCCAAAGCCGTATAACACGATAAATTTGGAATCTAAATTATGAAGCAATTCTTCTTTGATTTTAAAATCTTTAGGAAGTTTGAATTCCTTAGCACAACTTAAAGTGGGAAAAAACACCTTTAAAACGCAAATTTGACCCTCTTCATAAACATCAATATAGCTTTTTAAAGAACAAAGCTTAAATTCAAAGCGTTCTTTTTTAATGCTCCTTCCTATAAGCTTTTTTCGAGCTTTTTCAAATTTTTTTTTAGAAATTTTTTCTTCTTGATTCTGCTCTAAAATCTTATCATTAATTTGAGTGATTTTATAAAATTCATCACAAAAACTTTGAAATTTAACACTACACTTAGGGCTTATTTGAGTATAAAAAGTTTCGAATTTGTAGCTTTTAAGGGGTATATCATCTTTGCGTAAATTCTCTAAAAGAGTAGAGTCAGAAAGTAAGAAGCTTTTTTGAATTTCATAAACCATTAAAATAACCCTTAAAATATGTGGGTTATTTTAACCTTATTTTGCTTAATGACACTTTTTGCAAGTATCAACATAAGCACAAACGGATAAATGATTAACGAGATTGCCTATTTTTTTTTCTAAATACTCTTGATATTCATAAAGCTTGGTGTCTTTAAAACTTACATCCTCTATATTCCCGCACTTAGAACAAACCACATGAATATGTTCTTCTTCATAAATATCATAACAAGCTTTTTGATTTAAAACATTAATCTCAACAACCAAACCCTGCTCTTGCAAGGTGTTAAGATTTTTATAGACCGTTGCTAAAGAGATTGAGGGGTATTCTTTTTTAATTTCTGTATATAATTCATCGATATTAGGATGTTCATGTCTTTTTAAAATTTTTAAAACACAAAGCCTTTGTGGAGTAGCTTTTAACTCGTGTTTTTTAAGCATTTGCAATAATTCCATACTCATCGTCCTTATTTTTTAATCAAAAATAATAATCAATTTTTCATTAAAAAAAGTTTATATCAAATAATATTTTTTATCCTTTAGCTATAAAAATTTCAAAACTTGCTTTAATAAACTATCCCCATCTTTTTGCAAATTTTTTTCCACTTCATGGCTTTTGCCGTGTTCTATAAATTCATCTTCATACTCGAAGCTAACAAGCCTTATAGCTAAATTTTGCCTTTGTAAAAAATCATTAATCAAACTTGCCACCCCGCCCATTTTAGCATTTTCGCTAAAAACAAACCAAATTTCACTCTTTTGTGCTAACTCACACAAAAGCTCTTCGTCTAAGGGTTTAGCAAAAATCAAATCAATCAAATTCGCATTTTCACCCCTTTCTTGCAAGGCTCTTAAAACCTGCCATCCCTTAGCCACGCCTTGTCCGTAACCTAAAAAAGCAATTTTGCTATTATTTTTGACAAGCCATTGGGCTTTAGCTAATTTTATCTCACAGGGATGAAATTCTTCATCTAAAACAAAACTCCCCCTAGGATAACGAAAAGCTAAGGGACCTTGATGTAAATAAGCATACTCCATTATTTTTTGCATCATTTGCTCATCTCTTGGGGCTAAAAGAGTAAGATGGGGCAAAGGGGCTAAAAAACTCACATCAAAAACACCCTGATGCGTTTCTCCATCCTCGCCTACAATACCCGCTCTATCCACAGCAAAAACCACATTTAAATTCATAATCGCACAATCGTGAATCACTTGGTCATAAGCTCTTTGCAAAAAGGTGCTGTAAATAGCGATAAAAGGCTTAAATCCTTCCTTTGCCATAGCCGCCATAGAAGTTACAGCGTGTTGCTCGGCAATCCCCACATCCCAAAAACGATTTGGATATTTTTCTATGAGTTTATCAAGCCCTGTCCCGCTTGGCATAGCCGCTGTAACTCCAACTATATTTTCATATTTTGCGGCTAATTCTAGTAAATTTTTAGAAAAAATTTCAGTAGCAGATTTTTTAGTATCATTTTTTTTAATGCTCTCTCCGCTATTTATATCAAAAGCACCCACTCCGTGCCATTTAGCGTTCTTCCCTTGAGCTGGGGCATAACCCTTACCTTTGATAGTTTGAGCGTGTATAACGCAAGGTTTTTGCATAGCCCTTGCTTGTCTTAATGCAGAAATAATCTCGCTTAAATTATGCCCATCAATAGGTCCTATATATTCAAGTCCTAACTCCTCAAACAAAAGTCCCGGGGTAATGAGCTTAAAACTCTCTTCAAAGCGTTTTGCCATATAAGTCGCACTTTCAGGCAAAACATCTAGCATTTTAGCAATGCGTTTTTTGAAATTTTGATAAAACTGGGTTGCCATAGCCTGAGAAAGGTATTTTGAAATCGCACCTATGGGTTTTGAAATACTCATTTCATTATCATTTAAAAGTATCACGCAAGGAAATTTAGAATCGCCCAATTCATTTAAAGCCTCATAAGCCATTCCTGCACTTAAAGCTCCATCGCCGATTAAGGCTATGGGAATGCGTTTTTCTTTTTTTAAAGCGATAGCCTTACAAGCACCCACTGCCAAAGAAATAGAAGTGCTTGAATGCCCAGCTACAAAATAATCGCCTTCGCTAGGCTTGGTATAACCGCTTAAGCCCCCTTTCTGTCTTAAGGTGTGAAAAATTTCTTCTTTTCCGCTTAAAAGTTTATGCGTGTAGGATTGATGAGAAACATCAAAAATAAAAGGGTCTTTTGTGGCGTCAAAAACCAAGTGCATAGCTATGCTTAACTCCACAACACCTAAATTTGAACTTAAATGTCCCCCATTTTTGCTGACAACTTCTATAATCCTTTCACGCAAGGTGGAGGCTAAATTTTCTAATTCTTTGAGACTTAGTTTTTCTAATTCTTCTTGAGTGTGGGCGAATTTTTTACTCATTATGCACCATTTTTTTGATTTTATCCAAACGAGAATTAAGATTAGATTCTATATTGCCTGCATCACTTATAATAACCACACTTCCTTTACTGATGGCATCATCAAGACTGACTTTAATATGAGCATTAGCTCCAAATTGTTCTTTTAAATACTCATAATCGTCCCCATTAACCTTAAGCTCAATGGCACTAGCACCCTTAAGCTCAGTGATTAAATCCTTAGCCAAAGCGTAAGCTATTTTACTGGAATTCATTTCAAGCTCTTTTAAAATCACTTCCTTAGCAATATCTATGGCAGTTTGGGCTAATTCTTTTTCGTTTTTTTCTACAAAGGCGTCTAAATTCACACAAGCCTCGTCTAGCTTGGCTATGCTTTTAAGATATTTATCTTTAACTTCACTTAATTCTTTTTGAAATTCTTCCTTTGCCTTTTCATAGCCTTCTTTGCTAAATTTTTCCTTAGCATTTTCAAGTTCGGCATTTAAGCGGTTGTTAAATTCATTCTCTTGGCTTTCTATTTGCATTTGAAGCTTGATAATATTGCTTGACATCTCATCAGTTTTTTTAAGCAAATCTTCAACAAAACTAGGCTGGAAAGCTGGAGCTTGAATTTCTTGTATAGCCTGCGTCGAAGCGGTGTTTTGTTTGTCTTCAGCTTGATTTTCGTTATTTAAAGGCGTATTAACATTTTCTTCAGCTAAAGCTTGAGTGGCTTGTTTTTTTTCTCCTATATGATTGTCAAATTCAGAAATCACTTTAAAACGATATCCTTCAACAACGTGCTGTTGAGAAGCTCCGCCAGAAATTACATTGCTACGATTAACCATACCACACCTACTCTATCATTTCATCCGCATCGCCTGTTTGCACAAGTCCTTGCTCGGCTAGTTTTTGCACTACTTCAACCACTTTTCTTTGAGCATCTTCGACATCCTTAACCCTTACAGCACCCAAAAAGCCCATTTCTTCCAAAAAAGCCTCACTGGCACGGGTGGACATATTGGCTAGGAATTTCTGCTTTAATTCCTCGCTAGCTCCTTTTAAGCCTATCATTAAATCACGCTTATCAGCCACTTTTAGAATTTCTCTAATAGCATTGGTGCTTAGTTTTTGTATATCATCGAAGGTAAACATAAGCTCTTTAATGGTTTCAGCCAAGCGTTCATCACTTTGTTCTATATAAGTGATAGTCGATTTTGAAGCCTTTTGACCAAGGCGGTTTAAAACCTCAGCCACAGCTCTAGGACCGCCCACTTCAACCTTATAAGAAGTAAGGCTTTCTAGCTTACTCTCAAGCACAGCAGAGACTCTTTTGATAATGCCCGGAGAAATATCGCCCAAATTCGCCATTCTTATGACAACCTCAGCCCTTAATTCATCACTAAAATACTCCAAAGTTTCAGCCGCATGAATAGAATCCATATGAGCTAAGATTAAGGCTATGGTTTGAGGGTGTTCTTTGGTGATAAAGTCGGCTAACTGCTGGGGTTTAATTTGTGCCAAATAAGCAAAATTTTGATTATTCTCCATACTTTTGGTAAGTTTTTCTAAAATTTTATTGGCAATTTCAGGTCCAAAGGTGCGGAAAAGTATTTCTTTGGCGTATTCTAAGCCACCGCTTTTAATGTATTGATTAGATTGCAATAGTGTATAAAATTCTTCCAAAACCGCAGTAGCCACAGAACGATCTACATTTTTAGCCATAGCAATATAACGCGAAATTTCCGTAATCACATCAATCTCCATATGTGAAAACACAGCCGTAGTCGCATCTTCTCCTAGCTGAATGAGAAAAATCGCCACCTTTTCAGGCATAGATAAATCATCATAAATCATTTTTTGTTCTTCACTAAGCTTTATCATTACATATCCTTGTCGCCAAATTCGCTATCATTTTGGATTAAATTTTGCAAAAGTGCAGCAATTTCTTCCCCCTTATCACTTACCAAACTACGCAGTTTTTCAAGTAAAACTTCATATTGTATAGAATCTTCGTTGAAGTTTTCTCCAAAACCCAGTTGCTCTTCGACCTTTTTCCTAGCCGCATTGAATTTTTCTAAAGCATCTTCAGCATCGTCTAAAACAGCACTAGGGCCTTGCTGCATTTCTTCTTGTGCTGCAACATCTTCGAGCATTTTTTGAGCAAATGGAGCGATAATCTTCTTATAAAATATAAAAAGCAAAATCGCAGCGATAAAGTATTTAACCGGTGGAATAAAAGGCTCAATAAAGCGATTATAAAAGGTCTTAACCTTGCTTTCAACTCTGATAGATTCGCGATGAAAAGGTAAATTTTGCACTACAACACTATCTCCCCTTGTAGCGCTAAAATTAATAGTATTTTTAACTATGCTTTCAACACTTGTAAGCTCTTCTTTACTTAATGGAACATATTCGCTTTTAATCTCTCCATTTTCATCTACCACATCTTGATACTTTCCATCTATGGTAACAGCTGCTGAAGTACGAAGAACGGTGGCAAATTGTTTTTTAGTATTTGTGATGGTTTTAGAAAGTTCATTATTGGTAGTAACTTGATTTTTTTTATAAGTATCTATTTGACCTTTATTATCCAGCCCTTCAACGGGTCCTATGTTTGAAACGGCTCCGGGAACGCCTTGAATTTGAGGCTCTTGTCTGCCTGTTTTTTCTTCATTTAAGGTTTGTTCGCTACGCACTATAGGATTTGGGTCATAAATTTCACTTTGAGATTCTTGTTTGGAAAAATCAAAATCTATATTTACGCTCACTTTTACCTTATCCATACCACCTGCAAAAGGGGCTAAATTTTCAATGATTTTATCTTCTAGAGCCTTTTCTTGATCGCTTTTAAATTTAATTTGCGCACGAACCAAATCATCTTCATAGGCTTCTTGTTCATCAAGTGGCACACCACTTTGGTCGCTAATCTTAACATTTTCTTTAGTCAGTTTTGGAACTGCTGCTGAAACAATATTTTTTATACCATCAATTTGCTTTCTAGTAAGCTTCAAGCCTTCACGAACATTAACAACAACTGAAGCTGTAGGTGGAATTTGCCTTTCGGTAAAAACGCTGTCTTTTGGAAAAGCTATATGCACAACAGCACTGCGTATAGGCTCTAGGGTTTCTATTGTTCTTGCAAGCTCCCCTTCGATAGCTCTTTGGTATTTTACTTTTTGCTCTTCATTTGTAGCTCCAAAAGCTTGAGTATCAAAAGCTTCAAAACCTACGCGACTATCTTTGATAAGCCCCTCACTAGCTATAAACATTCTTTGGCGATAAACCTGATCTTGTGGAACTAAAATTTTATTTTCACTTTCTAATTTATAAGGAATATTATTTTGTTCAAGCTTAGCCACAATAGCCGCAGAAGAACTAGGGCTTAAATTCTCAACCAAAACCGCATAGCCACTATTTGCACTACTACCACTCCCACGAAATAAGGCTAAAAAGACCAAAAACCCTACCACCACAACAATAGAAGCGGCAATAACTATGCGTTGCTTACGGGTTAGGTTTTGATAAAGCTGACCTATTTGATGAAACATATTTTTAAAATCCATTAATTCTCATCCCTTAAATTTAGCGAATTTTATATTTCTTTGATTTATAGCTCTTTTAAAATACTCTCAAATTCTGTAAAAAATCTTTCATTTTCATAAGGCGTTCCTAGAGTGATACGCATAGCATTTAAACCATAGCTTTTTAAATTTCTTATTATTATACCCTTTTTAAGCAATTTTTCAGTCAAATCCGTGCTATTTTTTTCATCGAAAAAATAGGTGATGAAATTTGTATAACTCTCAATGCTTTTAATAGAATATTTTTTTGCAAATTCCTTATAAAGCTCCATTTGAGAAAAATTATTTTCTAAAGTTTTTTGAGTAAAGCTCTCATCATCTAAGGCTGCTGCGGCTGCTTTTAAGGCAAGATTATTGACATTAAAAGGGGCGCGAAGTTTATACAAAGCCTTTATAATCTTAGCTCCAGCCATACCATAGCCCACACGCAAACCCCCAAGCCCATAAAGTTTAGAAAAAGTTCCCAAATAAAGCACATTTTCAAATTCTTTAATCAATTCACAAGGTTTTAGATGTTTTTTGCTATCTTTAAAACTTGCAAATTCATTATAAGCGCCGTCAATAACTAGCAAACAATCCTTATCCACACCCCTCATAAACTCAAGCACTTCACTCCTGTTTAAACACTCGCCTAAAGGATTATTAGGCAAACATAAAAAAATGATTTTAATCTCAGCTCTATGCTCTTCATAAAGCTTTTTAAATTCATCTAAATTATGAGTAATGCTTGTTGTTTTATAGCATTTTGCACCGCATTGTTTGGCATAAATTTCATACATAGCAAAAGTAACTCGCGCTTGTAAAAAAGCATTTTTGGGATTTAGTTTAGCATGCACTGCAAATTCTATAATTTGGTCACTACCCGCACCAATGATAATATTTTCATTTTTTACCCCGTATTTTTGTGCGAGTTTATTTTTAAGCTCACTCATACTATCATCAGGATATAAATGGGCTTTGTTTGCATTTTGCTTTAAGCTCTCTAAAGCCTTTGGTGGAGTGCCAAAAGGATTTTCATTACTGGCTAATTTTATGACTTCTTTAACGCCGTATTCTTTAGCGATAAGCTCTATATCCTTACCCGGCTCATAAGTGCTTAAATGCTGTAAAAAATCATTAAATTTCATCTTTTTCTCCTGATAAATAAGAACCAAGCCAAACAATCTCTTTTATATCTTTTAAGGCTTTTTTTACATTTTCATCATCAATATGCCCTTCAAAATCTATATAAAAACTATGTAAAAATTCTTTTGATTTTACAGGACGCGATTCGAGTTTGGTAAGATTGATATTTTCTTTTTTAAACTGCTCTAGCAAGAAACTAAGTCCACCGGGTTTATGTGCTGTGTGTGCTAAAATGGAAGTTTTGCAATTTGGCATTTTAGGATTTTTAATATCACTTAAAATCAAAAATCTTGTTTTATTGGCTGCATTATCTTCTATCTTGTCAAAAAGCACAGGGATATTATAAAGTTTAGCGGCAATTTTTGAGCAAATGGCACTAGAATATTTGTCCTGTGAAGCTAAATAAGCTGCGTTAGCTGTGGATTTTGAAGGCACAAATTCTATATGGCTAAGCTCATGGCTTTCTAAAAATTTGCGACACTGATTATAGCCTTGTGGATGGGAATAAATGCGTTTGATTTCTTTTAAATTCTCATTAATTCCCACAAAAGAATGATGAATATCCATATAAATTTCGCCAAAAATTTTAAGCTCCGCATAAGCTCCCAGACAATCCAAAGTTACGCCTACGGCTCCTTCAGTATTATTTTCTATGGGAACAACGCCGTATTTTGCTTCTTTATTACTCAGCTCTTTAAATACATCTTCTATATTTGCTAGTGCGATATAGCGGCTCATAGCCCCAAAACGACTTCTTGCTGCTTGATGTGTATAAGTGCCTTCAGGTCCTAAATAAGCTATGGTTTGAGGCATTTCTAAATTCCTAGAAACGGCAAAAATTTCTTGATAAATGGCTTCTATGGCATTTTGGTCTAAAAGTCCTAAATTTGCATTTTTAAGGCGGTTAATAATAGCTCTTTCACGCTCAGGACGATAAATACTCCCTCCACTATTTTGCTTCAATTCACCTATGCTTTTAACATAAATCATTCTTTCATTTAACAGCTCTAAAATCTTATCATCAACCCTATCAATTTTAGCTCTAAACCCTTCTAAATTTGACATTTTAGCTCCTTTAAAAACTCAAAAACACTAGGATAAATTCCATCAAGTAAGTTCGTATCAAGTCCTTTTGTATCGCTTATCTTGCCACTTAAAACTAGCAAACTTTTCATACCAAGTTCTTTTGCTTTAAGCAAATCTCCTTTAAAATCATCGCTAATCATAGCAATCTTTTCAAATTCCGCGCCCGCTTCTTGCTTTTTTAGTAAGCTTAAAGCCTCCTTATAAAAGGCCAAACTGGGCTTACCCACAACTTCATATTTAAAATTAATAGCATTTTTAAGCATAGCCATAATGCTACCTACGCCCGGATAAGCCCTATTATCTTTTTTGTAAATGCTACCCTCGTGCATAGCAATAAAGCTAATTTCTCTTCTAGCCAATTCTATCATAGTGGCAAAATCTTTAAATTTAAAATCATCATAACTAGCCACAAGCACAGCACTAGGATAGGTAAAATCAAGCTCAAAGCCAAGCTTTTGAAGGCTTTGTAGAAATTCATCTGCACCAAAAGCCGCGATTTTACAAGGTTTTAAAATATGCTTTAAAACGCAAAAGGGGTCTAAATACGCATTTTCTTTTATCGCTAAGCCCTTTTGCCTTAGCTGCTCTAAAAAATCAAGTTTTTTTGTATTATTTGTGATGATAATATAAGGAAGATTTTTCGCATTTAAAAAATCAATCAATTCTTTAGCCCCATTAATCAAGGACTTATCATAATCACAAATCAAAGTCCCTTGAACATCTAAAAAAAACATTTTAAGCCTTTAAAAATTTCTCTTCTAAGGCAATTTGCTCTTCAAAGCTTTCTCTTTGGCGGATTAATCTTATCTGTCCTTCTTCAAGGGCTAATTCACAAGCTCTATTGCGGCTATTATAATTACTACTCATACTAAAGCCATAAGCACCAGCATTTTTAATCACCATTATATCCCCGCCCTTGCTCTTAGGCAAAAAACGCTTTCTAGCAAAGAAATCCCCGCTTTCGCAAATTCCCCCCACTACATCACATTCGCTTTCTTCGCCCTTATTATAAGGCAAAATTATCTCGTGGTAAGCTTCATATAAACTAGGACGAATAAAATCATTCATCGCTCCATCTACGATAATAAAACGCTTGTCTTTGTTTGTTTTTTCATACAGCACAGAGCAGACAAATTCCCCACTTTTTGCCACCAAATACCTGCCCGGCTCCATTCCTATGGTTAAATCAAGTCCGTTTAAATGCTTTAAAATTCCTTGTGCGTATTCGTAAAGCTTAGGTTCGGTATCTGTTTTTTCATAAGCTACTCCAAGCCCCCCGCCTATATCAAAAAATTTAAGCTCAATTTGCAAGGCTTTTAATTCTCTTACAAGTTTTGCGACTATGCCTGCTGCCTCATAAATAGGAGAAAGTTCTAAAAGCTGCGAACCTATATGAAAATGCACTCCAACAGGCTCTAAAAAGGCTGAATTTTTGGCATAAAGATACATTTTTCTTGCTATTTGGGTTTCAACGCCAAATTTATTTTCATTCAGTCCTGTGGAAATGTAAGGATGGGTTTTTGCATCGACATTTGGATTGACACGGATGCTGATTCTTGCCTTTAAATTCAGCTTCTTAGCCACACTTTCTAAAAGAATCATTTCAGCTTCACTTTCAAGATTGATATATAAAATATCATATTCTAAAGCCAATTTTAGCTCTTCTTTGGTTTTTCCTACTCCACTAAAAATGATTTTATAAGGCTTCGCTCCTGCTTTTAAAGCACGCCTTATCTCGCCTATACTCACGCAATCAAACCCGCTATCTAATTTGACAAGCATTTGTAAAAGACTTAAATTTGAATTCGCTTTTAAAGCATAAAAAATTTGAGATTTTCTAGCCTTAAAAGCCTCTTTAAGACTTAAAAAACGCTTCTTTATAAAATCAAAATTATAAATATAAAAGGGAGTTTGAAATTCATTTTTTAATTGTTTATAATCCATCTTTAGCCTTTAATTTTTATAATTTTACTACACAAAGCTTAATTTAGCGGTGTTTATAATACATACAAGCACTCAAAAAAGCTAAGAGTATGATAGGCGTCACAATGCCAATTTCACTTGCAATCACACCATTCTCGCTTAATCTAGTAAGCAAAAACAACACCCCCCAAATCATCAAAGTTAGCACAAAAGCTATAAAAGTTATAAAAGCAAGATTAAAAAATCTCGCTATAATAGGAAAAAAATAATACATAATCAGCATTAAAAAGGGTGCAAAAAAGGGAGTGAAAATAAATTTATAAAGACTAATCCTAAGGGCGGTTGTATTGACATTTTGTGCCTTAAAAAGTCCAAAACTTTCTAGGGCGTCTAAAATGGAATAATCACTATTACTAGCCACTCCTTCTATAATCTTTGGCTTAAAACCATCAAGTGATTTAAGCTGGGAAAAATCTTCTATCTTCAAACCATCTTTAGCTAGTTCATAGTTTTTAGGTAGTAAAGTAATATTACCCTCTCGCAAAATCCAACTTTCACCTTCAAAATGAGCATTTTTAGCACTTATAAAAGAGCTTAAATTTAAATCATTGATACTAAAAATTTTTATATTTTGAGCACTATTTTGCCCATTATTTATCTTTGAAATATAAACAAAATCATTGTTAAATTTCAAAAATACCTCTCCACTTTGTTTCACAATAGTGCCGTTTTTTAAAATATTTCTCTTATAATCATTTGCATAGGCAAAAGAAGTAAAATTCAAAGCTATATAAGCAAAACAAAAAAACAAAGCCCATAAAAAAGGAAATAAAATCACATAATTTTTACTAAGACCCAAGGCATAAAGGCTTACTAATTCATTTGCCCTAATCATAGCAATCAAAGAAACCACCCAAGCAAAAATCAAAGAAATAGGAAGCACATAAGGCACCGCCGAAAAAGATAAAAACATCACATAAAGCAAATCAAGATTGGCAGCCTTTGGCAGGTCCTTAAAATTTAAAATCAAATCAACACCGCAATAAAATCCCAGCAAAGAAAAAAAAATGATAAAAAAATTTTTTAAATAAATCCCTGAAATAAAACGAAAAAATATCCACATCTTAAGCCTTTAGGCTGTATTTAGATGATATGAGAGGCAAATCACCGTTTTGAATAAGCTCAAGCAAAGCTTTTTTTGTATGCTCTAAAACTTTGCTTAAAATTAGGTCTTCTTCAGGTTTAAATTTACCCAAAACATGTGAAATCACATTTTCACCCTTACCCACTCCTATACGCACTCTTTCATAGTCATGTCCGTACAAGCTATCTATGCTTTTAAGCCCATTATGTCCGCCGTTTGAACCGCCCTTTTTAAAACGCAAAGTGCCTAAATTTATGTCAATATCATCGTGTATGATTATAATTCTTTCGCATTTGTAAAAATCACTTACCGCTTTTACACTAAGCCCTGAATGATTCATATAAGTGCTAGGTTTAAGAAGGAGCAAAGAAGAGCCTATCTTAAAAAGCTCTCCTTTAAATTTAGAGTTTGTAAGATTTGTAAAATTGCTTTCTTTTAAAAGTAAATCAATCAGCATAAAGCCTACATTATGACGGGTATTTTCATACTCTACGCCTATATTGCCAAGCCCTACGACTAAAATCATCTAGCTTTTTCTACGCCTACAACCGCTACCCTATCAGCGTCAATCATACTTACACCCGCAGGCACTACGATATCACGAACAAGCAAAGCATCACCCACATCCAATTTGCTTACATCAAGCTCGAAGAAATTAGGCAAATTTTCAGCCGCACATTTTACTTTTAATCTTCTTTTAGATTGGATTAAAACACCTTTGTTTTTAAGACCTATGGCTGTTCCTGTGATTTTAACCGGAACCATATATTTAGAAATCACACCTTTTTGGGCAACTTTTAAATCCACATGTTTTAAATCACTTGTTACAGGGTCTTTTTGGTAATCCACAACTACAACGCTTAGAATTTGAGAACCCACTTTCACATCAAAAATCAAAGTCGTTTTTTTACGAACCTCTTTGATAAATTCATTGACTTTAAAAGCGGCATTGATGTTTTCTAATCCTTTTCCATAGATGTTTGCGATTAGATAACCATCTCTTTTTAAAGCTTTAGCCGCTTTTCTACCGATACTCTCTCTAATTATACCTTCTAACATCTTTTTGTCCTTTCTAAAAAAATGAGCTTTGATTATAGCTAACTTTGGCTTAGGTAAAAGTAAATTCGTTTTTTAGCTATAATTAAAATTTGAAATTTTCAAGCTTGATTTATCACAAATACAAAGTTAAATTTTTAAAGGTTTAAAATGCAAATTTATGTAAGTGGAGTGCATACAGATGTAGGTAAAACGCATTTTAGTGCGGCTTTTTGTGCGAATTTTTCTTATGATTATTTTAAACTCATTCAAGCAGGAAAGCCAACTGATAGTGAGTTTATAGCTAAATTTAGCCCAAAAACAAAGATTTTTAAAGAGGGTGTTTTTTTGCAAACCCCCGCAGCCCCTCATATTGGCAAAATTAAAGAAAAAGCAGTTTATAAAGCCTTAGAACTTGTCTTACCTAAGAGTGAAAATTTAATCATCGAACTAGCAGGGGGGCTTTTTTCTCCTATGGATGAAAAACACACTATGATAGATTTTATGTCTAAAAATAAAAGAGCGACTATTTTAGTGGCAAAGTATTATCTTGGAAGCATTAATCATATTTTACTTAGCATTGAAGCCTTAAAGCAAAAAAATATCCTTATTTTAGCCCTTGCTATGATGGGCAAAAAAGATATTTTACAAGATGAATTTGTCCAAAACTACACACAAATCCCTATCATAAATCTTGATTTTTTTGATGAAGAAAGCATTTTAAATGCGGATTTTAAAGAGCAAATGCAAAGGCTTTTGGGTTAAAATTCCTTAAAAATTTGCTCCAAACTCTCCACCACATAAGAAATTTGCTCCTTTGTGATGATATAAGGAGGCATAAGATAAATGGTATTTCCAAGCGGTCTTAAAAGCAGGGCTTTTTCTAAGGCTTTTTGAAACACAAAAAGCCCTACTCGTTCAAACTTAGTGCTTAAAATATCAAAGGCACTAATCATACCGCAAGTTCTAAAATTCCCCAAAAAATCAAAACTCTTAAGTCTTGAAAATTCTTTTTGCATAAAGGCACTTAAAATTTGATTTTTTTCTAAAATATTTTCATTTTCAAATATATCCAAAACCGCATTTGCCGCAGCACAAGCTAGGGCATTTCCCGTATAACTATGAGAGTGCAAAAAGGCTTTTTGCTCATTAAAAGACGCATAAAAGGCATTGTAAATTGCATCCTTTGTCAGCACCACAGAAAGGGGCAAAAAGCCCCCCGTAATACCCTTTGAAAGACAGATAAAATCAGGCTTTTGCTTACATTGCTCTAGGGCAAAAAGCGTTCCTGTGCGTCCAAAACCCGTAGCGATTTCATCAAAAATCACTAAAACCCCAAATTCACGGCAAAGTTTTATAGCCTCATCGATAAAACTTGCTTCATACATATGCATATTTCCCGCACACTGCACCAAAGGCTCTAAAATAAAAGCACAAAGCTCACAAGAATGCTCTTCTAGCACAGCCCTTAATTCGACAAGCTCTTTTTGATAGTCCTTATTTTTTGGCACACTCACGCTTAAACCTTCTAAAAGCAAGGCTTTATAAGTATCCTTATAAAGTGCCACATCGCCTACACTTAAAGCCCCTAAGGTTTCGCCGTGATAAGAATTGCTTAGGGATAAAAATTTATTTCTTTTCCTTCCTTGATTGAAGTGATAATGAAAACTCATCTTCAAAGCGACTTCAATGGCACTTGAGCCATTATCCGCATAAAAGCATTTAGTAAAATCCCCGCCCACTTTTTCACAAAGCCTAGCTGAAAGTTTGATAATAGGCTCGTGCGAAAAACCCGCTAAAATCACATGTTCAAGCTCATCAACTTGTTTTTTAATCGCACTTGAAATTTTTTCATTACAATGCCCAAAAAGATTCACCCACCAAGAACTCACACAATCCATATAAGCCTTATCATTAAAATCATAAAGCCATATTCCTTTGGCTTTTTTGATGGGAATTAAAGGCACATTTTCATGGTCTTTCATTTGCGTGCAAGGGTGCCAAATGTGTTTTAAATCAAGTTCTTTTAGAATTTTATCTTGCATTATAACTTCTTTTTTAAAAATATTTTGGCAAAATAATACTTTAAATTTCTAAATTCACAGGAAAAAAATGAGCCTTGAAATAATTTTGCAAAATTTAGAGCAAAATCATAATCTAAGAACTCTCACGCCCTTAAGACACGAGGGTAATTTTGTTTTTAAAAAAGATAAAAAGCTTTTAAATTTGGCAGGAAATGACTATTTAAATTTAGCTTCTTCTAAGGAACTAAGGCATGAATTTTTAAGCACTTTAAAAGAACAAGATTTGTTTTTTTCAAGTTCAAGTTCAAGAAGTTTGAGTGGAAATTTTGAAATTTATGAAGAATTAGAAGGCTTTTTAAAGGACAAATTTAAGGCTAAAGAAATTTTGCATTTTAATAGCGGCTACCATCTTAATATCTCTTGCATAGCCGCACTTGCTAGCATTCCTAGAACGCTTTTTTTGGCTGATAAATTCATTCACGCAAGTATGATTGATGGTTTGAGATTGGGCGGGGCTTGTTTTTTTCGTTTTCATCATAAGGATATGAATCACTTAGAAAATTTAGTGCAAAAAAACTACGGCAAATACGAAAATATCATCATTTTAAGCGAAGCTTTATTTAGTATGGATGGGGATTTTAGCGATTTTAAGGCTTTGCAAATTCTAAAAAAGCGTTATGAAAAAATCAAACTTTACATAGATGAAGCTCATAGTGTAGGTTGTTTTGATGATGAAGGCTTGGGACTTGTTAAAAAGCTGGGTTTGGAAAATGAAGTGGATTTTTTGGTTTTTACTTTTGGAAAAGCCCTTTCTTCACTAGGTGCTTGTATAATATGTGAAAAAAAATACAAAAGCTTTTTCATCAACAAAGCCAGAGCTTTTATTTATTCTACGGCTTTGCCACCCCTTAATGTAGCTTGGACGCAATTTGTTTTTAAAAAAATGCCTTATTTTAAAGAAAAAAGAGAAAATTTAAAATTGTTAAGCACCTATTTTAAAGATAAGCTTAAGCAAAAAAACAGCACTATCTTAGGCGATGCTTATATCATTTCTTTGCTTTTAGGAGAAAATAAAAAAGCCCTAGAATTAGCTAACAAGCTCGAAAACGCTGGAATTTTCGCACCTGCGATTAAAGAACCTACGGTGCCAAAAAACACAGCTAGAATTCGCTTTTCCCTACACTCAGGACTTAGTATGCAAGAACTTGAAAGGATAATAGAGCTTTTATGAGATATGAGTTTTTACACAAAAATCCTAATTCAAAAGAGTTGATAGTCATCTTTGGGGGATTTGCTTCGCATACTACGCATTTTTCACATTTAAAGAGTGATAAAAATGTGCTTTTATTTTATGATTATGAAAATTTTGATTTAAATTTTGATTTTAAAGCCTTTCTTAAACCTACTCTCATCGCCTTTTCTATGGGGGTTTGTGTGGCTAGCAAACTTTTAAAAAATTTGAGCTTTAAGCAAAAAATAGCCCTAAATGGCACAAATTTAGGCATAGATAAGATTAAAGGCATTCATCCTGCTATTTTTAGCAAAACCATCAAAAATTTCAAACTAGAAAATTTTAAAGAAGTCTTGTTAAAAGGACGAGAAAATTTAGCGACAAATTTTATTTTTAAAGAAGAAAAAGCCTTAGAAAAGGAGCTTAGAATGCTTTTTGATTTTGCCTTAAAAAACCAAGATGAAAATTTTATTTGGGATAAAATTTATTCTAGCAATGAAGATGGGATTTTTCCGCAAAATGCTTTGAAAAACAGCTTTGAAAATTTGATTTTTCTAAATGAACCCCATTTTGCTTTTTTTCATTTTAAAACTTGGGATGAGCTTTGAATTTTTTAAAAGCGGGGTCTAATTATCAAAAACATTCCATTATTCAAGCCTTTATGGCTCATAAACTTTGCTTGAAACTTAAAAATTTAAGACGCAAACATTTTTCAAGGGTATTTGAATTTGGCTGTGCAAGGGGAGAATTTAGCATCAGCCTTCAAAAAATCATTAATTATGATGAGTTTATTTGCAATGATATTTTGCCTTACAAAAATGATTTTAAGTTTGAAATTTTTGATATGAATGATATTGCCTTACATCCCCTTAGCAAACAAAAATTCGACCTTATCACTTCAAATGCTACCTTACAATGGCTTGATTTAGAACGCATTTTGCCTATACTTGCAAAGATGTTAGATGAAAAAGGGATTTTATTGCTTTCTAGTTTTGGGGGGCAAAATTTAAAAGAGATTAAAACAAGCACGGGCTTTTCTTTAAAATATTTTGATTTTTTGAAGCTAAAACAAATTTTTAGCTCCTATTTTTCAAATATAGACCTAGAACAGGAGCAAATCACTTTACAATTTGATACAGCTTTAGATGTTTTTAAACACTTAAAATCAAGCGGGGTAAATTCCTTAGGTTATTATCCCTTATCAAAACAATTTTTAAAAAAATATGAAGAAAATTTTCAAAATAAACTGACTTACCATCCTATATTTATTTTGTGCAAAAATGAGGTGTGAAAAGCAAATGAATGGTTTAACTACTTTTAACATAGGTTCTCGCCGTTATCTTGGCAATAAAACAAAGCTTTTACCCTTTATCCTAGAAGTTGTTAAAGCTGAGTGTCAAGGTATCAAATCAGTCGCTGATATATTTTCAGGCACAGGCTCAGTTGCTAGTGCATTTATAGAAAAAACGCTATACACAAATGATATATTACAAAGCAATTATATTAGCAATATCGCTTGGTTTAGCCCACAAAGCTTTGAGCGTAAAAAGCTAGAGAAAATTTTAAAAGACTTTAATGCCTATGATAGATTGGAAGCAAACTATATGAGCGAAAATTTTAGCAATACCTATTTTAGTGATAAAGTTTGCTCAAAAATAGGCTTTGTGCGTGAGAGTATTGAAAGTTTGGATATTAATGAAAGAGAGAGGGCGATACTGATTACTTCATTGCTTTATGCAATGGATAAAATAGCGGCAACTTGCGGACACTATGATGCCTTTAGAAAAGGAGCGAAATTGGCTAATGACCTAACTCTTGCTATGCCACAACTAAGCAATAAACTCAGTGCTAGTAATCGTTGTTTTAACAAAGATGCAAATGAATTGGTAAGAGAAATTTATGCAGATTTAATATACATTGACCCTCCTTATAATTCAAGGCAGTATTGCGATGCCTATCATTTATTGGAAAATGTTGCCACTTGGCAAAAGCCACAAGTATTTGGTATCGCTCGCAAGATGAATAGGAGGCATATAAAAAGCAAGTATTGTAATAGTAATGCAAGTGAAGCTTTTGTGGATTTAATCTCAAATATCAATGCAAAATATATCTTATTTTCATATAACAATATGGCAAGTAAAGGCAATGACCGCTCTAATGCTAGAATTAGCGATGAAATCATAATGGATGCTTTAAATAAAAAAGGCAAGGTATTAGTATTTTCACAAGATTATAAAGCCTTTAGCACAGGCAAATCCAATATAAAAGACAACAGCGAAAGGCTATTTTTATGCAAGGTGTATTGATTGCCTCTGCACTCAACTATACGGGTGGTAAATTTAAGCTACTTCCGCAAATTTTACCGCTTTTTCCAAAAAAAATTGATACCTTTGTTGATTTATTTTGTGGGGGTTGTAATGTAGGATTAAATGTAAAAAGCAATAAAATAATTTATAATGACATAAATGACAAAGTAATAAAATTATGCAAGTTTTTTAAGGATACAAATAGCAAAAACACGGTAGAAAAAATTTATCACACCATCACAAAATACGAGCTTTCACTAGTTAGCAAATACGGTTATGAATTTTATAATTGCGATAGCAAAAAGGGACTTGGCAAGTATAATAAAAGCTGTTTTTTAAAACTAAGAAATGATTTTAATGCTATGAGTTGTGCCGCTAACGATTATTACATTTTATTTTATGTGATGATAGTCTATGCCTTTAATAATCAAATCCGCTTTAACTCAAATGGCGAGTTTAATCTACCCGTTGGCAAGCGTGATTTTAATGCAAAAATGGAGCAAAAGCTTATTAATTTTATAAAAAGACTGCATGAGCAAAATAGCGAGTTTTCTAGTGCTGATTTTAGAAATTTTAATACGCAGGGGCTAAATAAAAACGACTTTGTATATATTGACCCGCCCTATTTAATCACTTGTGCTACATATAACGAAAAGGGTGGTTGGCTTGATAAAGATGAGCTAGATTTATTGGAATTTTTAGATGTTTTACATAGTAAAAAAATCAAATTTGCCCTTTCAAATGTGCTAACAAGCAAAGGTAAAACAAATGAAATTTTAAAATCTTGGCTAGAAAATAGGACTTACAAAACTCATCATCTCAACTATAAATACTCAAATTCAAACTATCAAACCAAAGATAAAAGCTTATCAAGCGATGAAGTTTTGATAACAAATTATTAGGAATGAAAATGGGAAAATTCGCATATAAAAGCTATTGTTGGAACTTAGGAACAACGAGTTTTAGAACTGAAAATTTTAATAGAACGATTGAAATCCAGCTTCTTTTGCTTGATAGGTTTTGGAAACTGCCGCAAAATCAAAATAAAACTTGGAGTGCAAATACTATTTTACAAGCCGAGTATTACGACTTTTTACAACAAAATAATTTTGTAGATGGTAGTGCCTTGAGAAAAGATAAAGATGCAAGAGAAAAGACTTCTGGGCTTGTTGAGTTAGGATTGCTTAATAATGAAAGAAAGCTAACAAATGCAGGGCAAAAAGTCCTACAAATTAGCCAAAATGGCGATTTTAGCATAGACAATGCCTTGCAAATTTCAAAAGATAGCTTTATGTATCTAAAACAGCTCCTAAAAACAAACAACTGCAAAATAGAAAATAATGTAGTAAGACCCTTTATTGTTACCTTATATATGCTAAGTAGGCATGGATATTTGCATGATGAGGAATTTACCTATCTATTGCCACTTTGCACTAATGCTAAATATACAGAATCTATCTCTAATCAAATTTCATTATTGCGAAAAAATGAGATTAATATTGATGAAATTATTATAAATAGACTGCTTTCAATGACAAATTACAACGAGGCATTAGAATGGTTTTTACATTGCCCAAACCTTAGTCAAATCACCTTTTGCGATATAGGTATGAATAGAAAAAGTGCCAAATTTGATGTGCCTTATTATAGTGTATATTTGAGCTTGAAAAATATTTTTTTAGATGGCAAAAAAGATGAAGCTTCTCTTATCAAATTATTTTTATCCATACAAAAACTAAAGCTAAAAAAATGGTGGAATGGCTATATTTTTACGCCTAGAATAACAGAGAAAAAAATCAAAAATGAGCTTGATAAAGTCTTAAACAATACTATCTTTAATAATATTACAGATGAGAGTGAGCTAAGAGCTTTATTTTTTAAAACAATGCATCTATTTAAAGCAAAAGCTACACTTTATGATTATTTTGATTTAAATCGTAGGTATATGAACTTGAGCGACATCTTTTTATTTAAAGATAGCAAGATTTGCCTAGACCTTATCCCAAAGCACTTCTTTAAGGGTGTAATTGATAAACTTTATAACGATGCTTATAAAAAAGCACGCTTTTAGAAGATGATTGTGAGCTAAATGAAATTTCGCCCGTGTTAGTGTTAAGTGATAACACAATTATAACTTCAATCAATAATGAACTAAGATTAAGCATTACTAGTTTAAATGAAGCTATAAACGAGCTTGAAAAAGAGCGTTATGCAAGATTTAATGAGTTAATTGATGAAAAATTTAGCGATGCAAAACTGATAGAATTGCTAGAGAATTTTGAAAACAGGGCTGATGACAAAATTAAAGAGTATATTACGGATAATGCTGAAGTTTATACTCTATTTGAATATGTGCTTGGCATTGTGTGGTATAAAATCAGTGAAAGACAAGGCAAAATTTTAGATTATATGAAATTAAGCCTAGATGCTAATTTATTGCCAAAATCTCACGCAAACGGTGGCGGGGCTGATATTGTCTATGAGTATAAAGAAACGAAGCACTATCCAAAGCATACTTTGCTACTTGAAGCTACACTTTCTAACAAAACAGGTCAAAGACAAATGGAGCTAGAGCCTGTTACAAGGCATTTGGGACAACATTTGTTACAAAGTGGCAATTTAAACTCATATTGTGTATTTATTGCTACTCGTTTAGATATAAACACGTTAAGCGACTTTAGAAATCGCAAAACTTATACCTTTTATGATACAAACGATAGCTCTAAGTATGTAAAGGGAATGAAAATAGCATCTTTACAAAGCACAGAACTCAAAACCATTATAAAAAATAGCAAAAAATATAGCGAGCTATATTCTATATTTGACAAAGCTTATAAGGCAAATTTAAATGAGCTAGAAGCTAATGAGTGGTATCAAAAATACATAGTTGAAAGGATAAAAGAATATAACTAATATTGTCTATAAAATCAATATTTTAAAATATTTATTTTGTGCAAAAATGATATAAAATAAATTTTTTGTGATATAATTTAAAAATTAAATTTTTATACAAGGAAAATTAAATGAAAAAAATTGTGCTGTTTTTGGGATTTTTGTTTTTTGCCCTTAATTTAAGTGCTGAAAATTTAAGTATTTTTGTTGCTTCTTCGGCTTCAAAAGCTATGAATGAAGTTAAGAATGAGTTTTTAAAAACACATCCTAATGACAAAATAGAGCTTGTTTTTGGTGCTTCTGGGAAGTATTATGAGCTTTTAAAACAAGGTAGGGAATTTGACCTCTTTTTCTCAGCAGATACGAAATACGCTCAGGCAATTTATGATGATAAAAATGCTTTGAGCGAACCAAAAGTTTATGTTTTGGGCGTTGTGGCTTTATATAGCTTGGATGAAAATTTGCTTCAAGGGGGTGTTTTAGGCTTAAAAGACAAAGCGGACAAAATCACGCATTTAAGCATAGCCAATCCAAAAGTAGCCCCTTATGGAGTAGCGGCTAAGGAGGTGCTTGAGAATTTAAATTTAGAAGCGGTTTTTAAAGATAAAATCGTTTTGGGTGAAAATATTTCCGTGCCTGTTTTACATGTAGATAGCAAAAATGCGGATTTAGGCATAGTGGCTTATTCTTTAGTTTCTCCTGCTAACCACCCTAAAGGCAAGGCTGTTATTGTTGATTCAAAATATTTTACTCCTTTAGAGCAAAGCTATGTCATCACAAAATACGCTAAAGACAAAAAACTAGCTCTTGAATTTAGTGATTTTATCGCTTCTAGCAAAGCAAAAGAAATTTTCAAAAAATATGGATTTAGCGCGCCGTGAATCTCATCAAAGGAAAAATTTGTAAGCTTTTAAATCAAGAAGATATAGTCATCGTTAAAATAGCTTGTGAAGAGATAATTTTTAGCGTTTTGATGCTTGAGTTAAAATCCTTAGAAAATTTAAAAATCAATGCAAAAGTGGAGCTACTTTTTAAAGAACACGAGCTTTGTTTTACCACGCCCCACTCGCCTTTGAGTGTTGAAAATTCTTTCTTAGCCAAAATTGGAAAAATCAAAAAGGGCGAGCTTTTATATCAAGTCTTTTTTGATTTTAAGGGCGTTTGGCTTTCTAGCATTATTACCAAAGAAAAAGCCCTAGAACTTCAAATTGACAAAGAACAAGAATGGCTTTGTTTTGTCAAGGCAAATGATATTATTTTAAGGACAAGCCGTGCTTGATGGGGCTTTTTTACAGACGCTTTTTCTTACTTTTAAACTTGCTTTTATTACGACTTTTATTCTTTTTTTTATAGGTGTTTTTTTGGCTTATTTATTAAGTTTTGTGCGTTTTCCTTTTAAAATAATCCTTCAAAGTCTCGTTTCTTTGCCTTTGGTTTTACCCCCTAGTGTTTTGGGATTTTACCTGCTCGTTAGTTTTTCAGCCAATAGCTTTTTGGGGCAGTTTTTAAAAGAATATTTAAATCTTTCTTTGGTTTTTACCTTTGAAGGACTTGTTTTTGCTTCTTTAATTTTTTCTTTGCCTTTTATGGTTAATCCTTTGCAAAGTGCGTTCTCATCTATCAATCAAAACCTACTTGATGCATCTTATAGCTTAGGCAAGGGTAAAATTTACACCCTTTTTAGAGTGATTTTGCCTAATTCTAAAGCGGGGATTTTTAGTGCTTGTGCGATGAGTTTTGCTCATACCATAGGAGAATTTGGAGTTGTGATGATGATAGGAGGACATAAACAGGGCGAAACTTTAGTAGCAAGCATAGCTATTTATGATGAGCTTGAAGTTTTAAATTATACCTTAGCCCATCAATACGCTTTTGTTTTATTTGTTTTTTCTTTTTTAGTGCTTGTAAGCCTTTATTTTGTCAATAAAAAAATGAGTTTTGAGTGATAAAAATCGACATCAATCACCCTATCCATACAGCCAAAGGTGTTTTGGATTTAAACATCAACAAAAGCTTAGAACTAGGAAAAATCACCGCACTTTTTGGCGAAAGCGGCACGGGAAAAACAACGCTTTTAAAGATTATTGCAGGGCTTATAAAACCCCAAAATGGACGCATAGAAGTAGAAGGCGAGCTTTGGTTTGACTCTTCTAAGAGTGTAAATTTGGCTTTACAAAAGAGAAAAATCGGCTTTGTGTTTCAAGATTATGCGCTTTTTCCTAATATGAATGTTAGGGACAACATCGCTTATGCAGCCCATTCTAAAAAGAAAGTAAATGAACTTTTAGCCTTAATGGAGCTTGAAAATTTAGCTTCAATTTATCCTAGAAATTTAAGCGGGGGACAGGCACAAAGAGTAGCTTTAGCAAGGGCTTTAGCAAGAGAGCCTAAGATACTACTTTTAGATGAGCCTTTAAGTGCTTTGGATTTTAAAATGCGTGCAAATTTGCAAGATGAGCTAGGCAAAATTTTGCATCATTTTAAGGTTAGCACCCTTCTAGTTAGCCACGATTTAGCCGAAATTTACAAATTAAGCCACAGAATTTTAGAGCTTAAAAATGGAAAAATCACTAAAGATTTTCCTAAAAATGAATTTTTTACCCACTCCAATATCAGTGCTAAACTACGCTTGAGTGGAGTTTTGCTAGAAATTAAAAAAAATGATATTTTGGTGGTTTTAACCCTGCTTTTAAATCAAAATATCGTTAAAATCACACTTAGCGAAGAAGAATTCTTAAAAGACTATCAAAATATCAAAACAGGCGATACGCTCATACTTTCAGTAAAAGCTTTTAATCCTATCATAGTTGGAAGAATGTAGCTAAATACCTATTTAATAATTCTTCTCTTATTTTAATATTTTTAATATCCTTTATATCAACATTCAAAGCAAAGGATAAAATTTTGTTTTTAGTCTTTACAAATCCAACAATCCAAGCTAAATTTATATTATCATTAAAACCTGTTTTAGCATAAATTTTTTGTATTTTATCTTCTTTAAAAAGAATGATTTCTTTAATTTCTTCTTGACTTTTCTTGGAAAAAGGTAAAGAATTTTGCGAGAGTTTAAAAAGTAAATCAGCTTGATTTTTTGCAGAAATTTGTAAAGAATTATCCAGCCAAAAAGTATCAATTTTTGAAATTTTTGCATTTCCATAAGAGAGTTTATTTAAACTTTCTTGCATGGTTTTAAGTCCTATTTTTCTTGCTAATTCTTTAAAAGCAGGTACTTGAGAACGTTTTATAGCTGAGCTTAAATTAGCATCTTGCTTCCAAGAGGGTAAAAATACTTTCTCACCCTTATAATGATAAAAAATTTCCTTTGTATCTCTAACTACGCCATTATCAAGTGCAATTAAAGCATTAAAGATTTTAAAAGTTGAAGCAGGGGAAAAGGCTTTTTTGGCTCTTTTAAAATCATTACTTGCATAATTTTTTCCATCAAAGACTATAAAAGTCCCACTTGTATTATAATTTTTAAAAAAATCTTCTAATATTTTATCTTGCCCAAAGGCAAAATTTAAAATCCATAAAAACAAGATGATTTTTTTCATAAGTTTCCCTTTCTCATTAAAAAATTTTTTAAAATTTGCCCTTCTTTTGAGACTTCATTTTCCTTAATAACATCAAAGCCATTTTTTAAAAAGAAAGGCTTTGCACTCAAAGAAGCAAAAACATAAAGTTCTTTGCAAGAGTATTTTTTTAACGCAAAATCAAGCAAATCTTTAGCCAAACCAAGTCTTGTAAATTTAGGGTGAGTAAAAAGCAAATCAAGCATTTTCTCATCTTCTTTTAAACTTATAAAACTTACAATTTTTCCTTGTTTTTCATAGATATAAACGAAATCTTTTGCGAATTTTTCTTCCCAAGCTTTTTGCTCTATATTAATCCAAGCATGAATTTGTTCTTTCGTGTAATCATTTTTACAAAGCTTACTTACACTTTGCTTAAAAAGCTTGATACAAGGGTCTAAATCCCGAAAATCAGCCCTTTTTATCAAGCACTTTTCTCATTGCTAAACTTGCCAAAGCCAAACCAAAAGAAGCCGTAACACCCACAAAAGAGCCTAAATCCTTGCATTTTGCCTCTTCGTCTGAAAAAACCACATCAAAATCACCCCTAAATCCAGCCTTCCTAAGCTCATAGCGGAATTTCTTAGCTAAAGCATCGCCGTGCGTTTTAAAAATGCTCGTGGTTTTGATACGAGTAGGGTCTAGCTTCCTAGCCCCGCCTGTGCTAGAGATGAAAATTTGGCGTTTTAAATCCACACTCATAGCCAAAGCCACCTTAGCACTTATATCATCTATGGCGTCTATGATTAAATCAAACTCGTCTAAATCAAACTGGGACAAAAACTCCTTACTTACTTTCTTTACTATGCCTTTTGCTGCGTAAATTCTAGCAAAGACCTCAGCCTTGTTCTGCCCTAAGTGTTCGCTGTGAAGTTGGCGGTTTTGATTAGTGATTTCAAAGCTGTCTGCATCGATGAGAGTAAAATCCTTAAAGCCACTGCGAAAGAGTGCATCCACGCAAATTCCACCCACGCCTCCAAGCCCACAAACTAGCACCCTAGTCTTAGCAATCCTAGCCAAAGCTTGCTCTCCCACAAGCCATTTTACCCGCGTGTATCTGTCATTCATTTTCTCTTCCTCTTAAGTATTTCTTAACCATTTTTTAAGCGTTTTAAAACTCTCATAAGCAGTAAAATCAAGCCTTATGGGCGTCATAGTCGCAAAGCCTTGTTTTAAAAAGGCTACATCGCTATTTTTACCCCTAAATTCCAAATCCGTTAGCGGCAACCAAAAGAATTCTTGTCCCCTAGGATTGCTATGAGAACTGGCTTTAAAATTATATACCCTTTTGCCCATCTTGCAAATTTTTATGCCCCTTAGCTTTTTAGCAGGAAAATTGACATTTAAAAATTCTTTTTTGTTTAAAGGAAAGCCTTTATTTAATATCTTTTTAACGATTTTAGAAGTGATTTTTAAAGCATTTTTGTAATTTAATTTCTTAGGGTTTTCATAAAGCTGAGAAAGTGCAAGGGCTGGAATACCCTGCAAAACAGCTTCCATAGCCCCGCCGCAAGTGCCTGAATAGCTTATATCCTCTCCTACATTTGCTCCTTTGTTTATCCCGCTGATAACTAAATCAGGCAGGGTTTTTTTATAAAATTTCGCCAAAGCCAAATACACACAATCAGACGGAGTGCCATCATCAAGCTTGTAAAAATCCTTAGCCACTTTTACAAAACGCAAGGGTTGGCTAAGGGTAATAGCATGCGAACAAGCGGATTTTTCCCTAGCAGGAGCGACTACTAAAATATGAGCTTTTAAGTCTTTTTTAAGTCTTTTGACAAGCTTTAAAAGTGCCTCGCTTTCAAAGCCATCATCATTGGTGATTAAAATTCTTTTCATTCTTGTCCTTTTTGGCATTGTAACAAAAAAAGCCTTAAGGACAAGACAGCTTAAAGCTCTATGATGGATACTCTTTTAAACTTAGCACTCTCATCTTTAGCCAAATCAAGCAAAGCCGTGGCATAATCCGCATAAGAAATACGGCTTTGATTTTTGCTATTTAGCTCAAAATTCTCGCCTATGAGTTTAAATTTGCCCGTTCTAGCTCCTTCATAAAACTCAGCCGCTGGGGAAAAATACAGCCAATTTATATCCCTTTTATCCCTTAAAAAGTCCAAAACTTCAGCCGTAGCCCTTGCCACGCCCAAATATTCTTTAGGAAAATCCGCACTATCCATCAAGCGGGTTTTATCTTCTAAAAACAAGCTTCCTGCACCGCCGACTACCAAAAGCTTGGCACTATTATTTTGCAAAATGCTGTGTAGGTGCTCAATATGCTTTAAATGAAGGCTTAAATCCTCCCACTCACCAAAGGCATCGATAATGCAGTCATAAGCTTGCAAATCTTCAAAACTTAGCTTAAAAATATCCTTGATGATTTGCTTTGCTCTGCTGTCTATTTGACTTTGTTTTCTTACAAAGGCACTCACTTCAAAGCCTTGATTTAAGGCTTCATTTAGGGCTGCTCTACCTGCTTTACCACTAGCTGCTAATATAGCTATCTTCATTTTTTCTCCTTTGATTTTAAAAATTATGTTAGAATTATAAATATATTTAGTATAAAAAATCAAGTAGAAACTTTTTTATGCTATACTTACTTTTTAGATACTATTATGAAATTTAAAGCTTTTTAAGGCTAGGAAAATTTTTAAATTTAATGTAAAAGGATAAAAAATGAATGAATATTTTTCACCCTGTCCTGTGGAAACTACCCTAAATTTAATAGGCAATAAATGGAAAATCATCATCATAAGAGACCTTTTAGAGAGCAAAAAACGCTTTGGTGAGCTTAAAAAATGTATAGGAGCTAGTAAAAATCAAAGCATATCCCAAAAGGTTTTAACCCAGAATTTAAGAGAGCTTGAAGAGGCAAAACTCATCAAAAGAAAAATCTTTGCCGAAGTGCCGCCTAAGGTAGAATACAGCCTAACCCCGCTAGGCAAAAGCTTAGAGCCTATACTAATGAGCCTTCAAAGCTGGGGAGAAGCTTATCAAAAAAAGCTAAGTTAAAATAAGCTTCTAAACATTTTAACAAGGCTTAGAAATTTAAGTTCATCTTAAAACTAAGCAATTTTGAATAAAAACTTAAGGACAAAGTAATGAAACAAAATTTTTTAAACGACTTATCAGAAATTATCCCAAAATTCTCTAAATTAATCCTTTTTGCTACTTTAGGATTTTGTATTTTTTGCTTTTTTATCTTTACTATAAGCTATGTGAGGCTTAATCAATTTTTCTCTTTTGACCTGCTTTCTTTTGACCATTTATGGATTTTTATTTTTCTTTTTATATATCTTTTAGTCTTTGCCTTTTTAGCCCTACCTTTTAACATAGTCATACATTACATCATCTTCAAAAAAAAGAAAAGCGATTTTCTCTTTTATTGCTCTGTTTTAAGTATTTTGTTTTTTGTTGTATTTCTTATTTTTATACTCACTTCTCATCATTATGAAGCGAAATGGCTACTTTTTTGCGGTGTTATTGCTTTTGTTTATTTTGTATTTTTAGGAGCGTTTTTTTATTATTATGAAAGAAAAAATCTTAAAAATTCTCTCAGTATAATCTTTATGAATTTCATATTTATAAGCTATCTAGCTATTCTTTTTCCTCAGTATTTCGAAAAAGGATTTAAATTTTTTCTTAATTCCAAAGGATTAAGTGCGCAAAGAGTGGAAATTTATCTTAAAGACAAACAGAAATTTCTCATTGGCGAGTTGCTTTTTAGGGATTCTCAGTTTGCTTATGTGCGTTTTGTAGATAATATCCAAGGCTTAGGCGAAAAAAACATCACTAAACTTGTCCCAAATGAAAACATTTCCATTTTAAAAGACAGCCCGACAAATCCTTGAAATTTTTAAAATTTTTAAGCAAATTTTTAATAAAATCTAAATTTTAAATTTTTCAAAGGATTTTCCATGTCAAAGCTTTTATTATTCAGTGCTTCAGGCTATGAACAAAGCCCTTATTTAAGCCACGCAAAAGAAATTATATTTGATTTTTTTCAAAGTTATGGACTTGATAAGGAAGCTATTTTATTTATCCCTTATGCTGGAGTGCGTTTAAGCTACGATGAGTATGAAGCAAAGGTCAAAAAGGCTTTAGAACCCTTAAATATCCATTCTATCCATCACGCTTCAAATCCCAAAGAAGCCATTTTGAAAAGCAAGGCTTTTATCACAGGCGGAGGCAATAGCTTTATGCTTTTACACAAACTCTATGAGCTTGATTTACTAGATACGCTTAGACAAAGCATCTTAAATGGCAATGCCTATGTGGGCTGGTCAGCAGGGTCAAATATCGCCGGGAAAAGCATAGCAACAACCAATGATATGCCTATTGTTATGCCAAAGAGTTTTGAAGCTTTAGGCGTATTTACACACCATATCAACCCCCATTTTATAAGCGGAAAAATCCCTAATCACAACGGAGAAAGCAGAGAAGAACGTTTGGAAGAATTTTTAATCACCCATCCCAAAGAAAGCATTTACGCCCTGCCTGAAGGTTGCGGTTTGAGAGTGCAAGATGGGGAATTTAAAGTTGTAGGATTCAAAGACGCCTTAAAACTTACTCATCCTATGCAAATTCAAAATTTAAAACTTCATCAAAATTATTCTCTATAAGGGGTCGCAAATGTCAGCTTTGCAAATTTTTTATATCTTCCTTGCCATTGGTGCTACGGCTTTAGCTGTATTTTTTCTCATCAAAAAAGCAGACACAAAAAGCGTGTTTATCGGTATAGGTTTTGGACTTTGCTTACTTTCTTTAAAACCACTTGATGCCCTTAAAGCCTTCGCTGATGCGATGTCTCAAGCTGCTCTTATTCAAGCTATTTGTGCGAGTATGGGATTTGCCTTTGTGATGAAATTCACACAATGCGATAAACACTTAGTTAAATTACTTACCAAACCTTTGAAAAATATAGGTTTTTTTCTTATTCCACTTTGTTTTATCATTACCTTTCTCATAGCCATAGCCATACCTTCAGCCGCAGGTTGTAGTGCAGCTGTGGGAGCTACGTTGATTCCACTTTTAATGAATTCAGGTATCCATCCGGCTATGGCTGCTGCTGTGGTGCTTACAGGGACTATGGGTGGGATTTTAAGTCCGGGTGTTTCGCACACGGTTTTTATTTCTAAAATGACAACACAGAGCATTCCTGAAATTGTAGCTGTGCAAGTGCCTAATGCTCTTAGTTCAGGGTTTATTATGATGTGTTGCTTGATGATTATGGCTTTACTTTTAAAAGACTACCAAAAAGGAAAAATTTACAAATTAGCTGATAACAATATCCAAGAAAAACCTATAGAAAAAATCAATTTAGCCTACGCCTTAATGCCTTTAGTGCCTTTATTTATACTTTTAAGCGGAGCAAGCTCTTTAAGCGAATGGGGGTTTTTAGCTTGGACAAAAAAAGTTAGCGTTGCCGAAGCTATGGTGCTTGGAGCTATTATAGCTGTAGTTATTACTCTAACTAAGCCTGATAAAATTTGTAAGGAATTTTTTAATGGTATGGGAAAATCTTATGCTGAGATTATCGGTATTATCATTGCTGCTTCAGTTTTTGTTGCGGGACTTAAGGCTTGTGGAGTGATTGATTTAGTCATAGAATGGCTTAAAAATGAGCAAAGCTATGTGTCCATAGGTGGGACTTTCATACCCTTTATTATGGCGATGATTACAGGCTCAGGCGATGCGGCAGCCTTAGCTTTTAATAGTGCTGTTACCATACACGCACAGGATTTAGGTTTTGACCAAGCCAAACTTGGCACAGCCGTAGCGATGTCAGCCGTGCTAGGCAGGTATCTTTCGCCTATACTTGGAGCTTGTATTTTAGTCTCAGCTATGGCGGGAGTAAGCCCCCTAGAAGTGGTAAAACGAACCGCTTTAGGTGGGCTTGTAGGTGTGATTGTAATAGCCTTTGTCTTACTTTGAAGCGGCGTCTAGGATAATTTCTTGTAAAACCTTACTCGCCATTTTTAAAGAATTTACAGGCAAATATTCATAAATGGAGTGAAAATTATGAGCGCCGGTGAAAATATTGGGACACGGAACACCCTTTTGAGAAATTACCGCCCCATCATATCCTCCTCTCATAGGAATGATTTTAGTTTTAATGCCTAGCTTTTCATAGGCTTTTAAGGCTAGTTGTATAGCGGGACTATCGGTCGTTTTTAAGCTATCAAAGGCATTTTTATATCTATCGCTTAATTTAATTTTCGCTCTTTCTTGTCCCCAAATTTTATTACAAGCTTCTACTAAATCTTTTAAGAACTGCATTCTTTGTCGGTATTTTTGTGCATCAAATTCTCTTACATCCATAGTCAAAACACTTTTAACGCTATTACCATTTAGCTCTTTTACCCAAAAATATCCTTCTTTATTTTCAGTGTATTCAGGTGCTTCGCCACGAGGGAGCATAGAAATAAATTGATGAGCCAAAAGCAAGGAATTGACAAGCTTACCCTTCGCACTCATAGGATGCGCACTTTCTCCGCTAAAGACTATTTCCACGTCTCCAGCATTCCAATTTTCATAAATAAATTCCCCTATACCACAGCAATCAAGGCAGTATCCAAAATCCGCTTTTATTTCGCTAATATCCAAAGCTTTAGCTCCCCTAAGTCCTTGCTCTTCATCAGGCAAAAAACACACTATAATATCGCCGTGCTTTTGCTGGGGATTTTTCACAAAAAACTCCACCATATCCATAATCTCAGCAATCGCCGCCTTATCATCAGCACCCAGCAAACTTGTTCCATCTGTATGGATAATCTCATCGCCTACATAAGCTTCTAGCTCTTTAAAATCCTTAGCCTTTAAATAAATACCTAATTCTTCATTAAGGCAAATATCGCCTCCCTTGTAAAGTGTTACACTTGCCTTTGTATCACTTGTTTGCTCACAACTTGTATCCAAATGAGCAAAAAAGGCTATGGCAGGTGCGTCCTTAGTATTAGCAGGAAGTAAAGCCGTAGTGATGGCATTATCCCTTCTTTTTATCTCACTTAGCCCTAATTCTCTTAGCTCTTTTTCTAAAAGCTTAGCAAGCTCATTTTGATTCTCACTCGAAGGCATAAGCCCAGCTGCTCCTTTTTTTCTATCTGTGGTAGTGTTGATTTTTGTGTAGTTTAAAAATCTCTGCACTATGTCCATATTTTCTCCTTTAAAATCAATATCCAAAAGCTTAAAAGCTAAGTTTATATTATACTTTACTTTGTGCTAATATCTTAATAAATTTTTAACGCTTTTATAAGTTTTGTTTCGTTAAGTAAAAATTACACCTTAAAAGTTTAATTTGTCAAGCCTTAAACATTAGCTTTTAATTTTCAAAAAAGTCTTAAGTGAAAATGGGCTATGATTATATTTTAAATTTTAAAAAAGAGTGAGAATGAAAAGCTTTTTAGTCTGTGCCTTAGAACCATCAGCCAATTTACATTTAAAAGAAGTGTTAAAAACTTATAGGCAAGAATTTGGAGAATTTGAACTTTTTGGTATTTATGATGAAAATTTATGCCAAGAATTCGCTTTAAGCTCAAAACCACTTTATAGCTCACACGAATTTAGCGCTATGGGTTTTGTAGAGATTGTGCCTCTTATTTTTAAAGCCAAAAGAGCGATTAAAGAGCTTGTAGATTTAAGTTTTACTCAAAAAATGGATGCGATTTTATGTATAGATTCTCCTGCTTTTAATATCCCTTTTGCTAAAGCTTTGAAAAAAGCAAATTCCAAAATAAAAAGAATTTATTATATCTTACCTCAGGTTTGGGCGTGGAAAAAAGGACGCATTCCTATTATAGAAGCTCATTTTGACATACTAGGCTCCATTTTACCCCTTGATGAGAAATTTTTTAACAAAAGCATTTATTTAGGGCATCCACTCTTAGATGAAATCAAAGAATTTAAAGACGCAAAGGCTATAAACACCCTGCTTTCAAAAAGAGAAAATGAAAAAATTATCGCCTTTTTGCCCGGTTCTAGAAAAAGTGAAATCATGCGTTTAATGCCTATTTTTAGAGAACTTGCTAAGAAATTTCAAGGGGAAAAAATTCTTTGTATTCCTTCTTTTAATCTTAACAAGCTTGAAATTTATGGCGAACTTGGGGAATTTAAAATAGAAAGCCACACCCCAAAGCTTCTTAAAAAAGCGGATTTTGCCTTTATTTGTAGTGGCACAGCTACCTTAGAAGCTGCCTTAGTTGGAACTCCTTTTATTTTAGCTTACAAGGCAAAAGCTATTGATATTTTTATCGCAAAACTTTTTGTCAAACTCAAATACATAGGACTTGCCAATATCTTTTGTGATTTTGCGGGAAAAGAGGCTTTACATCCTGAATTTTTACAAGATGAAGTGAGTGCTTTAAATTTATACCAAGCTTATAATAAATATGATTATAAGGCATTTTTTGCTAAAGTTGCTTTTTTAAAAGAGTATTTGAAATTTGGAAGTGCTAAGAATTTAGCAAAGATATTAAATGAAATTTAAAAGGATAAATCATGCAAAAAGAAGCTATGAGTCAATTTGGTTATGATAAATTAGTCGCTGAATTAAAAAATTTAAAAGATAAGGAACGCCCTGCTGTTGTTGTGGAGATTGACACTGCACGCTCTCATGGGGATTTAAAAGAAAATGCCGAATACCACGCTGCAAGAGAAAAACAAGCCTTAATAGAAAGTCGCATTAGCGAACTGGGCGATTTACTCGCAAGAGCACAAGTCATAGACCCTTCAAGCTACGAACACGATAGCGTGAAATTTGGCTCAAGCGTTGTGATTTTGGATTTACAAAGCGAAAAGGAAAGCAAATACACTCTAGTGGGTAGTTGCGAAGGAAATTTAGACAAAGGCTATATTTCCATAGCTTCACCTATTGCAAGGGCTATGCTTGGAAAAAAAGAAGGCGATGATTTTAAGGTGCGTTTGCCAAAAGGCGAAAGTGAGTTTGAAATCCTTTCCATTAGCTACGAACCCTTGCAATTTTAAGGACAAAAAATTTTACTTCAAAATGGAGCGATTTTAATCGCTGATGCCCACGAAAACGAACAAAGAAAGGGGTTTTGGGAATTTTTACAGGCTTTAAAAAAGGCTGAAATTTCCACTTCACAACTCATACTTATGGGAGATATTTTTGATTTGCTTGTGGGCGAAATTTCTGCTACGCACGAATTTGCAAAGCCTTATATTGACTTGCTTGAAGAATTGGCTTTAAAAATGGAAATTATCTATATCGAAGGCAATC
This sequence comes from Campylobacter parajejuni, assembly GCF_046764905.1. Classification (NCBI taxonomy): domain Bacteria; kingdom Pseudomonadati; phylum Campylobacterota; class Epsilonproteobacteria; order Campylobacterales; family Campylobacteraceae; genus Campylobacter; species Campylobacter parajejuni. Next base: position 132,594 of record NZ_JBKORB010000005.1, read on the forward strand.
ACGATTTTAATCTTAGCCGTTTTTTTCAAAGGGTTAAAATTTTTAAACTTCAAGAACAACCCATCAAACTTAATTTGCATACAAGTAAAGCTAATAATCTCACTCAAGCTAAGTTTTTTATAAAATTAGCTCACGGGGATATTTTTTTAACTCCCTTTTTGCAATTCATACTCAAAAGCCTAAGAAATCATTATTTGCTTGTATTTTTAAATTTTTTAAATAGACTGAGTTGTCATTTTATTTCCAATCAAATTCTTAAAAAACAAAACAAAAAAAACCTTTTTTATAAAATAAAAAATTTTGAGAATTTAGCCAAAAAAAGATATGAAAAATATGAAAATTTAGGGTTTTGGGTATGTGAAGGGCATTATCATCAAAATTTTATTTTAAATGAAGAAGGTATTAAATATTTCAACTTGGCTAGTTTTGCATATGAGAGAAGTTTTTTTATAGTAGAATACGAGCAAGAAATCAAATTTCGAGAACAGAAATTGAGGGGTCAAAATGTTTGATGAAAATATCGTGAAAACGGGTTCAAATGAAATGGAGCTTGTCGATTTCCGTATATTTAAGCAAGGACACGATAAAGTCTATGAAGGAATTTATGGTGTTAATGTTTCTAAGGTTAGGGAGATTATCAAAATCCCAAGTCTTACGGAACTTCCGGGTGTGCCTGATTATATCGAAGGGATTTTTGACCTTCGTGGAGTGGTTATACCTGTGGTTAATCTTGCTAAATGGATGCAAATCACAGAGCCTGAAAGCACTATGCTAAAGCCTAGAGTTATCATTACTGAATTTAGCAATATACTCATAGGTTTTATTGTCCATGAAGCAAAAAGAATTCGCAGAATCAACTGGAAAGATATAGAGCCAGCTACCTTTTCTACGGGTTCAGGTGCTTTAGATAAAGGAAAGATTACAGGTGTAACACGCATTGAAAATGATGAAGTGTTATTGATTTTAGACCTTGAAAGCGTTGTTGAGGATTTAGGAATTTATGCGCCAAAAACAGAAATTGATTTTGGAAAAATAGAAAAATTCAGTGGGTCTGCACTTATTTTAGATGATAGTATGACAGCTAGAAAACGTGTGAAAGAGATGATGCAGCAAATGGGCTTTCAAGTTATTGAAGCTAAAGATGGAGTTGAAGGACTAAAAAAACTAGAAGAGCTTAGTCAAGTTTATGGCGAAGGTTTGAGTGATACTCTAAAAATTATAGTCAGTGATGTTGAAATGCCACAAATGGACGGCTTTCATTTTGCTGCACGCATTAAAGAAGACGCAAGATTTAAGGATATTCCTATAGTCTTTAACTCATCTTTATCAAATGAATTTATGAATGAGAAAGGTGTTCAAGAAGCCGGTGGCGAAGGCTATTTGGTTAAATTTAACGCTAGCGATTTCTTTAATGAAATTGCTAAGGTCATAAAAAAACATCAATCTCAAGAACAGGGGTAAAATATGGAAGATATGCAAGAAATACTTGAAGACTTTTTGGTTGAAGCTTTTGAGCTTGTTGAGCAAATCGACCATGATTTAGTAGAGCTTGAGTCCAATCCTGAAGACTTAGAATTATTAAATAGAATTTTCCGCGTTGCTCATACGGTTAAAGGTTCATCAAGCTTTTTAAATTTTGATGTTTTAACAAAATTAACACATCATATGGAAGATGTATTAAATAAGGCAAGACACGGGGAATTGAAAATAACTCCGGATATTATGGATGTGGTTTTAGAGTCTATTGACAGAATGAAAACCCTGCTTAATTCCATTCGCGATAATGGCAACGATACGGCTATTGGTATGGATATAGCACCTATTTGTGCTAGACTCACAGCTATTTCAGAAGGAGAAGCTCCAACCACAGCTAATGCTTCAAGCGAAAACACCACACCAAAAACCGAAACGGAGCCAAAAAAAGAAGAAGCTGCTCCAGAACCTGAAGTAGATGTAAATAAATTAAGCGATTCTGAAGTTGAAGCTGAAATAGAAAGACTTTTAAAAGTTAGAAAAGCAGAAGACCAAGCACGTCGTGCGCAAAAAAAACAAAGTGCAAATGCCACGCCAAAACCGAGTGCAAATACTGCAAATAAACCAGTAGAAGGTGGAGAGAAAAAAGTCCCAGCTTCAGGAGGTGGTAGCGGTGCTATGGACCAAACTATACGTGTGGAAGTCAAAAGGCTTGACCATTTAATGAATTTAATCGGCGAACTTGTTTTGGGCAAAAACCGCTTACTTAAAATTTACGATGATGTTGAAGAGCGTTATGAAGGTGAAAAATTCCTTGAAGAGCTTAATCAAGTGGTAAGTCAGCTTAGCATCATTACAACCGATGTCCAACTTGCCGTAATGAAAACAAGAATGCAACCTATTGCAAAAGTTTTCAATAAATTCCCAAGAGTTGTGCGGGATTTAAGTCGCGAACTAGGAAAGCAAATAGAACTTGAAATTACAGGTGAAGAAACTGAGCTTGATAAGTCTATTGTAGAAGAAATTGGCGATCCTATTATGCATATGATTAGAAATTCGTGCGACCATGGTATCGAAGATCCAGCCACTCGTGCAGCTAATGAAAAGCCTGAAAAAGGTGTAGTCCAATTAAAAGCTTATAATGAAGGAAATCATATAGTGGTTGAAATTACCGATGATGGTAAAGGACTTGACCCAAATGCTTTAAAGGCAAAAGCTATAGAGAAAAATTTGATTACCGAAAGAGAAGCAGACCAAATGAGCGACAAAGAAGCCTTTGCTTTGGTTTTCAAACCGGGCTTTTCTACTGCGGCTAAGGTTACAAATGTATCGGGTCGTGGCGTGGGAATGGATGTGGTTAAAACCAATATAGAAAAGCTTAACGGAGTCATAGAAATTGATAGTGAGTTGGGTAAAGGGAGTTCGTTTAAGCTTAAAATTCCACTTACCTTAGCTATTATCCAATCCTTACTTGTAGGAACTCAAGAAGAATTCTATGCCATTCCTTTGGCTAGCGTTCTTGAAACCGTTAGGGTGCCAATTGATGATATTTATACCATTGAAGGTAAAAATGTCTTGCGTTTAAGAGATGAAGTGCTTTCTCTTGTAAGACTTTCGGATGTCTTTGGAGTTAAACAAGTGCTTGAAAGTGGAGACCAAACCTATGTCGTGGTCATAGGCGTGGCTGAAAGTAAGCTGGGTATCATAGTTGATACTCTTGTGGGTCAAGAAGAAATTGTTATTAAGTCTATGGGTGATTATTTACAAAACATTCAAGGCATAGCCGGTGCGACCATAAGAGGTGATGGTAGGGTAACACTTATCATCGATGTGGGTGCGATGATGGATATGGCAAAAGAAATTAAAGTCGATATTAAAGCTCAGCTTGAATCTAGTGCTAAAAAACCTAAAGAACAACCAAGTGATTATAAAGTGTTAATCGTTGATGATTCTAAAATGGATAGAACCCTTATGCAAAAGGCTTTAGAGCCACTAGGTGTAAGCCTTGTAGAAGCGACAAATGGAGTTGAAGCGCTTAATATTATCAAGTCTGGTGAGCATGATATTGATGCCATGCTTATTGACATTGAAATGCCAAGAATGGATGGTTATACTCTAGCAGGTGAGATTAGAAAATATTCTAAATATCGCAACTTGCCACTCATAGCAGTTACTTCAAGAACAAGCAAAACAGACCGCTTAAGAGGGGTTGAAGTAGGTATGACTGAGTATATTACCAAGCCTTATTCTCCAGAATACTTGGAAAATGTAGTTAGAAAAAATTTGAAACTAGGATAAGAATATGAGTAATGAAAAATTAGAGCAAATTTTGCAAAAACAGCAAACTCAGATGGCTGGTCCTGACATCGAAAAAGAAGATGATATTATCCAGCTTGTGGGTTTTGTCGTGGGAGATGAAGAATACGCTATTCCCATCCTTAACATACAAGAAATCATTAAACCCATAGAATTTACAAGGGTTCCTAGTGTGCCTGATTATGTTCTAGGGGTTTTTAATATGCGTGGTAATGTTATGCCGCTTATTGATTTAGCCCAACGCTTTAACCTAGGAAGTTCCAAAATGACTTCTCAAACAAGATATATAGTCTTAAGAGGGGAAACAAATGGCACTGGGGTTGGAAGAAATGCCGGTTTTGTCATAGATAGACTTACAGAAGCCATTAAAATTCACAGAAATAGAATAGATCCACCGCCTGAAACTTTGGTTAAAGAAAAGGGTATGATTTATGGTATAGGAAAAAGAGATGAAAATATTTTAACTATACTTAAGGTTGAAGCCCTGCTTAAGCGTGAATTTTAATGATAAAACTTTGTGTTTTTGACTTTGATTCTACCCTAATGGATGGCGAAACCATCGATATTTTAGCTTCAGCTTATGGTAAGGGCAGGGAAAGTAGCGAACTTACCTGCCACGCTATGGCTGGAGAGCTTGATTTTTTTGAAAGTCTTCAAAAACGGGTGAGTTTTTTAAAAGGTATGTCTTATCAAAAAGTTTTAGAATTAGGCACTACGCTTCCATTGATGTGCGGAGCTTATGAGCTTATCTCACATTTAAAATCCAAAAATATACAAATTGTTATTTTCAGTGGGGGTTTTCACGAAGGCATAGACCCTGCTATGCAAAAACTTGGAATCAAGCTAGGTTTTGCAAATTATTTACACCATAAAAAGGGTATTTTAACAGGACTAGTGGGCGGAGAAATGATGTTTTTAAATTCAAAAGGCTTGATGTTGCAAAGACTAAAAAATTTTTTGAATTTAAAAACAACTGAAGTGATGTGCGTGGGTGATGGAGCAAATGATGTGGCGATGTTTGATGAAAGTGGTTTAAAAATAGCCTTTTGTGCTAAAGAAATTTTACGCTCTAAGGCTGATATTTGCATAGATACAAAAGATTTAAAAGAAATTATAAAGGCAATATAAAATGAAAAAATTTTCTCTTTGGTGCGATTTTATAGAAAATAATTTTTTGGATAATGAATTTTTGGATTTACTAGCCTTTGGGGTAAATGGAGCAACCTCAAACCCTACGATTTTTAAAAATGCCATTTTAACTTCTCCTTTTTATAAGGATAAAATTCTTAAATTAAGGGGCAAAAAGGCAAAAGAAATTTATGAAGAATTAGCCATTGCTGATATTCAAAAAGCAGCCAATAGCTTGGCACACCTTTTTCATCAAAAAAATGATGGTTTTATTAGTATTGAAATAGACCCAAGACTTTATGATAATACTGCTCTTAGTTTGGGCGAAGCTAAAAGGCTTTATAGTGCTATTGGCAAAGAAAATGTAATGATTAAAATTCCAGCTACAAAGGCTTCTTATGAAGTGATGTATGAGCTGATGAAAAACGGCATTAATGTCAATGCTACTTTGATTTTCTCCCTTGAGCAAAGTCAAAAATGCTTTGAAGCCTTGAATTTGGGCTTAATGGAATTTAGAAAAAACAATGCAGCCTTAAAGGATGATTTAAGAACTCCACAAGCGGTTATAAGTATTTTTGTAAGTCGTTTTGATAGGCTTTTAAACCACAAGGCAAAAGAGCCAAATCGCATAGGAATTTTAAATGCAAATTTAGCTTATAACAATATCATCGCTAAAAATGAGGCTAATATTCGTGCCTTATTTGCAAGCACGGGGGTTAAAGAAGCGGGTTTGGCAAAAGATTATTATATCAAAGAACTTCTTTTTGAAAATAGCATCAATACCGCTCCACTTGATGCCATACAAGCCTTTGAAGGTAAAAAAGAATTTAAAAAGCCCTTGATGAATTTTGAAATTTACACCCAATTAAATCAAATCATACTCCAAGAAGAAAGAGAAAAGGCTTGTGATGATTTACTAAGAGATGGTTTAGAGCAGTTTTGTATGGCTTTTGAAGATATTTTGAGCAAGCTATGAAAAGCGATAAAAAATACAAAATATCTATCTTATTAAATCAAATTTCTCATTATAAACCTTTCTTTCATTTAGTCCTAAATAATCTTAAATTTTTTATAAAAAATATTGATGACATAAAAAGTTGGATAGAATCTGAAGTTTTTAAAAACAAATTTATGGATGCAAATCACCCCTATCCTCCCTTACTTAATCCAAAATTCATAAACTATCACAAAACTCCACCAGAAATTCTTTGGAATATTAATGCACCCCTACCCGAAAACTACGCTTTTTTATGGCTTTACAGTCATGGTTGTGGTATGTTATCTCTAAGGGATTATTTTTTGGCAAAAACTAATCTAAAAATTATAGACACCTATTTGTTTATTGCTACGGGGGGGGGAAGCAAAACAAAGATATTTTAAAATTTTAGAAATTTTATTATCCAATCCTTCGCAAATGTATGCCATAGCCCTAAGTGATGCTGTTTATTACAATAAATTAGACAGGGATAAATTTTTTCATTTGTTTTCTAAGGAAAAATGCTCCATATTATGTCAAGTTAGAGACCCAATAGAACTTATCAAACATATTTTAGCCCGAAAAGGCAGATGGGATAAAACCCAACTCAAGCTAACCAAAAAACAAGATTTTACCCTAAATGATAAATTTGAAGATATTTTTATAGATGAAAATAGCTCGTATTTCAATAAAAACATAAGAATTATAAATTTCTCTTTTCTCTTTGTATATGCTGATTTTATGAGAGTATTTGGCAAACACAAAATTTTTTATTTAGATCTTAAGGATATTAGAAGTTCTAATATAGACTTAAAGCTAAAATCGATGTCTAAGGATTTAAATTTTAAAATCATTTCTGATTATAAAAATAGCGAATGCATACGCACAAATTATTTTAAGGCTCATTGTATGCTTTGGTTGCCCTTATTTTTTAAAATCAATGATATTGCCATAAATTTTGATTTTCATCACCGTAAAAATTATTTTGCGTATTTGGATTTGTATGAATTTTTAATGAAAAAAAGAAATGAATTCTTTGGTATTTATATACACAAAAATGATTTTTTGCGTATTTCTTCAGACTGCGATGCTTTTAAGAAGCTTTCTGAATATCTGCTTAATTTTATATCAAAGTTAAATGATAGAATTTTACTAGAAAATAAAAAGCTCTTAAATATAAACGAAGTTATCCAGCACTTAAGAGAACACCCAGCGGATAGAATTTACTTAAAATCAATTTTAGATAAGGAAACACAGCATATCAAAAATGCGAGAATGGATATAGTTAAATCTTGGAAATACTACGCTATTTTTGAGGATATGTTTAAAAATTAGCTTTTAGCGTATTTTTACTCTATTAGTTTTTGAAAGTTTAAATATACTTGAAGGCGTATTTTCAAAAAATTCTTCATCAAGCACCACTCCCTTGTTTTTTAGAACTATTTCTTTAGCCCATTTTTCATCAAAGCTTTGCCCGTGCTTATTCGCCGAAGAAGAATAAAAATACCCATTTTTGCTTAAAAATTCTGCGTGTTTGCATTCTTTGACTATACGAATGGCTTTTTGATTAGGATAGATAAAGCTAGTCTTTTTTGAACGACGCACTAAATTTTTAAAAGGAGTGGGAACTCTTGCAAGTTCTTTTAACTCACTCAATTTAGCCGTAGTGATGAGACAAGGCTGATTTTTATCTCTACCCTTTAAAGCATTAAGCTCTTCTAAATTTTTACTTAAAAATCCTGCTGTGGTGTCTGTTTGGGCTAAATAAATCAAGCTTTAAGCCATTCTTGTAAGCTTTTTACTTCCAAATAGCTTTTATCCTGTATAGCCTTAATGCTCTTTGCCCCCGCTAAAGCCGAGCGTAAATTCGTAAAATAAGGTATTTTAAAACGAATAATATTTTCGCGGATTTTTTTCGTATCGCCTTCAAAGCTATGGCTATCGCTAGTATTGATGACTAGGTTTATTTCTGCATTTTTAAGCTTATCTTCAACATTAGGACGCCCTTCTGAAATTTTATGCACCAATTCACATTCAAAACCGCTTTCTAAAATTTCTTTACGGGTGCCACTTGTAGCTACGAGTTTAAAGCCTAGTTTAAGGTATTTTTCAGCCAGTTTTTTGCTGTATTTTTTGTCCCTATTTTTTAGAGAAATAAAAACCACTCCGCTCTTTGGCAGAGGATTAAAAGAAGCCACTTGACTCTTAGCAAAAGCATTAGCAAAATCCTTGCTTATCCCCATAACCTCGCCCGTTGAACGCATTTCAGGTCCTAGTTCTAAATCACTTCCACTAAGCTTTGCAAAGGGAAACACTGCTTCTTTTACGCTCATATATTTTGGAGTTTTAGGGCGTAAAATTTTAGTGTCATAACGAACCACTTTAAAAGTATCATAAAATTTCAAAGCTTCTTTTAAATTTCCTTGCCACATCACACGCGTTGCTACCTTTGCCAAAGGAATGCCCGTTGCCTTACTCACAAAAGGCACGGTGCGACTAGCTCTAGGATTAACTTCTATTATATAAAGCTCATTATTATGCAAGGCAAATTGTATGTTTAAAAGCCCTACAACACCCAAATTTAAAGCAATATCGGCTGTTTTTTGAGTGATAAATTCTTGCATTTTATCATCGATATTACAAGGCGGCAAGGAGCAAGCACTATCGCCTGAATGGATTCCTGCTTCTTCTATATGCTCCATAATCCCCGCCACATAGACATCTTTACCATCACAAATAGCATCCACATCAATTTCTGTGGCATTATCCAAAAATTCATCAATCAAAACAGGGCTTTTATCGCTCACATCCACAGCTTCTTGCATATAAAGTCTAAGCTCACTCTCATCATTTACCACACGCATCGCACGCCCCCCTAAAACATAGCTTGGACGCACAAGCACAGGATAGCCTATATCACTAGCCTTAAGCACTGCTTCTTCCACACTGCTTGCAGTAGAATTTTTTGGCTGATTAATGCCTAGCTTTGTAATAAATTCAGCAAATTTCTTTCTATCTTCTGCCTTATCAATTACTCTTGCATTTGTGCCTATGATTTTAGCCCCAAAAGCACTAAGGCGTTTAGCAAATTTCAAAGGAGTTTGTCCCCCAAAATGCACTATGACCCCATCAGGCTTTTCTCTTTCAATCACAGCCCTTAAATGCTCAAAATCAATAGGTTCAAAATACAAAATATCACTTGTATCATAATCGGTTGAAACGGTTTCGGGATTACAATTATACATCAGGGTTTTAACACCCATATCTTTAAGCGCAAAAGAAGCATGCACACAAGCATAATCAAATTCTATGCCTTGTCCTATGCGATTAGGTCCCCCACCTATAATCATCACTTTTTTTTCTTTTTTGTCCTTATTTTCGTTTTTACTTTGAGTGAGTTCGCTTACATTGATACTGGAGTAAAGATAAGGAGTTAAAGCTTCAAACTCGCCCGCACAAGTATCCACCTCGCTAAATTCGGCTATGATTTTTTGTTTCATTCTTGCATAATAAATATCATTTTGACTTAGTTCTAAATTATCTTTCAAATTGACAAGCAAGGCTATCATTTTATCCGAAAAGCCCATAGTTTTGGCTTTTCTTAAAAGAGCTTTGTTATTTAAAATATCCATATCAATTTGCTCTTCAAAATCCACGATTTCTTTAATCTGCGTTAAAAACCAAGAATCTATTTTACAAAGCTCATAAAGCTCTTCTACGCTAAAACCTTCTCTAAAAGCTTGAGCTATATAAAGCAAACGCTTTTCATTGGCATTGCGAATTTTAAAAATAAGCTCATTTTTACTTTCAAATTCCACCCTATCAAAACCACTTAAAGAACGCTCCAAAGAGCAAAGTGCCTTTTGTATGCTTTCTTTAAAGGTGCGTCCTATTGCCATCACTTCACCTACACTTTTCATTGCTGTGCCTAAAATTGTGTTGGCTCCGGGAAATTTTTCAAAGGTAAAGCGAGGAATTTTTGTAACGATATAATCAATCACAGGCTCAAAAGAAGCTGGAGTTCCTGTAATATCATTTTTAATCTCATCTAAGCTAAAACCCACTGCTAAAAGCGTAGCGACCTTAGCGATAGGATAGCCCGTTGCCTTACTAGCAAGGGCTGAGGAGCGTGAGACTCTTGGATTCATTTCTATGACTATCATACGCCCATCTTTTGGATTTATGGCAAATTGCACATTAGAGCCGCCTGTATCTACGCCAATTTCACGCAAAATAGCAAAGGAAGCATTACGCATTACTTGGTATTCTTTATCCGTAAGGCTTAAGGCTGGGGCTATGGTTATACTATCTCCTGTATGAACGCCCATAGGGTCGATATTTTCTATACTGCATACTATGATACAATTATCCAATTTATCGCGTATGACTTCCATTTCGTATTCTTTCCAGCCTAATAAACTTTCTTCAATCAAAATTTCATGGATAGGCGATAAGGCTAGGGCTGCGTGGGTAAGCTCTTTAAACTCATCCATATTATAAACCACGCCACTACCCGCACCCCCTAAGGTATAAGAAGCACGAATCATCAAAGGAAAGCCTATTTCATCTACGGCTTTTAAAGCTTCATCATAATCATAGGCATACATGGATTTTGGCAAATCCATACCGATTTTTTTCATACATTCTTTAAAAACTTGGCGGTCTTCACCCTTTTTAATCGCTTCAGGATTCGCTCCTAAAAATTTCACATTTTCTAAAAGTCCGCTTTCATAAACTTCCATAGCCACATTTAAAGCCACTTGCCCACCCATAGTGGGTAAAATAGCATCAATTTTTTCTTTTTTGATAATGCTTAAAATACTTTCTTTTGTAATGGGTTCTATATAAGTTGCATCGGCAAATTCAGGGTCTGTCATAATGGTAGCGGGATTGGAGTTGATTAAAACAACTTTGTAGCCTAGCTCTTTTAGGGTTTTGGCTGCTTGGGTGCCTGAATAATCAAATTCACAAGCTTGTCCTATAACAATAGGACCACTTCCTATGAGTAAAATATTTTTAATATCTGTTCGTTTTGGCATAACTTTTCCTATAAATTTAGCTTAATGATAACAAAATTACTTTTAGACTAAGTTTTAAAATCAAAAACCATTTTGTTTTTATAAATTTTTTAGTTTAAAAACCCTTTAAATACTTTATAAATTATCCACTATATGCAAATAAGCAGGAATGGAAATTCTAGCATAGGGTTTTACCTCCACACTTTGATACATATCCCCATCGCTTATATGCGTAACAATCCCAACTGGCACATCGGCAAAGAAAATATTATCCAGTCCGCTTGTTAGAATTTCATCTCCTATATTAATCTTCGCCCATTTTGGAATGAATTTAACCACAACCTTATCATCTTCGCCTTGAATCAAGCCCGGAGCCTTAGACTTTCCTATATAAACAGAAAAAACGCAGCCCCCATCTCCTTGCAAAAGAGCCATAGCTCTGCCATTTTTATTGATAGCTATACCTGCGGTATATCCTTGATAAATCAGTCCTAGATTTTTACCACTAGGAATTTTACTCCAATCAAGCCATAATTTTTTATAATCATTAAGCTGGACATAAGAAATAGCCCTAGTTAAAGAAACTTGGGGTAAATATTTTGTAGAATTTTGCTCTTCTAAAATACGATTTAATTGATTTGCAAAGCTAGTTACCTTTACGGCAATATCTTCTAATTCTTTATTTCTAGCTTTTAATTTTTGAATTTGGTCAATTTGATTAAAATGTTGGGAAATTTTTTCCCCTAAATAATCTTTAATATTATAAAAATTGCTTATAACTATATCATTGATACGGAGAACGCTTTGTTTAACAAGTCCTCCATAATAAAAAGATATAAAAACCAAAAAGGCTAAGACAAGAACATAAAAAATCTTATTCTTCATTGGTGAGTTGTTGCAGTAATGAAATTTCCTCTAAAGCTTTACCCGTTCCTTTTGCTACGGCTAAAAGGGGTTCATCGGCAATATAAACTGGCAAACGAACGATTTCACTTAAATATTTATCAAGACCGCGGATTAAGGCTCCACCCCCTGTTAAAACCACGCCATTTTCGACTATATCGCTAGCTAAATCAGGTGGCATCATTTCAAGAACCATTTTTAAAGCATCGGCAATTTCTTTTAAATACTCACGCATGGCTTCCCTTACATCTTCGCTTGTAAGTTCGATACGACTTAAAAGCCCACTTACTTGGTCGCGTCCTTTTACCACCATAGAAAGCTCTTTTGGAAGCTGAATGGCTGAACCTATGGTGATTTTAATCTCTTCACCCGTTCTTTCGCCTATGATAAGATTATATTTTTCTTTTACATAATTAACTATACTCATATCAAGCTTATCTCCAGCTGTGCGGATGGACTTTGAAATCACAAGCCCACCCAAAGAAATTACACCAATCTCAGTCGTGCCACCCCCTATATCGACAACCAAATTCCCCTTAGGTTCTTGTATAGGCAAACTCGCCCCTATCGCTGCTGCCATAGGCTCTTCAATCAAAAACACCTCTCTAGCTCCCGCACTTAAAGCACTCTCACGCACAGCCTTTCTTTCTACCTGAGTAAGCCCGTAAGGCACAGAAATAATAATTCTAGGACGCAAAAAGCTTTTGCGGCGGTGTGTTTTTTCTATAAAATAACGAATCATCTTTTCAGTCATATCAAAATCCGCTATCACACCATCTTTCATAGGACGAATAGCTTCTATATTACCCGGGGTTTTACCGACCATATCCTTAGCTTCTTTTCCCACGGCTAAAATTTTTGCTTTTGAGCCATATCTTTCTCTTTCAACTGCTACAACAGAAGGCTCATTAATCACTATGCCCTTATCTTTTACCAAAACTAGCGTATTGGCTGTTCCTAAATCAATTCCCATATCACTAGAAAAAAATCCTATCAGCTGGTCTAATATCATTTCTATCCTTTTTAACTTATTTTTCTTTTTATTAATAAAGCTTTTGCATTGTCTTTAACAACTTCTTTGGTAATAACTATATCATAGTTTTTATATTCTGGTAATTCAAACATCAAATCCACCATCATTTCTTCTATAATACTTCTAAGCCCCCTAGCTCCCGTTTTTCTTTCTAATGCAAGCCCTGCAATAGCCCTTAGAGCATCTTCTTCAAACCTTAAATTCACTCCATCGATGGCAAAAAGCTTTTGGTATTGTTTAACAATAGCATTTTTAGGCTCGGTTAAAATTCGCACCATATCATCTTCATTAAGCTCATTTAAGGAAGCAATCACATGCAAACGCCCTATAAGCTCGGGGATTAAACCAAAATGCACCAAATCATCAGGTTCTATTTTTTCAAGCAAAGCCTTATCTTCTTCTTTTGCTTCATCAAAAAAGCCCACTACCTTATCGCCAAGCTTTCGCTTTAAAATAGTCTCTAAGCCATCAAACGCCCCACCACAAACGAATAAAATATTTGCCGTGTCTATTTGTATGAAATCCTGATTAGGATGCTTTCTTCCCCCTTTTGGTGGGATATTTACCAAACTTCCTTCTATAATCTTAAGCAAAGCCTGTTGCACTCCTTCTCCACTTACATCACGGGTGATGGAGCGGTTTTCACTCATTCTAGCGATTTTATCAATCTCATCGATAAAAACTATACCCCTTTGCGCCCTTTCTATATCCCCGTCCGCAGCCTGCAAAAGACGCGTTAAAATATTTTCTACATCTTCGCCTACATAGCCTGCTTCAGTTAAAGAAGTCGCATCACAAATTGCTATAGGCACATCTAAAAATTTAGCCAAAGTTTGAGCTAGTAGGGTTTTACCGCTACCTGTGGGACCAACAAGTAAGATATTGGACTTAAAAAGCTCTGTATCATCGTCTTGAAGTTCTGCTTTAAAAAGTCTTTTATAGTGATTATATACCCCGACACTGAAAACTTTTTTAGCCCTATCTTGTCCTATAACATAGCGGTCTAAATAAGCTTTAAGTTCTTTGGGCGTAAGGTCTTTAAATTCTATATTAGGATTTTGTTTGGGTTCTTTAAATTCTTTTTCTTCTCCGTAAATAATGCTATAAGCACCTTCAACACAATATTCACAAATAAAAGCATTGTCATTTTCGTTGGCTAAAATTCTTCTTTGTGAATTTTCCATCTCATTACAAAAGCTACATTTTCTAGGCATTGTTTTTACCTCTATAAACAGGAATTCCACGCTTGGTTTCTAGTATAAATTGACACATTTTTTTAATATTTTCACTTTCTTGCTTTTCAAGTAAATTTTTAGCATTTTCCTTTAAATCCCCTTGTCTAAACAAAAATTTAAAAGCCTTGCTAAGTTTATCGACTTCATCCTTATCAAAACGCCTTCTTAAGCCCACTAGATTAAGACTTCTAATACTCGCACGATTTCCTTCTGCCAAACAAAAAGGCACTATATCTTGTGAAAGTGCTGAAGCTCCTGCTATCATCGCTCCTTCGCCTACTTTTACAAACTGATGAATAGGCGTGAGTCCCCCCACTACGCAAAAATCCCCAAGCTCCACATGTCCGCCTAAAGTCGCATTATTAGCCAAAATGATATTGTTTCCTAAAAGACAATCGTGAGCTATGTGAGAATACGCCATAATAAAAGCATTATCCCCTATGCGAGTAAAACCATCACCCTTAGCTGTGCCTGAATTTATGGTAACAAATTCGCGTATGGTAGCGTTTTTGCCTATGATGACTCCTGTTTTTTGCTCATCCTTATAAGAAATATCTTGGGGAATATCGCCCACTATGGCGTAAGAAAAAACACGGGAATTTTCATCTATGCTTGTGTTTGAAAGAATCCTAGCACCCTGTTTGATGATGACATTGTTAGCAATTTTAGCGTCCTTACCTACATAAGCATAAGCTTCCACCACAACGCCATCGCCAAGCTCTGCACCCTCTTCTATCACTGCACTTGGATGAATTTTTTTCATCATTTATCCACTATCATAGCTTTAAGTTCTGCCTCTGCAACTAAATTTCCATCCACAAAAGCTTGACCCTTGAAAATCCACAAATTCCCGCGATTTTTAATCACGCTCATTTCATAATCTAGCCTATCGCCCGGACGCACAGGATTTCTAAATTTCGCCCCATCTATACCGGTAAAATACACCACTTTTTCCTTAGGATTAACCTTAGCTTCCATACTTTCAAAGGCTAAAACTCCGCCCGTTTGAGCCATACCTTCTAAAATCAAAACACCCGGATAAATAGGATGAGCTGGAAAATGCCCTGTAAAAACACTATCGCTTATGCTGATATTTTTATAGCCACGCACCACTTCTTTAACTTTTAATTCTGTAATTTTATCAACTAGCAAAAAAGGATAGCGATGAGGTAGTATTTCTTGAATTTGCATTACATCTATCATTATAAATTAACCTTAAGAACAATTGAAAATTTTATTATATAAAAAATTCATTAAAAATTAGCTGATTAATTTTGAAAAATTTTTATTTTTTAATATTTTTAAAAAACTTAAAATATTAAAATTTTTGTTACGAAAAGAAACAAAAATCGTTTTTTTTTTTTTTGATTTTTTAGAAAAATATTAAATTTTTATCCTTTTTGTTATAAATTTTGCAGATATTAAATATTTTAAGGAAAAATTTATGAAAGATTTTTTACTTCAAGCGATAAACACCCTACCACCTTTACCTAAAAGTGTAATCGCTTTTAACGAATACTTAAGGGAAAATGGGGTATATATGCCCAATCCCATAATGCTAGAACTTCTCAAAAACAACGAATACGACAGGCAAATTTTACTTGAAAGTGTGCGTTCGCCCCTCTATAATTTCGACCCCGATACCCCGCTAGAACGCATTTTTTCTCTACTAGGCTCTAATGGAGTGAAAAATGTGCTTGTGGCTGAATTCGTGCGGGATAATTTTAAATTTGACATACTTCCAAGGGACGATAAGGGTGTTAAAAAAGAAAATAAACTCAAATGTTTTTGCGATATTTCTCCCTATGGACTTAGTGGAGAAGATTTTTTAAAGGAGTGTCAAAAAGAAGCTTTTTTCATCTCAAGCTGGATTTTAGAAGAAGACAAAAGACTGCATGTTATCTTACCTTCGCTAATGCTTTTAAGGCTGGGTATTATCATCTTTTCTTAAATTTTGATAATGAATAACCTAGCCGATGACTTCTATGACAAACTTGCCGCAAATGGTTTTGATAATATTTTGGAAGTGGAAAAGGAATTTTTAGATTGCGACCATATAGAATTTTTGGAATTCTTACTGACAAGCTGGAATTCAGACCCCTTTTTACTAGGTAGCGTTCATCATCTTAAAAATCCTGAAAATGCACCTGAAAATTTACGCAAATCTGCCTATGTATATGCTATTGTAGAAAAAATTTTCACTCCACACAATAAGGTCTCACAAATCAATGTTTTAAGCTCTATTGATTTAATGCAAAGTGTTGCTACAAAGATAGAGCTTTTTAAAAATAAAATTATGAGAGAATACTCTCACATTAATCTTGAATAAGCCTTGCTAAATCCCCTTTAGCAAAGCTTTTAAGGCTTTTATAATCAAGCTCGAAAAAGTCCAAATTCCGTCCTGCTTCACCCAGCAAAGAACGCAAATTAATATAAAGCCCATCTTGTTTAAAAACCACTTCTTGTTTAAAAAGATTAAAACCCCATTCATCTTCATCAAAATAATTTTTTCGCAACAAATCATAAGCTTTATCCTCATTAAAATATTGCTCTAAAGCCTTTGTAAGGAATTTTCTAACTTCTTTGCTGTCTTTAATCACATCAGCTAGAATATAGCTTTTAAGCTTGAAATTTTTAGTATCCAAAGAAAAGCCACTTTGATAAAAGCTCGGATGTGCAGCTTGAGAATAACTATAAGTTACAAAATTTTCAAAGAAAATTTTATCCTTTGTGATTTTGCTGATTTTAAGTCTTTGATGGAATTCATCGCCAAAATAACTCTTCTCATTTAAAAAACGCTCCTTATCCTTTAAAAGTGCATCGAAAGCTTGTTTGTCGCT
The DNA here is from genome assembly GCF_046764905.1 of Campylobacter parajejuni. NCBI lineage: Bacteria > Pseudomonadati > Campylobacterota > Epsilonproteobacteria > Campylobacterales > Campylobacteraceae > Campylobacter > Campylobacter parajejuni. The sequence continues at coordinate 149,516 of NZ_JBKORB010000005.1, forward strand.
TTGAAAATGAAGCTTTTGAGTGCGTTCAAGCTCCCCTAGCGTAAGCTTAGTATTTTCTATGAAGAAAAGATTATTTTCATAGCTGTTTAAAGCCTGATTTTGCTCATCTTTATAAGAACTAATAAAGCTTTTTTCGCCCTTTGTTTTAAGCTCACTAAGTTCGCAAAGCTTATTAAGACAAAGTTTAGCCTTGCTAAATTCCACCAAGTTATAAGCTCCATTTTTAAATTCAAAGCCATATTTGTTTAATTCCCCAGCCACTAAAAAAAGAGGCAAAAACAATAAAAATAATTTCTTCATTTTTTAATCTTCTCCTTTTTCAATACTTTCTTTGCTATCAAAATAAATTTCACTCCTTGCTACTAGCTCATAAGTGCCTTTTTCTAGGCTTTCTATCACAATAATGGGTGAAAGATTATAAGGAGCAAAATGCTTTTGCCTTAGGGCTATTTCTTGCTTGATACTCAAAGGACGCCTTAAAAAATCATCAAAATTTTTAAATTTATGCTTGCATTTTGCATTCAAATACTCAAAATCCCACAAGCAAATTTCATCTTTCATACTTTGAAAAATGCCCTTACAATGCTCACTAAGAGAAAATTTACTTAAAGCATTTTTAAAATGCGAATAAAATAAAATATGACTTTTAATGACCCTTTTATCCCGTTTTAGCACAGCACTTAAAAGCCGATAATTAAGAAATTTCTCTCTTCTAAGAGTAAAGCTAATGCCCCTTTTTTCAAGGACTTTTACTCTTTTATAAAGCCTTATTCTCTCTTCTATACTTGCAGGTAAAATTTGTCTAGTTATAGGACTCATCAGCTCATCAATAAAGGCTTTGCTTTGCTTTTGTTTTTTAAGCCCATAAATACAACCGCAATAATTTTGATGATAAAGTTGGCTTTGCTTGGCTAGGGCAAATTGTCTTTGCGTGCCTCCGTTTTTACGAAAATCAGGAGCTAAAAACTCTATACCATAAGGCTCACATTCTTTTTGCAGGGCATTTTTAAGCTGCTCTAAATCCTTTTTAGGACTGGTTAAAAGTGTAGTTGTCAGCCTTTTTTCGCCTAGCTTTTTGGCAAATTCCACACTGCCACCCATTCTAAAATTAAAGCAAATTTCACACCTAGCCCCCTTTTCAGGCTCATCTTCATAGCCCCTTACAGCATTAAGCCATTTTTCATACTCGTATTCGCCCTTGTAAAGCTTCACTCCTAGCTTTTCACAGCTTCTTTTCACATCTAAAAATCTTAACTCATACTCACTATAAGGATGGATATTAGGGTCGTAAAAAAAGCCCACAAGTTTTTCTTTAGGATAAGCCTTTTGTAATTCTTGTAAAAAATAATGACTATCCACACTACAACAAATATGCACAAGCATTAAAGACTCTCAAGCACTTTTAGGGCGTGATTTGCCACCCTGACATTGCTATAAATCGCTTCGATTTTGCCCTGCTCATCGATGACAAAGGTCGAGCGAATAAGCCCTTCGTATTCTTTGCCATAATTTTTCTTAAGTCCCCACGCTCCATAAGCTTTAGCGATTTCTTTTTGACTATCGCTGAGTAAAATATGCTTAAGCTTAAATTTAGCGATGAAATTTTGATGACTCTTGACACTATCAGGACTTATGCCAATAATCACAGCATTTTTATTCTCAAAATTTTCATAATTTTGCGTAAAATCACAAGCTTGCGTGGTGCAGCCTGTCGTATTATCCTTAGGATAAAAATATAAAATTACCTTTTTACCCCTAAAATCCCTTAAGGCTATATTAATCTCATCTTGGTTTAAAAGCTCAAATTCAGGGGCTTTATCGCCTATGTTTAACATTTTCTACTCCTTTAAAAATTGATTTAAAGCCAAAATTAAGGCAGGTTTAATAACACTGCCGTGATTTTTGTTTTTTAACTCACTATACAACACCTCGCACCCGCTTTGCTCTTGTAAATTTTGAGCTAATTGCGAACTTTTAAGCTCATTTTGCTTTCTTGTATTCTCAAGTGTTCCTTTAAAAATCATAATTTCAGGACATTTTGCAGGATTAAAACGAGCAGGTAAAAAACTCGCATTTCCCCACCAAAGCGAAGGCGAAGCGATAAAATAAGCATCAAAAATAAGCTCGTGATTGACAAGGGCATTGAGCGTAAAAAGTCCGCCAAAACTATGCCCAAAAAGTGCTTGTTTCTCCACGCTAGGATATTTAGCCTTGATAGTAGGCAAAAGCTTTTGAACTAAAAAATTAAAAAATTCCGCTTCACCCCCGCCCAAGCTCTCGCCTTCAACCTTAGGCGTATAATCCCTTGTCCTTTGCTCTAAATCATAGCCTAGCTCATTATCATAACCTATACCTATGATAATATAAGGCTTAGAAGCTTCACTTAAGGCATTTAAAAGCAAAGGAAAATGCTTGTTTGCATCAAGGATATAAAAAGCTTTTTTAACAGCCACAACACCCTTACTCTGTGCGATGAAAATTTGATAGCTTTTATCCTTATAATTTAACTTGTTCTTTTCTATGTTGAAATTTTTTTGAGCTAAAGCACTCAAAGGCTCTATTTTTTGATAATCCAAATCAGGTTTAGCCCACAAAAAAATGGGTAAAAACAAGCAAACAAGTCTTAACATTGTTTTGCTTTGATTTGCTCCACGCTTAAACCCCCAAAACCTATATCATAATTTTCAATATCCTCTATCATCACTATGGTTCTTTCTTTGTTTTTATTATACTTAGTGCTTAAAAGCTCGGTTATATCGGCTATTAGCTGGGCTTTTTCTTCCTTGCTTAAAGCCGGTTTAGCAAGTTTGATATTAATTATTGGCATATTTTCTCCTTTAAAATTTATAAATTATCTCAAATCAAATTTAACCAAAAAGAAATTTCAAAATTTCATAGAAGCAAAGCTTATCATTAATCTACTTTTGCTAGAATTAAAAGTTTTTTTAAACACTCAATAAATACAATTTACAAGGCTAAAAATGATATCAGCAGATAAAATTTGGATGGATGGGAAATTGATTGATTTTAAAGATGCCACTTTGCATTTTTTAACCCATTCTCTACACTATGGCAATGCAGTTTTTGAAGGAACTAGAGCCTATAAAACAGATAAAGGCTTGGCGATTTTCAGACTTGAAGAACACACCAAAAGACTTTTAGAGTCTGCAAAAATCACTCTTTTAAATTGTCCTTTTTCTCAAAAAGAGCTTGAGAATGCTCAAATAGAACTCTTAAGAGCGAATCATTTTAAAAGCAATGTCTATATACGCCCTTTGATTTTCTTAGGCGATGGAGTTATGGGGCTTTATCATATAAAAGCTCCTGTAAGAGTAGGCATTGCTGCTTGGGAATGGGGGGCTTATTTAGGCGAAGAAGGCTTAGAAAAAGGCATAAAAGTAAAAATTTCATCTTTTGCAAGAAACAGCGTAAAATCCTGCATGGGCAAGGCTAAAGCCAGTGCGAATTATCTTAATTCTCAGCTTGCTAAATTCGAAGCCATTGAAGCAGGTTATGAAGAGGCTTTAATGCTAGATGAAGAAGGCTTTATCGCAGAAGGCACAGGAGAATGCTTTTTTATGGTAAAAGACGGGGTTTTAATCACTCCACCTAATGATTTTTCCCTAAAAAGCATTACTCAAGACACAACGCTCAAACTCGCTCACGACCTTGGCATTAGTGTCTTGCGTCAAAGAATTTCAAGAGATGAAGTTTATACCGCTGATGAAGCATTTTTCACTGGAACAGCCGCTGAAATTACGCCTATTAACAATATCGATGCGAGAATTATAGGCAAGGGTAGCAGGGGTGCTATCACAAAAAAACTTCAAAATGCGTATTTTGATGTGGTTTATGGACGCCATGAAAAATACGCCGCTATGCTAACTTATATTTAAAGGAAAGAAATGCCAGCTGATTTAAATGATTATTTTAATAAAAAAAATGGAAATTCAAATAACAATAACGCAAACAACAACCGCCAAAATTTCAACTTCAAAGCTCCTGAGTTTAATTTTAAGGGCTTTGGAAAATTGGCTCCTTTTATTTATGGGGCTATTATTGTTGTTTTGTTTTTAGTGGTTGCAAAGCCTTTTATGGTGATTAATTCAGGCGAAATGGGGATTAAATCAACCACAGGTAAATACGACCCAAATCCTTTGGAGCCGGGACTTCATTTTTTCATGCCTTTTATACAAAAAATCACCATCATCGATACTAGAGTAAGGCAAATCAACTATGCTTCCATAGAAGGAAGTAATGAAAATTTAGCTTCAGGCTCAGGTGTGATTAACAAAAACAGCATTTCGGTGCTTGATTCTCGCGGTTTGCCTGTGTCTATTGATGTAACAGTGCAATACCGCTTAAATCCCCTTCAAGTCCCACAAACCATCGCAACTTGGAGTTTAAACTGGGAAAATAAAATCATAGACCCTGTGGTGCGTGATGTAGTGCGTAGTGTAGTAGGTAAATACACAGCTGAAGAGCTTCCAACCAATCGCAACGCTATTGCAACCCAAATCGAAGAAGGCATTAGAAAGACCATAGAAGCCCAGCCAAATGAGCCTGTGGAACTTCGTGCTGTGCAACTTAGAGAGATTATACTGCCTGCTAAGGTAAAAGAGCAAATTGAACGCGTTCAAATCGCTAAACAAGAAGCAGAAAGAACCAAATACGAAGTCGAAAGAGCCAATCAAGAAGCCCTAAAAAAAGCCGCCCTAGCCGAAGGGGAAGCTAATGCTACCATAATCAGTGCCAAAGGTAAAGCCACAGCTGTTAAAATCGAAGCAGATGCACAGGCTTATTCTAACAAAGAAATCGCCAATAGCTTAAATTCTCCTTTGCTTAATCTCAAGCAAATCGAAACACAAAAAGAATTTAACGAAGCTTTAAAAGTCAATCAAGATGCGAAAATTTTCTTAACTCCGGGCGGAGCAGTGCCAAATATATGGGTGGATACTAAGGACGCGAAAAAGCAAAGTTCTGCAAATATGAACTAAGGATAAGTGGGTGGAAAAACTAAGAGAAATCGTGCTTTACTACACCACACATTTATACTTGGTCGATTATATGCTGATTTTGTTAGTTTTTTTCCTTTTCACTTGCGTTTTACTACTTTGCGTATTTTTACGTCATAGACCTGTGATAGCTCTTTTTATCATAGGCTTAGATATTGTGCTTTGTTTTTTAGTCTATGTTTATGGCTATAAACTCATTGACAAAGAAGCAAGAAGTAGGCAAACTTCCATAATCGAACATAAAATGATACAAAGCACCCAAGCTTTGATGATTGATTTTAATATCACTAACACTTCTAAGCATAATTTTAAAGAATGCAAAGTCATAGCCAAAATTTTCACAGACGCACTGCCAGATGATGGCATAGTAGAAAAATACAAAAAGAAATTTTTACCCCTAAGACAAAAAAGTAAAGATTTAAAAGAGCTTAAAAAAAATACAAGCCAATTCCAAAGAATTTCCTTTGAAAATTTTAATTACGACAATAACTACACTATTCGTTTAAATTCGGAGTGTTTTTAATGCAAATTACTTTGTTTCATATCATAGTCTTTGTCGTTTTAATCCTTTGTTTTGGTCTAGTTTGTCTTTTGATTTTCTTAAAAATCAAGCAAAGAGAAATCGCTTTGGCTTGTTATACCATAGCAAGCATTTTCACGGCTTTGCTTATTTATTCTATTTTTCTTACCATTAACCAATTCATCACTCAAGCAGAACTAAGCAAACTCACTTACACAAGGGATTTAAGACACGAAAGCGTTATCATCAGCGGAAAGGTTCAAAATCTCACACGCTTTGACATTAGAAAGTGCTATTTAATGTTAAGCATACTCAATCAAAAAGAAGTCGGTGCTGAAATTTTTAAAGAGCAAAATCTTAAAAATGCCCAGATGAAAAACACCAGCGTTTCCTATACCATAGAAATTATAAACACTCTTCCGGGTCATACTTATAAGGAATTTAGTGCGAGTGTTCCTTTCCCACCAAGCTTTAACAATCCTCAATTTTATCATACTCTTAAGTGTATTTAAATTCATCTAAGTTGATTTAAAAAAGCCTTTTGTAGAAAAATACCTTATATTTTGAGAATTTTATAATTTTACTTACCATTAGAATTAAATTTAATTTTAAACAATAAGTTAATATTATGGATTTTATATTTAAATATAGTTAAATTTTGTTTTTTTTTTTTTTGATATTTATTACATTTTAAAGAAATATTTATAAATAAAATATTATAATTGCGAACAATTTTCGTTAAAAATTTAAAAAAGGATAATTATGAAATTTACAATCCGTGGTAAAATGCTTCTTTTAGCGTTCGCAGCATTGATTTCTGTCATAGCGACTTTTGCAACTTTTTTCGTTAATAATCAAAATGGCTTAAAAATGTTAATGAATGAGTCCCGCGATATACTAGAAGGAGAAGTCAATAACAAAATCCAAACCTTAACCCTAGCAATGGCTCAGTCTTTAGGTGATTTATTAGAAAATGTCCCGAATGAAAAAGAAAAAATCGCCATCATCGATAAAGCCATTGAAAATTTTAGATTTGAACAAGACAAGAGCGGTTATTTTTTCGTTTATAAAAAAACAACCAATGTCGCTCACCCTGTAAGAAAAGATTTAATCGGCAAAGATTTAAAAGACGCTAAAGATGCCAATGGTGTTTATTATGTTCAAGAATTATACAAAAAAGCCTTGAATGGCGGGGGTTTTGTGTTTTATGATTTTACTAAGGGCGGAAGCCAATCAAGCATAGCTCAAAAAAATGCTTATAGCGTTATGATACCTAACACCGATGATATATGGATTTCAACAGGCGTTTATGTCGATACTCTGGAGCCTTACATCCAAAAAGAAATGGAACTTATCCCTGAGCATTTTCAAGCAGGATTTATCAAGTCATTAGCCATTGCTACCTTACTCATTGTTGCTATTTGTCCTTTTGCTTTCTTTTTTTATAAACAACTCAATTTTTCCATCATTGCCATTTCGTCAAACATCAATTCCTTCTTTGATTTCATCAATCATAAAACAAAGAACATAGCTACTATTGATGTAAAAACTAATGATGAATTTGGTCAAATATCAAATGCCATCAATGAAAACATTCTAGCTACTAAAAAAGGTTTAGAACAAGATAATCAAGCTGTAAAAGAAAGTGTAGAAACAGTTTCAGTAGTAGAAAGTGGTAATCTTACAGCAAGAATTACAGCTAATCCAAGAAACCCACAACTCATTGAACTTAAAAATGTTCTTAATAAACTTCTTGATGTCTTACAAGCTAGAGTAGGTTCTAATATGAATGAAATTCATAAAATC